>DATARX010000294.1:0-3483 GCA_036263955.1 Rhodopila sp.
GCCGCCGCCCGTTCCAGTTCCTCGAGCTCAACTGCTTCCAAGCGCCCCCCCCCGACCGTCCCACCCGTTCAAACGTCCCAGCTGTTCAAACGTCTCAGTCGTCCAAACGTCCCACCCGTTCAAACGTCCCAGTCGTTCAAACGTCTCAGTCGTTCAACGGATAGATCGCCATCAGCCGCCGCTGGTTCATCCAGTCCCGATACATCGCGCGAACGCCGGATGAAGCAAACCCGCGCCGCCGGTTCGCCGCCCCGATCCGGAACGCCGCGCCGTAATGAAAGAACTGCGTCCGCCAGGCGTCCAGCAACTTGGTCCGCGGATCCCAGATATGCGTCGCCTCCGAACCCGTGCCGTTGATCTCGATCACCTGGAACCCGCCCCCCAGGCGCAGCGAGGCGATCGAGTCGAACCGCACGTCGATCCGCCCGAAGTGAAACTCCGGAATCGCGCGCGCCAGCCGCTCGATCGAAGCGGTCAGCGCCGGGGTCACAAGATCGTTGCCGTCGCGAAAGATGGACCCCTTGCAATGATTGCCGACAAACACCAGTTGCACGGTTTCACCCTGCGCCGGAACATTATCCAACCTGTCCTTCAATCGTTCCAGATACAGATGCGGTACCAGCCTGGCGCGTTCGTCCGCCAGGATCAGCGCCCGCAAGCTCGACCGCCCGTCCCCCACCACCACCGGCGGCTCCTTGATCGTCACCGAGGTGATCCGGCCCGCCGCTTCGTCCGGATGCCGGACATAGAAGATGCCGGCTTCGTTTGGTGCTTCCACGTAATGTTGCAGCAACAAGGTTTCGCCGCGCGGAAACCCCGCCAGATAGCGCGCCAGGCCCGCACGATCCCGCACCAGCCGCACGCCGGTGCCGTTGCAGCCGATATCCGGCTTGACCACGACAGGATAGGCCAGCCCGGACGCCAGCATGGTCGCCTCGGCGTCCGCCGCGCCGTCGGGACGGGCCACGACACCGACCGCTTGGGCCACCAGCGCCCGCGCCTCGGGCCGGATCTGGTCCAGGATCGAGAGCTTCGATTCGCCGCACAGCCCGCCGGTGGTGATCAGCGGGTTGGCGGCCGTGGGCAGGCTGAAATCGCGGTGCCGCAGCCCCAGCAAAAGCCAGTGGATGACCACCGGCGTGTAGAACAGCCAGCCCGGCCAGAACTCAAAAAACGACAGCGGGTGGCCGGGTTTTTCAACCGCCTGAGGCGTGGAGACAACACCGTCCAGCCTCACCGGCGCGCCCCCTGCATGCCCGCCGCCGCCGCTCGGCCTGCCCCGATGATGAAAATGGCGAAGCCGGCGGCCCCAGCCCAGCGCCAGGCGCCCAAATGATCCATCAGGAAATGTCCCACCCGCAACGAGGTCAAAAACAACAGGCTGGTCCACGCGCCGGTCGCGACGATGGCCGCCAAGGTGAACTGGCGCAGATCGGCACCAACGAAACCACAGGTGGTGTAGGTCGGCAGGCGCAACCCCGGCAGGAACCGGCTGACCAGCACCACCTTGAAAATACGGCCGGAAATCCACGCTCGGATGGTCTCCTGCCGGTGCGGCGGCAGATGCCGGGCGACGAACGGAATATGCGCGGACAGCCGGCCAAGGCCGTACAGCCCGAGGTCACCCAGCACGATGCCGGCGTACAGGGATATCAGCGCCAGCCACAGCGGCAGCGATCCATCTTCCACCTGCATCGCCGCCGCAACGGTCGCGGCATCCTCCAGGATGAAGGTGCCGAGGATGATGGCAGCAGCTTGAAACCAGGCGGAGTGGCCAGCCAGGGCCAGCAGGGACGAGATCGAACTGGCCAGCATGACGTGGGTGTAAGCTTTCCCGCGGGTTATTCGGCAACAAATGGGTCGTGGCGCGGACGATCCCCATCACCTCTACGTCACTGGGCGAAAGCGTTTGTCAAGGCGTCCCGCTGGTCCGGCGCATTGGACAGATCGCGCTACCGGTGGGTATCCTGACGCCCGAGAGCCATAAAAAAGAGGAAACCGAGGCATGAGCGTCGTGTGGACCGAGGCGGTACGGGAGATCGCCGGCATCAAGCTCCACGTCGTTCGGGGCGGCAGCGGCCCGACGGTGCTGGTGCTGCATCACGATATAGGCACCGTGGACCGGCTGTCATTCTACGATGCGCTGGCGGCAAAATTCGATGTTGTCATCCCGCACCATCCCGGTTGGGGCAAGTCGGAACGACCGCAATGGATGCGCCATCCGCGGGATATCGCCGCGATCTATGCCTGGCTGCTGGCGGACCTGGACGTGACGGGCGTGTCGCTGGTCGGGCTGGGCTTCGGCGGCTGGATCGCGGCGGAAATGGCGAGCCAGGCGCCGACGGCGTTCAGGAATTTGCTCCTGGTCGGGGCAATGGGAATCAAGCCGCCGGACGGCGATATCGCCGATCAGGCGATCGTTTCGTATATCGATTATCCGCGCGCCGGATTCCATGACCAGGCAGCCTTCGCCGCGATCTATGGTGATGTCACCACCGACCAACTGGAGGCCTGGGATATCGCGCGCGAAATGAGTTTCCGGACCGCGTGGAAACCATACATGTACTCTCAGACCCTGCCGCATCTGCTGGGCGGCGTCCGGTCCCCGACGCTGATCGTGTGGGGCGACGATGACCGGATCGTTCCGCTCAGCGCAGGGCAGGCCTACGCCAGGGCGCTGCCGGGCGCGACGATGACGACGGTGCCGGACTGCGGGCATTTCGTCGAGATGGAAAAGCCCGATGCCCTGAGCAAGCTGGCGATCGACTTTTTGTCACGCGCCTGAAGGAGGTTTTTGGTCATGCATATGATGTATTTCACCGAACAGCCGATGGCCGCCTACGATGCCGAGGCCGGGTTGGACTACGGCGCGACGGCGCTGACATTCTCCAACAAATACTTCGATCCGAATGAGGGCAGCCGGCTGTATAACGAGTACCTGGAAGAATATATCCTGGCCGAGGAATGCGGCGCCGATGGTATCATGCTGAACGAGCATCACAATGCGCCGTTCTGCATGCAGGCGCGCACCAACATGTTCGCCTCGATCCTGGCCGCGGTGACGAAGCGCGTCAAAATCGTTATTTTGGGCAATCCGTTGCCGCTGACGGAAAACCCGGTGCAGCTTTCGGAAGAGCTGGCGATGATCGACATGATCTCCAAGGGCCGGCTGGTTTCGGGGTTCGTGCGCGGCGGCGGGCAGGAGCAACTGGCCAACGGCGTCAATCCGGCGTTCAACCGCGAACGATTCATCGAGGCACACGACCTGGTGCAAAAAACCTGGACCACGACTGGGCCGTTCCGCTGGGAGGGGACGCATTACCAGCAGCGGGTGGTGAACCCGTGGGCGATCCCGATGCAGAAGCCGTATCCGCGGGTGTGGATACCGGGCGTGCTGTCGAAGGAAACCGTGATCTGGACCGCGCAGCAGCGCTATCCGTATATCGCGCTGAACACCTCGATCGAGGCGACCAAGCAGATCCA
>DATARX010000347.1:0-6373 GCA_036263955.1 Rhodopila sp.
CGGCTCATCCGCGGCAACCGCACGTTCTACGAACTGGACGTGCTGATGAAATGCCGGGAGATCTATCTGCCCGGCACGGCGGTTGTCGATGTGGGTGCCAATATCGGCAATCACGCGGTGTTCTTCGGGGCGGTGCTGCAGGCCCCGGTCTACGCGTTTGAACCCTATCCGCCGAATTTCGAACTGCTGCAGATGAATATCGCCGCCAACGACCTGGATGGCCAGGTGATCCCGGCAGGCTGTGCCGTGGGGGAGGACGACGGCATGGGATCCGTGCATCCCGGTCCGGCGGAGAACCTCGGCGTGACCCGTATCGTGTTCGGCGGCGGGGACGTCCGGGTCCGAACCCTGGACAGCCTGAATCTGCAAGGACCGATCGGCCTCCTGAAGGTCGATGTGGAGGGCGCCGAGAACGCGGTGCTGCGCGGCGCCTCCCGGATGATCGGCGATTGGTCGCCGGATATCGTTGTCGAGGCCGGCGACCCGGACGCGTTCCGGTCCGTGGCCGCGACCCTTTGGAATTTGGGCTATACGCCCCGCGGCCGCTACGCCGCGACGCCAACCTATTTGTTCACCGCGCTCGACCAGGCGCGCCGGATCGAGCAAATCCTGGCCGCGGGATAACCGCCCCTGTGGCGGCCATCCCGCTGCCTGGTCGGTTCGCCGTCAGACCTTGAACGCCGCCACCGCCTTCTCGTCGAACTTCAGGCCGAGCCCGGGCTTTTCCGGCAGCACCAGCATGCCGTTCTCGATCGCCGGCGTCTCTTCATACAGGCACAGCATCCATGGCATGTACTCGACGGTCAGGCCGTTGGGGCAGGCAGCCACCAGATGCACCAGCATCTCCGGCATCACGTGGCTGACGACCGGCAGGTTGAACGCTTCCGCCATGCCGGCGATCTTCATCCATGGCGTCACGCCGCCGGCCCGGCAAATGTCGATCATTATGATATCGACCGACCGCGCCTCGATCATGTGGCGGAACGGCACGATGCCCCAGACATACTCACCGCCCGCGATCGGGGTTTTCAGCGCCGCGGTGACACGGGCGAGACCGGCATAGTCGTCCGCGGTCGTGACATCTTCCAGCCAGAACAGTCCGACATCCTCGATCCGGCTGCCGATATCGATTGCCTGTTCGGGGCGCCAGCGCTGGTTGATGTCGCACATCAGCTTGATGTCCGGCCCGATCGCCTCGCGCACCACGCGAACGCGGCGCACTTCATCGGCCGGCGTCGGGTTGCCCGGCAGCGCCATCTGGGTCTTCATTTCCTTGAAGCCCTTTTGCAGCAGGATCTGCGCGGCCCGCTGCGCCTGGCTGTCGCTCAGCCCGCGCCGCAACGATCCGGAGGCGTAGGTCGGAACCCGGTCACGATGACCGCCCAGCAGCTTCCACAGCGGCTGTTCGAGCGCCTTGCCCTTGATGTCCCACAGCGCGATATCGATCGCCGACAGTGCCAGCGTGAAAATACCGCCCGGCCCACAGGAATCGCCGGTGCCGTTTTGCAACTTGGCAACGATCTTCTCGATGCGCAGCGGGTCCTCGCCCACCGTCAGGGCGGCGAGTTCCTCGACCGCGACGCGCAGGCTGCCGGTCATTTTGCCGCCGTAGAAGGTCAGGCCGATGCCCTCGATCCCGCTGTCGGTGCGCAGGCGCAGAATGACGACGGGGCGCGTGCGGCCGGCTTCCTCCGGCATGTTTGCCAGCGGATCGTCCTCCGGAATGCGCAGGGTCGTGGCTTCGTAACTGGTAATCTTCATGACGGTCCCTCCGGTGGCGAACCATAGCGGAGGATCGCGCCGAGGGGAAACCGGTGGAGGCCCGCTTGGAGGGTGTCGGGCGGGAGATTGACTCGCGATAGAAATTAGCTAACTAGCGTTAGCTAGGAGAACCTGCATGGAAACCGTGACCATCCATACCGCCAAGACAACGCTCTCCCAGCTCCTCGCGCGGGTGGAGGCGGGTGAGGAGATCGTGCTGGCGCGCGGCAAGCAACCCATCGCCAAGCTCGTGCCGTATCAGCCGGCCTTGCCAAAGCGCCGGTTTGGCGCATTGCGTGGCGTCGTTTCGGTCGGTCCGGCGTTCTTCGAGCCTTTGCCGGACGATGAACGCGCCGCATGGGATCAGTAGGGATTTGGATCTGCTGCTCGACACCCATGCGTTCCTTTGGTGGATCGCCGGAGACGCCGCGCTGTCCATGCCGGCGCGGACCGCGATCGCGGATACGAACAACGCTGTCTTCCTCAGCGCGGCTTCGGCGTGGGAGATTGCGACAAAGGTCCGGATCGGCAAGCTGCCTGGCGCCGCGGCAATTGTTGCGAACCTGGCGGGCGTTCTCGCGGATCAGGGCTTCGTCGGCTTGCCGATCAGCTTCGCACACGGGCAGGCGGCCGGCGCGTTGCCGGGTCCGCATAAGGACCCGTTCGATCGGATGCTGATTGTCCAGGCCATGCTGGATGGCATGGTCCTGGTGTCAAACCAACAGCACTTCGACGCGTATGGCGTCCGCCGCTTTTGGTAAGGGCCTCCGATCCTGATCAGACCGCGCTCATTGCCTCCCGCGCTGCGACGGAACCGCGATAGGCGACCACCTTGGCATCGCCGCGCAGCACCTCCCAGACGGTTTTGCCGCCCTCCCGGCGGAAGCGAATATCCAGATGCCGGCGGCCAAGACGTAGATCCAGCAATGTAACGTCCGGCAGCCAGTCCGGCAGGTCGGGATCGACATACAGCCTGTCGTTCGGCGCATCCGGCTGAATGCCCAGCATCGCCTGCACCAACGCAAAACAGGACCCCGCCGCCCACGCCTGCGGCACGTTGGCGCCCAGGTACTGCACCGGGAAGTTGGCACCGTTACGCGTGACGCCCGCGTAAAGTTCCGGCAATTGATTGAGCATGAAATGGCTGGCCGCCCCGCTGATGTCGCGCGCGATATGTCCGGCCTCGGTGCTGAAACCATATCGTTTGAAACCAAGTGCGATCAGGCTGTTGTCGTGCGGCCAGACCGAACCATTCTGGTAGGAATACGGATTATACGCGGGATGCTGGCTGGACAGCGTGCGAATGCCCCAGCCCGAATTCATGTCCGGCGCCATCAGCCGAGCGACAACCCGTGCGGCGCGGTCCGGCGGAACGATGCCGGACCACAGCAGGTGGCCGGGGTTGGAGGCAACCGTCATCACCCTCCGCTTTTCGCCGTCCAGCATGTACGCATAAAAGCCGGTCTCCTCGTCCCAGAAGGTTTCATTGAACTTCTGGAACAATGCCGCGGCCTTCGCGCGCAGCGCTGTGGCCCGGTCCGGTGTGCCCAGCGCATCGAACACCTCGGCCATCCGCACCCAGGCGTCGTAGACGTAGCCTTGCAGTTCGCACAACGCCTTGGGCCCGCGCACCGGCGTCCCATCGGTGTAAACCATGGAATCGCCGGCATCTTTCCACGCCACGTTTTCGTACCCGACGGGGGAGCGGGTCTGGTATTCCTGCAGCAGGTCGCCGTCACGATCGCCGTAGTTGTCGATCCAGTCCAGCGCCGCTTCCGCGTTGGGAAGAAACCGCTCCAGCAGCGCATGGTCCCCGGTCGCGCGCCAGGCGTTGTGCAGGGTAATCAGATACAGCGGCGTCGCATCGGCGGTACCGTAATACGGCGTATGCGGAATCAGCCGGAAATGCGCGAGCTCCCCATACCGAAGCTCGTGCATGATCTTGCCCGGTTCGGCGTCGCGGAAATCATCCCGCTCCTTGGACTGCCAACGGCCCAGCACATCCAGCGATCCGCGGGCGAATTCCGGATAGACCAGGATGTTCTGTATCGAAACGATCAGGCTGTCGCGGCCGAACGGGGCCATGAACCATGGCAGCCCGGCGGCCGGCAGGAACACCATATGATCGGTGCCCTCGATCGGCAGCCGCAACGCCGCCATGTCGTCGATCGCCTGGTGAAAAAAGCGGTAGAACTCCTCGTTGCTGGTGCGCAACTTCAGCACCGTCTCCCGCCAGTCGCGATGCGCTTTCGCCTGCGAGGAGGATTCGGCATGCTTCGCGCAGTCATTGGGGGCGTGGTAGCGCTTGTCCCCATCGGCGAACTCATACAGCAGGCAGCAATGCCATTCGCCACCCGGGGGCAGATTCACCTCGAAGCTCAGCCGGCCGTTGGCGAACACCGCGCGCGAGTCGCTCATCCCCACCGAAACCGCGACGGAGCGGGAAAAATCCCCGTTGCGATATGTGGTGCGCAGCGTCTGCCGCGCCTCCGACCAGTCGGAGTTGATATGGCCGCGACGGATGTCCCGCTTCGCCTTGACGTCGAACACATCGGCGAAGTCGGAGCGGAGCGCGATCTCCAGGTTGAAGCGCACCGGCTTCTGGCCGAAATTGGTGATGTCCAGGTCCTCGTGCAGCCCCTTGTCCATCACGCGCGACAGTCCAAACGCCAGGGTCTGGCGCGGAATCGGCCCGTCCTCGGTCAGGAAGGCCCGGTTGGTCAGGAAGATCCGCGCGGCATCGAAATTGACCGCGCCGCCATTCAGCAGTTCCCAGGGCGTGCCGTTGGCGTAAACGGACCAGGCGCTGATCAGCCTCGTGTCAAAAAAATACAGCCCCTTGTCGCTGGGCCAGTTGATCTGCCCATCCGGTTCGGTCACCAGGACCGTCATGGCCTGGTGGATTGCGATCTGCGGCGGGCCAACCTGGACCTTGAACGGCATGGACGAGAAACTCCGCGTTATGGTGTGGGCCAAGCGTTCTATAGCGTGAATGGGCGGAATGGAGCACGTGAACAGGATGGCAGACTTAGACACGCCCGACGTTAGGTGGACCTTGGACCACATCAGGCGGCACATCGAACAGGGTTTGCCTCTTGTTCCGTTGTTTAACATCGATGTGATCGAGGCCAGCACCGAACGCGGTGCCGTGCGCCTGCGTGAAGGCGATCATGTGACCCGCCCTGGCGGCAGCGTCGCCGGGCCGGTCCAATTCGCCCTGGCCGACGTTGCCACCTATGCCCTGATCCTGGCGTCCAGGCGCGATGAGGCAGCGGTGACGGTCGATTTGACGATCAATTTCCTCCGCCCGGCCATGACCCTGCCGTTGCTCGCGATCGCCTCCGTCTTGCGGGCCGGGCGGCGCCTGTTCACCGCGGAGGTACGGATCACCGACGAAGCCACCGGCCGGCTGATGTCGCACGCCACCACGACATACGCCCTGTCGGAGAGGATCGTATAGACGTTCGCCGACCCAGTGCCGTACGGCCTCCTGGCGCCGCGGTTGCCACCGGTTCGCCTGCCGCCGATGCGCTTGCCACCCGGTCTTGGGGCCAGCAAGATCAGCCCCACGAACCATAACGAGGAACCGGTGCCATGACCGACCTGCCCAGCCACGTCGAACTCCACGAGGAAGGCCCGCGCGAAGGCTTTCAGATCGAGCCCGGCCCAATCCCCACCGCCGACAAGATCCGGCTGATCGAGGCCCTGGCGGAAACCGGCCTGCATCACATCCAGGCCTGTTCCTTCGTCAACACCCGCCTGGTGCCCGGCTGGGCCGACGCCGAAGCCGTGGTGGAAGGCTTCAAGGCCAAGCCAGGCGTCCACTACACCGGGCTGTTCTTCAATAGTAACGGCCTCGACCGCGCCCTGGCGTTCAGGGACAAGCTCACCGTCAACGGCTCGATCTCGCTGACCGCGTCGGAAGGGTTCACCCGCAAGAACCTCAACCGCAGCCCGTCCGAAAACATCGAGGCCATGAAAAAACACAGCGCCCTGCAGCAATCCAAGGGCGTGCCCGTCACCCGGATCGGCGTCATGGCGGCGTTCGGTTGCAACTACCAGGGTGATATCTCACCGGCCCAGGTCATCCTCACGCTCCAGGACGGCCTGGCCATCGCCCAGGAAACCGGCGCCGAGATCACCCTGTTTTCCCTCGCCGACACGATGGGCTGGGCCACGCCGGCGCGGATCGAACGGGTCATCGCGGAAGTGCGCAGCCGCTGGCCCGACATGACCCTGTCGCTGCACCTGCACGACACCCGCGGTCTCGCCGTCGCGAACGCCCACGCCGCGCTGAAGCTGGGCGTGACCCGCTACGACTCGACCGTCGGCGGCCTGGGCGGCTGCCCGTTCGCGGGCCAGCCGAAAGCCGCGGGCAATATCTGCACCGAGGAACTGGTATTGCTGTGCGAGGAAATGGGGATCGACACCGGTGTCGATCTCGACGCGCTGATCGAGGTCGGGCGCCTGGCCGAGGACATCGTCGGACATCAGTTGCCCAGCGAATTGATCCACGCCGGTAGCCTCGATGCCTTCCGACGCAAGGCAGCATAAACCTGAATACGACTGTATAAGGAGCCCATTATACAATAATGGGGCGCTGCAGGCCGAG
>DATARX010000415.1:0-2061 GCA_036263955.1 Rhodopila sp.
CCTATTCACTGGGTCTGGCCGCCCTCGCTGCGGCGTGGTGGGTCGATATTCCGCCGGAAGCGGTGATGCTGCAGGTTTCCAGCGGCGTATCGAAATTCGCCATGCTGACTATACCGTTTTTCGTCCTCGCCGGCGCGATCATGGCCGAGGGCGGCATGGCGCGCCGGCTGGTTGGTTTCGCCAATGTACTGGTGGGGTTCCTGCGGCTGCGCGGCGGGCTGTCGGTGGTCAACATTGTCGCGACCACATTCCTGTCGGGCATTTCGGGTTCGGCGGTCGCCGATATCTCCGCGGTCGGGTCGGTGATGATTCCGCAGATGGAGGAAGCCGGGTATCCGCGGGTCTTTGCTACCAATGTAACGATCACCGCGTCGGTGCAGGCGCTCATGATTCCGCCAAGCCATAACGCGGTGATCTATTCGCTGGCGACCGGGGGCACGATCTCGATTTTCAGCCTGTTCCTGGCGGGCGTGATGCCGGGGCTGCTGCTGGGGTTCGCGCTGATCGTGCTGTGCCTGGTGATGGCTTACCGTAACGGTCATCCAAAGGGGGACGCGGTGCCGGTCCGGCTCGCCGCGCGGATGGCGCTGGACGCGTTCTGGGGACTGATCACGCTGATCATCATCCTGGGCGGGATCCTGGGTGGCGTGTTCACTGCGGTCGAGGCGGGCGCGGTCGCCTGTGTGTGGGCGTTTTTCGTGACGATGTTCATCTACCTGGACTATCGCTGGCGCGACCTGCCGGCGCTGGTGCACCGGACCTTGCGAACGGTGTCGATGGTGATGACGCTGATCGCGTTCGCCTCCGCCGTCGGCTACATGATGGCGCTGATGCAGGTGCCGGCGAAAATCACCACCGCGCTGCTGGAGGTTTCGCACAACAAGTACGTCATCCTGATGCTGGTCAACGTGTTGTTGCTGGTGCTGGGCTGCCTGCTGGACATGGCGCCGGCGATCCTCATCGTGACGCCGATCCTGCTGCCGGTGATGGTCAATTTCGGCGTCGATCCGGTGCATTTCGGCATGATCATGCTGATGAACCTGGGCATCGGGCTGTGCCACCCGCCGGTCGGGGCGATCCTGTTCGTCGGCTGCGCGGTGGGAAAGGTGTCACTGGAACAGGTGATGCGAGAGATCTGGCCGTTCTACCTGGTCATGTTCACCGTGCTGATGCTGGTGACCTATATCCCGGCGATTTCCCTGTGGCTGGTGCATCTGCACGGATAACCGGACCGGGGAGGGGCTTGGACCCTCCGCCTTGGACCCTGCCTTGGTGTTGGCGCCTTGGTGTGGGCGCCTTGGTCTGGGCGCCTTGGTATGGGCGCCTTGGTATGGCCGCCTTGGTGTGGGGGCCTTGGTCTGGGGGCCTTAGCCCCCGCCTTTCCGCCTGACGCGCGGCGCCGTGCGGGACGACGCCGCGCTCACCGCCGGGGCTACTTCCCGCCAGCGCCGACCGGACTGCCGGGCGCACTGCTGGTGCCCGGCGTGCCGGAGGTCGATCCACCGGACATGCCGCCCATGCTGCCCGATCCACCCATGGCATTGGATCCGGACATGCCGCCCGAACTGTTCATCCCACCGGAACCGGAACTCGAACCCGTGCCGGTGAAGTTCTGGCCTTGCTGGGCGGCCTGGTAGCTTTGATCATTCAGGCGATCGACCGCCGCATTCTGGGACGCATCGCCCCGGCGGCTCGCACCCCGGGTGGAGTGAGCCGTCCCTGACCGATGGGTCGACTGGCTGTCAGCCGAACTGGGCGAGGCGTAGCCGCCCTGGTTGGCCGGGGACATGCTGCTGCTATTGGCCTGGGCGTATTGTTGGGCAGCGCCAACTGGCGCGCCGTTGGCGCCTGTCATGCCTGCTTGCGGCCCGTGTGCGAACGCGGGCGTGGCCGCCAGCAGCGCCGCGGCGCACGCCGCCTGGAGCAATCGTGCCTTTGCCATTGTTCAACTCCTTCCCTCATGTCGCCGGGGACGTGCGAACCACGCCCCGGATGCGTCCAAAGACGTAGGAACCGCATTGATCCGTTACCCATCACTTCGAGTTGCGCACGCGCACGCTG
>DATARX010000453.1:0-1708 GCA_036263955.1 Rhodopila sp.
TGACGTTGGCGTTCCGGTTGATATTGGCGCTGTTGAAGTTCCCGCGGTTGCCTCCGGCGGCACCGGCCCAGGAACCTCCCCCGGCGGCAGCGCCTCGGTTCACGCCGCCTCCGGCGACACCGCCACGATGGGCACCCCCGCCGCCGGCGACACCGGCACGATGGGCGCCCCCGCCGCCGGCGACACCGCCACGATTGGCACCCGCGCCGCCGGCGACACCGCCACGATGGGCACCCGCGCCGCCGGCGACACCGCCACGATGGGCGCCCCCGCCGCCGGCGACACCGCCACGATGGGCACCCCCGCCTCCGGCGAAACCGCCACCGCCGCGACCGCCACCGCCGCCGCGACCACCGCCACCGCGACCGCCGCCGGCCCGGGCCAGGAGCAGCAATGGTGCATCTTCTGCACTCGCCGTCGCGGCGGCGATATTGCGGGCCATGCCGCCGCTCCAGGCGATCGGGGCGGCAGGCGCTGGTGTGGCCATCAATCCGACCAACGCGGTCGACGCCATGTAAAGCAGACACTTAGTCATCGTTGCGGCCTTCACTGGGTGGATTTGGCCTGAGTTTCGGTCCGGCTCGCGACTGCTTGTGCTGGATGTCGGCCCTGTCGCGGCATAGCCGGCGCCATCACCGGCAACACCCGCAGGACCTGGACCCCGCTAAATCATTAGGGGGTGAACCGCCTTTTGCGATTGATTTATGGCACTTAACGTGAACCAATTCCACCGCGATGATGGCTCGCTGCAAAAAATCGCCTTACGAGGGAGCAAAGGATGAACAGCAAAGCCACCGCGGTACTCTTGTCTGGATTGCTGTTTGCCTGCGCGCAAACGCAACCGCAAGAGACCGCCGCTCCATCCGCACCCTCACCGCCCGCGGCTTCGGCCCCTGCACCAGCCGTGGCACCAGCGCCGACCCAGCCATCGGCGGCCGAGTCGGCGCCAACGAACCATATCGTAAATATCCGGAGGGCAAGCTGCCAAGACCTGCTGAGGTTGTCGCCAGAGGATCGCGCCGCGGCAACGATGTTCTATATCGGCTATCAGGCGTCGCGGCTCCGGGCCACAACCATCAACGTGGGCGTGATCCCCAGTATCGAGGCTCAAGCCGTTATTTACTGCCAAGAGAACCCTGACCGGCCGGTTGCCCAGGCATTTGCCCAAGCCTACCAACGAACCCGAAGATGACGTCGCGCCCCCCGTCACCTCTTCGGCGGTACTATCAGAAACCGGCGAGGTAGAGGCCAAGACTGCGTTTCTGGTGTACCGCTCGCACCTGGAGCCCGATCATCAGCTCCTCTCCAGTTGCCGCGAGGCCGTACCGCGCAAGGGGAACGGCGCGTTGGAGGTGGCCCGGCGCACGATCGCGCTCGACGCCAGCGTCCTGCTCGACAAGAACCTCAGCGTCTTCCTTTAAAGCTTAAAAGCCGATCAGCTTGACGGCTCTCAACTCCTGGGCAGGCGCTGGCGGAAATCGACTACTTCAGCCGCTTGCCCGACACCAACCGCCAGGATCTCAGAGGGATGACCACGAGAGCGCGACCAGCCTGCTTGCGCCTCTTCCCCGTCAAGTATTTTCACCGAAATTGGGGCGGCAAGAGGTACAGCGTCATAGCAAAAATCAGATACACCATCAGTACAAGCACCCCGACAAACCACGCCGAGCGCCCGCCGCTGGTCAACAGGAACGCTGTCAGCGTCGAA
>DATARX010000022.1:0-16764 GCA_036263955.1 Rhodopila sp.
GACCTGAGCGAGCTCAATCGCTGGGGGCCGATCATCCAGGACGCGCTGGGCAAGCTGCCGCAGGTCATCGACCTGACCAGCGACCAGCAATCCGCCGCGCCGCAACTGACGCTGGCGATCAACCGCGATGTGGCGTCGCGGCTGGGCATCACCGCGGCGGCGATCGACAACGTGCTGGATGACGCGTTCGGGCAACGGCCGATTTCGCAGCTCTATACCAGCCTCAACCAGTATTTCGTCATCATGGAGGTCGATCCGAAGCTGCAGCTTGGGCCGGCGGCGCTGCGCCGGATCTATGTCCGGTCGCAGACCGCGGGCATGGTGCCGCTGAGCGAACTGGTGACGCAGCAGCCGACGGTGGCGCCGCTGTCGGTCAATCACCAGGGGCAGTTTCCGTCGGTGACAATCAGTTTCAACCTGAAGGGCAACGCGCCGCTGGGTCCGGCGGTGGCGGCGATCAACGCGACGATGGCCACACTGCATGTGCCGCCGACGATCCAGACCAGCTTCCAGGGCAACGCGCAGGCGTTCCAATCGTCGCTGTCCAGCACGCCGATCCTGATCCTGGCGGCGCTGATCGCGGTCTATCTGATCCTGGGCATGCTGTATGAGAACGTCATTCACCCACTGACCATCATCTCGACCTTGCCGTCGGCCGGCCTGGGCGCGCTGCTGGTGCTGTACGTGTTTGGCTTCGGGCTGGATGTGATGGGAATCATCGGCATCATCCTGCTGATCGGCATCGTCAAGAAGAACGGCATCATGCTGGTGGATTTCGCGCTGGAGGCGGAACGGACACGCGGCCTGTCGGCCGAGGAGTCGATCCACGAGGCGTGCCGGATGCGGTTCCGGCCGATCCTGATGACCACGATGTGCGCACTGCTGGGCGGGGTTCCGCTGATGCTGGGCACCGGCACCGGGTCCGAACTGCGCCGGCCGCTGGGGTACGCGATGGTCGGCGGACTGTTGGTGTCGCAGGTGCTGACGCTGTTCACCACGCCGATCATCTACATCTACATGGAGCAGTTGACCCAGTGGTTCGGGCGGATCCGCCGGAGCCCTGGATCGCACGCAACGGTCCCGGCGGAATGACGACCTTGGCTGTGAGACTCAGGCTTCTGAGCGATCGGATACCGGCCGGGGCGGTCATGCGAAGGAGTATGTCTACGATGTCACGACGCCTGATCAAGTCATTGCGGCACATCGTGTTGTCGTCGCTGCCGTTGCTTTCGATGACGGCGTACGGCGCGTTTCCCGGGCGCTTTTCCGCGATGCCCGGGCCGCAGGTTCCCACCGTGGGGCAGACCGTCATGACCCCACGCGGCCCGGCGTTCGTGACCGGATCCGCCGGTGCGATGGCGACGACAACCGTTCCGGGCACCGGCCGGCAAGGCTTTCTTATCAACAACAACAATGGCACAAGCACCCTGATCCAGCCGGGTGGCGCGCCGGAAGTGGTCGCGACACCCAGGTAAAACCGAGCTCAGGCCGAGCGGGTTTTCGCGGCGGCGACGTGGTTCCGTCCGCAACTTCCAATTGATTACATATGAGTCACCTAGCGTGTCGGGTAAAAAATGCCTACCGGTCAGTATTGTTTGGAAAATTCGCCCCGAGACTTTGGATAATCATAAGACGACATGGCGTGATAAAGACGTTGCATTGGCCCTACGGGGCATAAACAGCGAAAATCCATTCAGAAATGCTCGATAGGTTCAAGAAATTCACCTGCCCATCATGCTGACTATCATCGGTCGCCATCGAAAATCAGAGGAGTAGTTCGTGAACGCTATTGTTCTCAATATAACCCCGGAGGGCAATCTGTCGCGCTATCTGCAGCAGATTCGCCGGCTTCCGATGTTGACCCCGCAGGAAGAATTGTCGCTGGCCCGGCAGTGGCGCGAGTCGCAGGACCAGAGTGCTGCGCATAAGCTCGTTGCCTCCCACTTACGGCTGGTGGCAAAGATCGCAATGGGTTACCGCGGCTATGGCCTGCCGGTCGATGAGTTGATCAGCGAAGGCAATATCGGGATGCTGCGGGCGGTGGAGCGGTTCGATCCCAATCGCGGATTCCGGCTTGCCACCTACGCGATGTGGTGGATTCGCGCATCGATCCAGGAGTACGTGCTGCATTCCTGGTCGCTGGTGAAAATGGGAACCACCGGCGCGCAGAAGAAGCTGTTCTTCAACCTGCGCCGCCTGAAAGGCCAGATGCAGGCGATCGAAGACGGCGACCTGCAGCCCGAGCAGGTGGCGAAGATCGCGAAGGTGCTGGACGTTCCGGAACAGGACGTCGTCAGCATGAATCGCCGCCTCGGCACGCCCGACCACAGCCTGAATGCCCCGGTGCACCAGGATAATGACGGCGAATGGCAGGACTGGCTGGTGGATCCGGCGGAAACGCAGGAAGCCGCCTATGCGGAGCGCGAGGAATTCAGCAGCCGCAAAGCCTTGCTGCCAGGTGCATTGAAGACGCTCAATAAACGGGAACACCACATCCTGGTCGAACGTCGTTTGAAGGAAAATCCGACCACGCTGGAAGAGTTGTCTCATCAATACAACATTTCGCGTGAACGGGTACGCCAGATCGAGGTACGCGCACTGGCGAAGCTGCAAAAAGCGATGCAGGCACAACTGGCGGAGCGGGGGCGTCGGGTCGCCTAGCTGGCCCACTCGCCCACTGTAGTGACGGATGCCATACCGGCCGCCATGGCCCAGCGTCCGGTCGCTGCCGTGTCTTCCCATCACCTCTGGTCAGACTTGAGGACTCGTCGCGGCCAGCACGCGCGCCCGAGCAAAGACAGGTACGCAAATACAGGTACAGAGACAAACAGACACACACACGGGCCCGCACCAGTACCTGTGCACAAACACGAACACATATCCGTGAGAATCCGCGCGAGGTGATCGGCCACAAGAGTCCATTGATAGAATAGCATTCGATGCGTGACGATACCATCTGGTCTGGATGCGCCAGATCGGCTACGGCACAGCGAATAGCGGTGACGAACTCGTATGGCCTGGAACGCTTTCGATCTCAATCTTCTGGTCGTGTTCGATGCTGTCGAGCAGGACAGGAACCTGACCCGGGCCGGGACTCGATTGGGCATGAGTCAGCCGGCCGTGAGCCACGCGCTGGCACGCCTGCGCCATCTCCTCAAGGACGAATTGTTCGTGCGCACGCCAAGCGGAATGCGTCCGACGCCACGGGCGGAACGCATGGTCGGGCCGATCCGCGCGGCGCTGCAGGAGTTGCAGGTCACGCTGGAGGCAGATGAATTTGACGCCGCCGACGCTTCCAACACCTTTACGATCGCGGCGAACAACTATGCCGCGCGCGCCGTGGTGCCGGCGCTTGCGCACAGGGTGTCGCAACTGGCGCCGTCGGTCGTGCTCGATGTGCGTCCGATCGGGATGCTGCATGTGCTGGATCAGCTTGACGGCGGCGGCGTGCAACTGGCGTTGACCAGCCTAACCGAGGGCGGCGATCGCTTCAAATGCGTCGGCCTGCTGGAAGACGAATATGTGGTGCTCCTGGGGGACAGGCACCCGGTCGCAAATCTGCCCGATCTGTCGATCGAGCGCTTCGCGGCATTGCCGCATATAGCCATCACCTCCAGCGGTGACGATACCAATTTCATCGACGATGCCCTGGCCGACCATGGGCTCACGCGCTTCATACCCGCGAAGGTGCCGCTTCACGCACTGATACCGGTGCTGATCAATTCCGGTGCGCTCGCCGTCATGCCGCGGCGCGCCGCCGCCGACCTGATGGCCTTTTGCCCGGTCGTCATGCGGCCGCTGCCGTTTCCGTCACCGCGCGTCGGGCTGTCGATGATCTGGCACCGCCGGCTGGACAATCACCCTGCCCATCGCTGGCTGCGTGGGACCCTGCGGACCGCCGTCATCGGGGCTTGATCCGGCCTCCGCGCAAGGTCACGCCGGCCGGCGCGGCCAAGCCATAAGAGCGCGCCCCGACGGCGGTCGGCTCACCCCGATCGATAATGAGATACCGGGTTCGGATCGGTTCACCGCCAAACCAGCACTCCAGCACCTCGCGCACCCCGGCGGCGTAGCGCGCCTGCGCCGACAGGGTGGCCCCCGCGAGGTGCGACGCCAGGCCGGCGGACGGCGACGGGGATGCGGCATCGGTGGCGAAGCCGGCGAGTTGCCCGGTGGCGAGCGCCCCGGCGACAGCATCGGCATTGCAAATCGCGGCCGCTGCGGTGTTTACCAGATAGGCGCCCCGCTTCATACGCTCGAACATTGCGGTATCGAACAAATCAGCGGTCGCGGCGTAGAGCGGGCTATGGATTGCGACGACATCGCAGACCGGCGCCATGGCGGCGGCGCTGGGATGGTAGGTGAGACCAAGCTCATTCTCAATGAGCAGGGGAAGCCGGCGCGGATCGGTGTAATGCAGGCGCACGTCGAACGGCCGCATCCGGCGCAGGAACGCAAAGCCGGTCCGGCCAGCGCCGACGCTGCCGACGTTCATTCCCTCCAGGTCGTACGCGCGCCTGGCGCGTTCGGCGAGGGATTGGTGTGTCGCGGCGCCCGCGACCGGACCGGTGTTGTGGACGAGCGAAAGCACCAACAGCACCGCGAATTCGGCGGCGCTGACGCTATCCGACTGGGTGATCTCGGCAACCGTGAGGCCTCGGCGCACCGCTTCATCGAGGTCGACATGGTCCGAACCGGTTCCCGCCGTGATCACCAGCTTGAGGTTAGGCGCCCTGGCGATGCGTTCGGCGGTCAGCGGCACCGGCCAGCAGGCCTGGATGATAACGATGTCCGCTTCCGCCAGCGCCTGCTCGAACGTGCTGTCCGGCCCATTCCGTTCCGAGGACAGGACCAGCGTATGGCCGCGCTCGGCGAGGAAGCCGCGCAGCCCGAGGGCGCCGGCGAGGCTACCGAGCAGTTCGCCTGGTTTAAAATCGACCGACGCCGGGGAAGGAACGGTCTGGCCATCAGCATAGAGCTGCAGGTTCGGTACGCCGTCCCGCGGGTAGCCGACGGGATGGCCGTCCGCCGGATCCTCGTAGACCACGCAAAGAATTTTCGCCACGTCCCGGCTCCTTTCCGACGTCAGCCACCATTTTGCCATCGGCGAGGCAAGACGCGATCCGACTGACGACTGTCATGTCCGGACATCATCCACGGCCGGCCCGCGGACCCCCCGCGGCGGACTCTATATCGAGGAGACTGCCGCCACGGCCAATCATCCGTCTGCATAGCGCGATGCAGCGATCGCAAGATCCGTCAGCGAATTTCTGGCGCCATTCGTTCAAGACATTCGCCATTAACGAAATGGAATTTGCGAACCGTTCGCAGATGACCCATGTGGTCCGCGCGCAAGCAGCTAGCCGGCCGCAGCAACCCAGCGGGCGAGGCAGTTTCAACCTAAGTTGGAGACACAGCCGATGAATCCATTCTCCCGCCGCAATATGTTGGCGTATGGCGCCACGGGAGCGGTCGCGACTGTCGCGACCGTCGCGCAGGCCGCGACTTTCGGCAATCCCGACTCGCCGGCGCAGGGCGCGGTGAACGCGACTCCCGGCGCACTGCGCGATCCAGGGGCACAAAACCCAGCGCTGGTTTCACAATTTCCCGATGCCAACAGTCCGCCAGCCACCGATCTCGGCGACATGCCGCAGTTCTGGTCATCGTTCAACAATGCCCACAAGCGGATCCAGGGCGGTGGCTGGGCCCGTCAGGTCACCCAGGCCGATTTCGCGATTTCCGATACTATTTCAGGTGTAAACATGCGGCTGTCGGCCGGCGGCATCCGGGAGCTGCACTGGCACCAGGCCGCGGAATGGGCCTACATGACGTATGGCAGTTGCCGGGTGACCGTGCTCGACAAGAAGGGGCGGCCTTATGTGCAGGACGTCGGTGTCGGCGATATCTGGTATTTTCCGGCGGGCATGCCGCATTCGCTGCAGGGCCTCGGATCCGACGGCTGCGAATTCGTGATTATCTTCGACGATGGCCATGCGTCGGAATACAACACGCTGTTGGTGACCGACTGGCTGGCCCACACGCCGCCGGACATGCTGGCGCAAAACTTCGGGGTTCCGGCCGATACCTTCAAGTCGATCCCGCTGGACGATCTGTGGATCTTCCAGGGCAAGGAACCAGGGCCGCTCGCAGATGACCAGGCGGCGGTGCGATCGGGTGGCGTGCCGCCGAACCCGTTCACCTTCTCCCTGGGCGGGCTGCCGCCGCTCAAGAGCAATCGGAGCGGGGCCCTGCGGGTTGCCGACAGCACGAACTTCAAGGTCTCGACGACCATCGCGGCGGCAATCGAGACGATCAAGCCGGGCGGCATGCGGGAGATGCACTGGCATCCGAACGCCGACGAATGGCAATACTGGATCAAGGGCGAGGGACGGATGACGGTCTTCAATGCCGGGCCGCGCGCGCAGACCCAGGATTTCCGGCCCGGCGATGTTGGCTACGTGAAGAAAAGCGTCGGCCACTACGTGGTGAATACCGGATCGACGGATCTTCAGTTCCTCGCGGTATTCAAGAGCGACGAGTACGCCGAGGTTTCGTTGACGGATTGGCTGACCCACACGCCGCCGGAGCTTGTTGCCCAACATTTGAACATTGATCCGTCGGTTGTCGCGCGATTCGTAAAAGGCGCTCCGGGAATCGTCCCGACATAACGGGGGGATTGCCAACCGCCCACCGCCGCGCCTGGGCATACGAACGGAGCCAGCATGGAAGACGCCCTTCCGGAGACGCACACGGACGCCGCCGACTCCCCGGCGGACGATCCCGTCTTCGCTCCATACGATGCCCCGGCCGGCGGCTGGGGCGCCCTTCGAGCCACCGCGAACGCGCTGCGGGCGCAAAGCATTGCGTTGAAGGGTTCCAAGGCGCTGCTGTCGATGAACCAGCCTGATGGCTTCGATTGTCCAGGCTGCGCGTGGCCGGATCCGCGGCATACCAGTTCGTTCGAATTCTGTGAGAACGGCGCCAAGGCTGTGGCGTTCGAACTGACGAAGCGCCGTGTGCAACGGGACTTCTTCGCCGCGCACAGTGTCAGCGAACTGGCGAAGCAAAGCGACTACTGGCTTGAACAGCAGGGCCGGCTGACTGAGCCTATGCGATACGATCCGGACACGGATCATTACGTGCCGATCGACTGGGGTGATGCCTTCGCGCTGATTGCGCGGGAACTCAATGGCCTGGATGATCCAAACGAGGCGGAGTTCTATACCTCCGGACGCACCTCCAACGAGGCGGCGTTCATGTACCAGTTGTTCGCGCGGCGGTTCGGCACGAACAACTTCCCCGACTGTTCGAACATGTGCCACGAGCCGACCAGTGTCGGTCTTGCCGAAAGCATCGGCATCGGCAAGGGAACCGTGCTGCTCGACGACTTCGAGCATACCGACGCCATCTTCGTAATCGGGCAGAACCCCGGGACCAACAGCCCGCGGATGCTGACCGAACTGCACAGGGCGTCCCGGCGCGGGGTGCCGATCGTCGTGGTCAATCCGTTT
Source organism: Rhodopila sp. (assembly GCA_036263955.1). Classification (GTDB taxonomy): domain Bacteria; phylum Pseudomonadota; class Alphaproteobacteria; order Acetobacterales; family Acetobacteraceae; genus Rhodopila. The sequence goes on from DATARX010000022.1 coordinate 7,512, forward strand.
CGGGAGCGTGCGCTCGAACGCTTCGCAGCGCCGCAGGATCCGATTGAAATGGCAACATTCGGGGAAACCCGGATCGCCAGCGAGTACTGCCAGGTTCGGATCGGCGGCGATATGGCGATGCTCAAGGGGATCATGAAGCTGGTGCTGGAAGCCCACGACGGGGCACAGCGCGACGGCCGGGATCCGGTGCTCGACCTTGCGTTCATTGACGCCCACACGCTTGGTTTCTGTCGATTAGCGCAGGAGCTGCGGGATACGTCGTGGGACGACATCCTGCTGGTGTCGGGTTTGCAACGCGAGCAGATCGAGCGCATGGCATCGATCTACATCCACGCGCGTAGCACGATCATCTGCTACGGAATGGGCGTCACGCAGCACCGGCACGGCAGCGAAACGGTTCAGCAGATCGTCAACCTGCTGCTGCTGCGCGGCAATTTCGGCCGGCTCGGGGCAGGCGTTTGTCCGATACGGGGCCATTCGAACGTGCAAGGCGACCGCACGGTGGGGATCAACGAAAAGCCGAACCCCGCCTTCCTGTTCCGGTTGGGGTCGGTATTCGGCTTTGATCCGCCGCATGCGCATGGCCATAATGTGGTCGAGGCGATCCAGGCCATGATCGAGCGACGGTCGAAGGTCTTCATCGGCCTGGGCGGCAACTTCGTCCGCGCGGTGCCTGATACAGCCGACGCGGAGGCGGCGATGCGCGGCCTGCGGCTGACCGTCGGGATCAACACCAAGCTGAATCGCGGGCATCTGGTGCACGGAAAGCAGGCGCTGATCCTGCCGTGCCTGGCGCGCAGCGACGTCGATATCCAGGTTTCCGGACGGCAATCGATCACTGTCGAGGACAGCATGTCGATGGTGCATGCTTCGGGTGGCCTGGTGACGCCGTCGAGTGACCGCCTGATGTCCGAGGTTGCCATTATTTGCGGCATGGCCGCCGCGACGCTGCCGGATTGCGGCATCGACTGGAGTGACTTTACGGCCGATTACAGCCGGATTCGCGACAAGATAGCCGCGGTGCTGCCGGACCTGTTCACCGATTACAATCAGCGTGTACGCCAGCCGGGCGGCTTTCACCTGAGCAATCCGGCGCGGCTGCGGGTGTGGAACACCGCGACCGGCCGAGCCAATTTCATGCTGTTCGCGGGGATCGGCGAGGACGTGCCGGTGCCGCATCCCGATCTGCTTCGGCTGGCAACGTTGCGCAGCCACGATCAGTACAACACGACGGTGTATGGGCTGGATGACCGATATCGCGGCGTATTTGGCGGTCGAATGGTTGTGTTCTTGAACGAAATGGATATGCGGGCGCGGGGCATTGCGGCCGGCGATCTGGTGGAGATCGAATCGCTGGCGGCGGACGGCCGGTCTCGCATCGTGTCCGGGTTCCGGGCGAAACCGCACGACATCCCGTCGGGTTCGGTTGGGGCGTATTATCCGGAAACCAATCGGTTGCTACCGCTTGCCTACCACGATGTGAAAAGCGGAACGCCGGCGGCGAAATCGATCCCGGTTCTGGTTCGGCTGCAACAGGTGGCGGCCTAGATTATTCGGGGCCCTGACGGCAGTGCGGTCTGGCCCAGGACCCATCCCTCCCACCGCCTGATCCATGGGTCGTCGGGTACGGTATCCGGCCGGTTGCCGGCGAGCACGTTGACGACGCACAACACGCCCAGGACGCTGTCGAAACGATCCTCACCATTGGCGTCGGCCCCGAACCCGTCCACCAGCGCTCGGCGCATCGCGTCGTCCGGCGTGACGCCCAGCCGGTCCATTGCGGTCATCAGCGGTCCGGCGGTGGCGCAGCGATCGGCGTGCCGGCGCTTGCTGCCGCGCCGCTGGATACCGAGGTGCCGCATGGCCTCCGCGGGATAGGTTTCGGCGAGAGCGACGGAGCCTGGCGCCTGCAAGGCGCGGAATGCACCCTCGAACGGCCATACCCTCAAGGCGGCGCGGCTTTGCAGCGCGGGGATGATCAGATGCGTCCAGGCGGCGATGGCTGCCTTGCCCGACTGGTTCGCACCCAGCGTCCAGAACACCGGCGCCCCAGCCGGCCGCTCCCCTGTCGCTCGGTCGCAGGCGCGGGACAAGGAGGATGCGTCGGTCAGGCCCAGCGCGAGCGCGTGGGACAGCCGCGTCATGCCGGCGATGCCGCGGGCGGGGTAGAACGGCCGATCCGGCCGGATGTCGTCCAGGGTGGCGCAGACGGTGAAGAAATCCGGCATCGCGGCCACGGCATGCAGGAAGGCGGGGAAATCCGGCTCCGGCCGCGTGGCGGCATAGGCTCGCGGCAGGCCGATCGGCAGGTCGGCGCCCAGGGCCACCGCTCCGCCATCTGCTTCGCGGATCAGGCGCGCCAGCAATGTAGGGACGTTGCCGACGGGGCGGGGCGCGGCGAGTATCCAGCCGGCGATGGTGCGGCGGGCGACGGTGATCCACCGCTTGCGCGGATCGGTGCTCCAATCCGCATGGGCGGCTAGATTAGGACCCAAGCGGCCTCTGAGCACGTTCCAACAGGCGGCCGAAAAAGCCGGGGGGCTTGGGGGGTTTGGCGGCTTCGGCGGCCTTCTGCTTGGCCTTTGCCTCGGCTTCCTTTTCGCGTTCCTTGCTGGCGAGCCATTTGTCCAGGCTCATGCCGGCCTTGGCGGCACGCTTGGCTTCGTAGGCTTTCTGACCCTCGGTGAGGGACCTCGCGGTGATTGGCTTGGCGACGCTGGGATTGGCGGCGATGGGCTTGGCGGGTGGCGTCTTGGGCGATTGCACGGTGGTTCCCCGGATTTCCGATGCCTTTTCGCAGGAGGCGAGATGGGGATCAAGCGTGTTGACGGCGTTCGGAACCACGTCCGCGATTCCGAACAGCCGAACCTTATCCCCTACTGCGCCACCGACTTCGGCGTTGGCACGATCCGCGTTATCACCGCCGCCGAACGATCCAGATGCTCCGGCACGCGTGGCGCGATCTGGGTCTTCCAGTATTCCGACTCATAGACCGCGTCGTAGAGCGCCTTGCGCTGATCCTCATTCTCGAACCGGCGCAGCCAGATGTAGATCGAGGGATCGGTCTCCCCCTGGAAGCTGCCGGTGACGACCATGCCCTTGGAGATCTGGAACGGGATGATCTCCTCCTCCATTATCTTCACCCAGCTTTGCAGCTTGCCGGGCAGCACCTTGTACTGGCGCAGTTCGTAGAATGCCATGGTTTCACTCCCTGTTCGGATACCACCCAGGAAGGCACATCAGGGGGCGTGGCGCAACTCAACGTTCTGCCGCGGCGCCCTGGATCGGCGGCGGGAGGGCCTTTCCGCCGGCGCTTGCCCGCGCCTGCTGCAGCAACTGGCCGCAGCGTGCGTCCTCGGCCTCCGACGTGCCGAACTGGATGGTCGGCAAGATTGCCAGCGGGGCGAACAGCACCGCCAATCCGGCCGCGGCGCCGACCCGCGCCGCCGCTTCACCGGCCGGCCGGATCGAGGGATCCTTGAACGTGCCGCCGATATTGATGCGGGTCGGCAGCGATCCGATGGAGAAATGCTTGGCGTCGGTCTTGAGCGCCAGATCGATCGTTTCCTTGGCTAGATTGATGTGCCCGCCGACGTTGGTGTTAGCCTCCCCGGTATCCAGCGTCATGGCCTTGAAATCCATAATCCCCCGTTGCAGCACCAGATCGGTGACGAAGCACTGCACCTGGGTCTTGTTCGGAACGCCCATCGCCGACAACAGGGCGTTGCCGAAATGCAGGCCGGTCAGGTCGACCAGCACCGCCGACAGATCGCCGCCGGCCATGGCCATCTTGATCTCGCCGTTGCCGTTCGCCACCAGCGATGCCACCGAGTTTCCGGTCGCATCGATCGCTCCGACCCCGCTGATCGTCCCGGCGCCCTGGAACATGTGCGTGGCCGCCATCATCCGCGAGACATCAAGATTCTGCAGGTGCAGATCGACCTTGGCATGCAGGGTCTTATCGGATTCCGGTGTCACATCGGCATTCGCCAGCAAACGCCCCTTGCCGACGCCGAAGCTCATCGGATGCACGGTGATGCGTCCGGCCACCACATCCATGACGATGGTCAGATCGTCCAGCGGCATGTTGCGGCCTTCGATATGCGCGCCGTGATAGCGCAGATGAATATCCGCCCAGGTCAGCGCCGGAATGCTGACTGGCGTATCCGGCAACAATTTAGCGCTCGCCGCCGCCTTGGCCGCCGCCTCGCGTTGTTGCGGCGTGGCGTTGGCGGTGGTGGCGCGGCCGGGCGTGCCGCCGATAAAGCCGCTCAGATCGGCCAGATCTATTCGGTTCGATCGCAGATCCATCGTCACCACCGGCCTGGGCTTTCGATTCATTTCCACCGCGCCGGGCTTTTCTTCGATCGTGCCGGCGATGTCGGAACTGCCAAGGCGTCCCTGGAAATCCTGGAAGCGGATGTTTTCCATTCCGTTCAGGTCCAGTTTGCCGGCGATCTGATAGGCCGGCGTTTTGGGGATCGGGAAACCGACCAGCGGTTCCAGCAGCGCCATGTCGGGGCCGCTGAATCGCAGGCGCAGGTCGGCGCTTTTGAAGGCGACGGGATCCAGCAAGGTGCCGTCCAGCGCCACGCGGGTCGGGCCGTTGGCGACGTTCAGTTCCACCGGCCAGGGATGCTTCGCATCGCGCAACGACAACAACGCGCCGCCGACCAGTTTGGCGGTGATCGGCTGGGCCGCGTAGGTGCCCTTGGCGTTGACGACGATCTTCGCCTCTTCCCCCTGCCCGTTGGTGTCGATTTTTGCGCTGAAATCAGCTTTCAGCTTCGGGATCACGACATGCGCGTCGCCGTCGATGATCTGCAGGTCGCCGATCTTCACCGACGGCCCGCCACTGCCGCCGCCGGTGGAGAGGTGAAAATTGTCTGAACCATCCCTGGTCTCGGTCGCCTGGACGCGCGGGCTGTCGAGGCCGATCCGCGGCAGCACCAGCCCGCGGCCCTGGAGGTAGCCCCACGCATCGACCAGGATCGTCAGGTTCTTGATCGTAACAAACGGCGGATCGCCGCTGGGCCAGTCCGGCGGATTGGCGACCACCACGCCGTCGGCGGCGACGGTGACGACACGGCCGAGGCGCACGTGCAGGTGCGATATCGTGACCGGCCGGCCGATCGCGGCCGAGGCGCGCGATTGAACGGCCGGGATAAACCAATCCCAGTTCCAGAACGCCACCAGCAGGATCACCAGGAGGACTGGAACACCGATCCAAGCCAGACGCCGCGCGGTTCGGGGATTTACCATGGCGGCGGAACGGCCGGGTGCCTGGGCCGGTTGCCGCCGAATTTATCAAATATTCAGTGGCGGACCATGCCGTCGCCCGCGCCCTTATCCCGCCAGAACCGGCGCAGGCCCAGGACGCAGACTGGCAGGACCTGTTCCGCGTCCTGCATCAGGCCTTCCAGGGCGTGGTCGGACATCGCCTGGTCGCCGCGTTCCGCTTCCGGCAGGGTCATGCCGGCCAGGCTGGCGATCGGGATCAGGAGCATCGAGGCATCCTCATCCGCCAGCGCGGGCTGCCATGCCTGGGCGCGCAGACTGACGGCCTGCATGAACCCGGCTGCCCAGTCCTCGGCGACGGTCGTGCCGGCCTCATCCTGCCATAGGATCGCGGTGTAGCCGAGGGACGTCGCATCGAGGCCGGCTTCGATCGCCTCGTAACGATCGAATATGGCTTGTTCGACGGACTCCTGTTCGGCGTCGTCGTCGTATTCGGGTTCTTCGTTGTCCCATACCTCGGCGAGCCATTCCTCCCGCGGCACAACTTCCGGCCCGGCGACAAGGCCGGCCAGGAACCCGTCCAGTTCGGACAGGTCCATGCAGCCCTGGGGGGCGCTGGCGGAATTCAGAAACTGTGCAAGCTCATCGAGAGACACCGGCCGACCTTCCGCTGCTGTGCGCTTCGCTTATACAACCTTGGTTGGCCGGCGCGGAACGACGGATTCCCGCGTCGGCTACATCGTCGCCCCGAGCACCCACGGCGCGAACTCGGCCGCCCCGAAATCGAACTGCTCACTTTTGGTCCGTTCGCCGGACGCCACCCGCAAGATCAGTTCGAAGATCCGCTGCCCGGCCTGCTGTACTGTTTCATCCCCGTCCAGCACCGTGCCGCAGTTCACGTCCATATCGTCCTCGATATGTTTGAACATCGCTGTATTGGTCGCCAGTTTTATCGACGGCGCCGGCTTGCAGCCAAACACGCTGCCGCGACCGGTGGTGAAGCACACCAGATTGGCCCCGCCCGCGACCTGGCCGGTCGCGGCAACCGGGTCGTAGCCGGGGGTGTCCATGAACACGAAGCCCCTGGCCTTCACTTCCTCCGCATAGCGCACGACGTCGACCAGGTTGGTGCTGCCGGCCTTGGCCATGGCGCCGAGCGACTTTTCAAGGATGGTGGTCAATCCGCCGGCCTTGTTGCCGGGGGACGGGTTAGCGTTCATCTCCGCCCCTTCCTGCCTGGTGTAGTCTTCCCACCAGCGCATCAGGTCGACCAGCTTTTCGCCGACCTGCTGCGACACCGCGCGGCGGGTAAGGAGGTGTTCGGCGCCGTAGGTTTCCGGCGTTTCCGACAGGATGACGGTGCCGCCGTGGCGGACCAGCAGGTCGCTGGCGGCGCCGAGCGCCGGGTTGGCCGATACGCCGGAGTAACCATCGGAGCCGCCGCATTGCAGCGCCACCGTCAGTTCCGACGCCGGCACGGTCACCCGGGACACTTGGTTGGCTTCGCCCAGGATGTCCTTCACGAAGGCGACGCCGGCGGCGACGGTCTTGCGACTGCCTCCCATGGTCTGGATATCCATCGCCTTCAGCCGGCCGGCGAGGCGCTGTTCTTCCATTAGGCCGCCGATCTGGTTCACCTCGCAACCGAGGCCGAGTACGATGACGTGGGAGAAATTCGGATGCCGGGCGTAGCCGGCCAGGGTGCGGCGCAGGACGCGCAGTGGCTCGTCCTGGGTCATTCCGCAGCCGGTCTTGTGGGTCAGCGCGACGACGCCGTCGACGTTGGGAAAATCGGCCAACGGGTCGTCGCCGGTGAATGGGTTGCGGCGGAACATGTCGGCGACGACGCCCGCGACATGGGCGGAACAGTTCACGCTGGTCAGGATGCCGATGTAATTGCGGGTGGCGACGCGGCCATCCGGGCGGCGGATGCCCTGAAAGGTCGCCGCCGGTTCGAAGAAATCGGTCGGGCGGGCATCGACGCCGTAGGCATAGTCCTTCGCGAAGTCGCCCATTTCGCAGTTCTGCACGTGCACGTGCTGGCCCGGGGCAATGGCTGCGGAGGCAAAGCCGATGATCTGGCCGTAGCGGCGGATCGCATCGCCGATCGCGATCGCCCGCACCGCCACCTTGTGTCCCGCCGGAATGCGCTGGGTCGCCAGCACGTTGTCGCCGACCGGCGCGCCCGGCAGCAGGGTGGCACGGGCGATGACCACGTTGTCCTCGGGGTGCAGGCGAATGACGGGCGGCGGTGCCATTGTTGATTTCCCTCGACCAAGATCAGGCCCTTCTAGCATCAACTGGTGCCGACCGTCAGGGGACCCTTCGGCGCCGGAGCAGGACGAAAGTCGTAAAGATCGGATTCCCACGCCGCCGATATGGCGATTCTGCCGCAAGCGAGACGGCGAACCGACTTTCCATTGAACCCGATGCCGTGGGCCCCGTTGGAGTCGCGGCGATCCACATGGATCGTGCCTTCAGGCAATAACGGAGAGAGAAATGGCACCGTTTCAGACCAACCAGGACGCCATCTCGCAGGATATGGTGACCAGGGTCGGTTCGGCCGCCGGTCTGGTCGCCCGGATCCAGCAGGATTACGCCGTGCAGGCCGAAGCCGCACCCGGCGAAGATGCGCGGCAGGCGCTGGCCACCCAGGCCCGTGCCGCCGCCGAACGCGCGATCGATGAACAGGGGATCTCGATCCAGGATTACAATGCGGTGCTATCCGCCGCGGAAACCGATCAGGACCTGGAACGCCGCCTGCTCGATGCTGCTCGGGAGGTACTGTGACATGCGGCGTATCGTAACATTGGCAACGGCCGCGGCGCTGGGTATGGCGCCGGCGCTGGCTTTCGGACAAGCGCCGAGCCCGCAGATGTCACCAGCACCAATCTCCGACCAGACGATCAGCAAGGCCGGAGGCGCCCTGCATGACGTGGCGAAGCTGCAACAAAAGTACCAGGGTCAGATGGACTCGGCATCGCCGGAGGCGAAGCAGGGCCTGAGCGAACAGGCCAACGCCGAGGCGGTGCAGGCGATTCAGTCGCATGGGATTTCCGTGCAGGAATATTCCAACGTCGTTCGCACAGCGCAGAACAACCCGCAGGTGAAGCAGCGGTTGCTGGATGCGGCCAAGCTGGGACAATGACCGTGAGGGGCGGGACCGCCATGGTCCCGCCCCTCACGGATGCGCGGCACTGAGTTCGGCGGATTCCGCGACTGTGTGGCGCGCGGCGATGACCATATAGACCGCTGGCAGAACGAATAGCGTGAACAGCGTGCCGATCGCGAGTCCGCTGGCGATGACCAGCCCCATGTTGAACCGCGACGCCGCGCCGGCCCCGGAGGCGGTGATCAGCGGCACCACGCCGAGCACCATCGCCGCTGTTGTCATCAGGATCGGCCGCAACCGGATGCCGGCGGCGTAGATGATCGCGTCGAGCTTGGAGCGGCCGGCACGCTGGGCTTCGTTGGCGACCTCCACGATCAGGATGCCGTGCTTGCTGATCAGCCCCATCAAGGTCACCAGCCCGACATCGGTGTAGATGTTCAGGCTGGCGCCGCCGAGGCCGAGGCTGATGAATACGAGTGCTCCGGCGGCCGACATCGGTATCGAGACCAGGATCACCAGCGGATCGCGGAAGCTTTCGAACAAGGCTGCCAGCGCCAGGAAGATGATGATCAGGGCCAGGCCGAAGGTGGCGAGGAAGCCGCTGGATTCTTGGATATACTGCCGCAGCGGCCCGGCGTAGTCGACGACCGTGTCACGCGGCAATGTGCGGGCCGCCAGGTCTTGCAGGGTGTGCAGCGCGTCCGCCTGCGACACACCCAGGGACGGCACGCCGGAGATGGTGGCGGAATTCTGTTGCTGGAAATGCGTGATGGTCTGCGGCACGGTTTCCTGCCGCACGGTGGCGATCGCCGAGATCGGGATGGGCGCGCCGTTGATCGTCGCGATCTGGTAACGCATCACCTGGTCGATGGTCAGGCGGTCGCGTTGCTGGACCTGGGAGAT
>DATARX010000076.1:0-35674 GCA_036263955.1 Rhodopila sp.
CCGGCTCTGGCGGCCGTGCGCCGGACGGCTGGAATCGTGCTGACCGAGCGCAGCCAGCCAGCCCCGTTCATCGACCTAGCGGGGGTTCGCCATCGTGGCGGCGATTATCTCGCGGAGCGGAGCGCGAATACACGCCAGCAATTGCGCCGATCGGATCGGTTTTACGAGCGCGACGGTCCGATCCGCGTGGACCGCGCGCAGTCGGTGCCGGCGGCGCGGGCGATGCTGGATCGACTGGCCGACTTGCATCAGGCGAGTTGGATCAGGCGTGGCCAACCCGGAAGCTTCGCGATACCATTTTTCCGTCGATTCCATGCGGCCCTGATCGAAAGCGGACTCCCCCGCGGTGAGGTCGCCTTGCTATCGGTATCATCGGGGGAGACCGTCATCGGCTTTTTATACAATTTCGTATTGAGAGACCGGATGGTGGCCTATCAAAGTGGTTTCGCGTACAGCGATGAAGCGAGCCACGCAAAACCGGGTCTGACCTGCCACCTCGCCGCCATCCGCTACGCTCTGGGTCAGGGCATTGATATTTATAATCTTCTTGCCGGAGACAGCCGCTACAAGCGCAGCCTAAGCGACCATTCGGAGCCACAATTCTGGCTTCGGGCGGGTCCACGCTGGTCTCCGCGGTTACTACCGCATGCACTGTTTCGGCTGCGTCAACCGAAGGCCAGGCTGTCGGCCGATCTTACGGTTCCGCGAGCCCAACAATCAGCATGACAGCGCAACAGTTTGATAGCAAAAATTTTCGCCTGCCGGTATAATGCCGAGCAAGGTCGAGCATGTCCGTTGTCTGGGTTCGGCGATGCGCAGTGTCTAAAAATATGGTTTCGCATCGCTGACTGTTCCGGAGCTCGGGTAATGAAGGGTTGGGGCTGAAGACTTGAGGGCATCAAAAGACTTGAGAGCAGCACGGGCATCCGCGACTTCACTGCTCGCGCTTCTCCTGCTGGGAGGGCATGAGGTTCGAGCCATGCCCAGCGTCACCGCGGGGACCATACAAGCGTTTCGTGGCGATTTCGACGCCGATGGCCCGATCGTGCAATCGGATCCGGCCACACGGGCCCGCAACGCTATTGCCGGATCGGCGTCCAATGGAGCCTCGACCTGGGATTTCAGCAGGACATCGGCAGCCGACTTCGCCAGCATCACGCCAACCTCATTCAGAGCGACCGGCCACTTCACATTTGCCCCGGTTGCAACGGTGGCCACCACCTCGGCAACGGTGAAGATTACCGAAGGGGTGCCTGGCGGAAGCACCCAGACCGTGACGCTGGGCGGCGCGGACACGGCGCCATTGGAGTCGATCTCGGCTCCCGGCCAAAAGGGCCTGGTCGGCCACGCGCTTCCCGAAGCGCCGGCGGCGGCCAGGATGGGGGACATCGCTTCGTCCCGCGGCAGCAGCCGTCCGGCGTTCGCGGGCTCCCCGGGAAACTCCGTATTTATGCAGGCTTCCGCCACATTGTCCCTGCGAGATGGGGCGCCGGCGCCAGCGGCCAGCTTCGGCTACAATTTCTCGCCGGTTAATACCGGAGCCGCGTCCGTCGCGAACGAACCATCGTGGGAGAACCGGCTCCAAGGTGGGACCGGAATGGCCCCGCGCCCGGGCGGCCGGGGAACGCCGTCCGACACGCCAAATGCCGGTATTGCGGTCAGCGGCGCCACCTACATCCCGAATCGACCGGCGCCCGCCAGATTCGGTGCGACGGCCGCCGGCAGCGTAGCCGGTCCCCAAACGAGCCGATTCGCCGGCGGCTCGGCCTCGACGCTGGGGTATGACTACAGCCCGGTTGGGCGGCCCGCAGCCCCGTCGCTGTTGCGGGCGGCTTTCAATGGGGATCGTGCTGCCGAACCCGATATTTCGCAGTCGGTACGGTCGAAGCCAACCGGCGCAACGGGCGGACCGGTCTTCGCCAGTCGGCTTGTCGGTTCGGATGCGGCCAATACGCCGACGCCGGTCGCTCACGGCGCGGTGGGTCCAGCGACGTCGGTCATCAATTTCGGTACGATTCAGCTCAATGCTTCGAACACCGTCAACCTGGAGCTGCAAAATCTCTCCAGCGACCTGAACGGCCAGCACGGTAGCCTCACGATCGAGGGCTATACGATCACCGGCGCAGACGCGGCGTCGTTCAGCGCCGCGTCCCTGTCCGGCGGCACGGTCATTCCGGCCGGCGGAACCCTGGTGGTGCCGCTCACGGTCGTCGGGACCGGGGTCGGTGAACTGTCCTCCAACCTGACGATTTTTACCAATGAGGGCGCAGGGGTCGACGGGATCGGTGACTCATTCACCTATTTCCTCGATCCAATGGTGGAAGTCTCCGCGGCGGCGACAAGCACGCCGGAACCGGCCTCGCTGGCGGTGCTTGGGGCCGGCCTCGCCGGATTGGCTGGCATACGTCGGCGACGCCGCATCGCGTAGTCCACCACCGGAGCCCCCGTTCCGGGGCTCAGGCGCCGGATCGTGCCAGCGTTTGGAAGGCCGTTCGCATGCGTCCTCCCCCGTGTTGCAACAGAGCCACCGCGCCAGCGGGACGCCACGGATTGACCAGCAGCAGGCCAATCCGCTGCTGCCGCTGTGCGGCCCATCCCTGCTTGTAGGCATCATCGCCCCGGCCGAAATCGATCCGCGCCACATGCTCCTGGTCCAACAAGTGGCGTAGCATCATTGCGGTCAGGACCGTCCCCGGCGAGTGCGCCTTGAACGCCTCATCATGCGCCAGTTTCAGGACGATCGCATGGCCGGCCTTTACTACCCAAAACTGCGCCGCAACCGGCGCCATCCCGATCGACCAGACGCCCAGCCGCAGCAGCCCAAGATCTGCCATTGCACGCATCAAGGCGAGGTTGAACGCCGGGAACGGTTCGGCGTCCTTCCAACTTCGGCCATAGACGAACTCGAACGCCTTCGCCGCGCGATCCAACTGTTCCGGCCCGGTAAACAGGTCGAAGCGCGCCCCGTCCAGATTCCCCGCACGCCGCAGGCGCCGGCGAATTGTCTCCCGTAAAGCGCCGGGGCGTCGAACCAGATAACCATCCCAATCAAGGCCGGCGACGTCCTCGTACCAGTTGCCAAAGTGATCGAAACGCAGCGGGACGAGCCCAGCCCGCCGGCAGCCCGCTTCCAGGTCGGAAAGCCCGTCCCACTCCGCCGGCAGGGCATCGAGACGCAAGGTCGCCGCGGAACGGCCGAAGCGGGCAAAGGCCGTCATGGCGGCGATCCGCTCTGGCCGATCCAGGCCGGTGGCGATCACCGGGCTGTACAGGCAGGTATAGGGCGTGGTCAGGCTGCTCAACCGGCCGCGCTGGCGCAACATCGGCACCACCGCAACGATCCGGCCATGCGATCGGATCGCAACAAAAACCGCCATGGCCCCGGGCGGCATCGCATGCGCCTGGACCACCTTCCACCAGGAAAGCATGGAGAAGATCGACGTGGTGTTGTCGAGCAGTGCCAAGGCGTCGGGCGGAAGCGCATCCGCCGTGGGGAAAGTCTCGATCGTCAGGTCAGCGCAGCTTGTACCACGCATACCCGATCCATTCATGTAACGCGAAATAGCCAGCTTGCCAGTCACTTGCACGCGGAAGAAAGTCGGAAAATTCGAAGCCCACCTGATCATCCAGGGAGGTCGGGAAGGCGGTGACCGTGAGACCGGTTCCCTGGAACGCCAGGATCGCCCGTCGCATATGCCACGAATGGGTCACCACGTAGACCGACGTGATCCCTTCGGCACGCAATATGTCGGCGCTGAAGCGGGCATTCTCCCAGGTGTCGGCCGACTTCGCCTCAACCCAGCGTGGCGGGGTCTGGAAATCGTCCTTCAGGCTCTGTGCCATCACCAGACCAACCGCTGCCGTGTGCGGTTGGGTTGTCCCGCCGGTGACCAGGATGGGCAGGCCGGTGCGCCGGTGCAGGGCGGCCGCCGTGCGCAGCCGATCCAGGGTAAGCAGGCCCGGCCGGACGCCCAGCGGTTCGCCATGTGCACGGATCACCTCGGCCCCGAGGACCACGATCGCCTGGGGCGGGTGGTCTGCCGGCGGCGTCATCGGCAATCCGGTTTCGAGCGCCAGCAGCAGATTGTACGACACGATCGGCATGCCTAACAGGATCAGCGCGATGAGCGCTGCCCAGGTCAGCCGCCGCCCGGCCCGGTGCCATGTGCCCCGCAGCAGCAGGCCGACAGCGATAAGGACAACGAAGCCGGTCGGCGGCATCACCACGGCAAGAAGAAAGTTTTTCATCGTCAGGTGGCCGGACCAGCCATCCACGCCAGGACCTTGTCCAGTCCACGGTCCAATGGAACCCGCCCTTGGATGCCGAGGAGGCGATCCGCCAGGGTCGGTACGCCGAGCGAGTGCCTGACCTCACCGGCGCGGGGCGGCTGGGCCTGAACAACAAGGGTCTTGCCGGCGCGTTCGGCGATCAGCCGGCCCAATCCCTCCACCGACGTCGCAACGCCGCTGCAAACATTAAACACTGGCGCATCACGCACTGGCGCATCAAGCGCTGGCGCACCAAGCACTGGCGCACCAAGCACTGGCGCATCAGGCACTGGCGCATCCATTGGCCGCAAAGCCATCCCCGCGAGCAACGCTCGGACTACATCGGCGACGTAAACAAAGTCGCGGGTCTGTTGCCCATCCCCAAAGATCGTGATCGGCAGACCGGCGGCGATGCGCTCACAGAAGATCGAAATGACGCCGGAGTAGGGGGATTTCGGATCCTGTCGCGGCCCGTATACGTTGAAGAAACGGAGGCCAACGGTCGGTATGCCATGCACGTGGCTGGCGACCCGGGCATGTAACTCGCAGGCGTATTTGTCCGCGCCATAGGCGGACAGCGGCACGCAGTGGTCCGTCTCGGCGATCGGTATCGTCGCTGCATTTCCGTAGACCGCGGCGGAGGACGCATAGACAACCGGGATTCGGCTGCCTTGACGCCGGATCGCGTCGAACACCGTCACCGTACCCGTGATATTGGTCCGGTGCGTGCCGAGCCAATCGGTGATACCTTTCTCCACCGACGCGATCGCGGCGAGGTGGAAGCATCCATCCATCCCATCCATGGCCTGCGCGACCGTGCCGGCATCGGCGACATCGCCCTCGATCAGGGTCGCACCCGTGGGCAGATTGCCGCGGCGGCCGGTTGAAAGATCGTCCAGCACGCGGACGGCGTCGCCACGGGCAACCAGAGCGTCGCATAGGTGGGAGCCGATAAAGCCGGCGCCTCCGGTGACCAGATACGTACTCATGGAACGAATTTATGCGTGCGGTTGCAGCACCTGGCGCAAGACGGAGCCATCGGACAGGCGGTCGAACCCTTCATTGATCTGGTCAAAGGTAATGGTTCCGGAGCGCAATTTTTGCACCGGCAGTTTGCCACGTTGATAAAGCGAGATGAAGCGGGGAATGTCCCGTTTGGGGACGCAACTGCCCATATAGCTGCCCATTATGCTCTTTCCGTCACTCACCAGCGCGGAATGCAGATAGGAGAAGGTGGCGCTCGAGGCCGGCAGGCCGGCGCTGACCACCGCGCCACCGCGCGCGGCAATGGCATATGCCAGGTTCATCGCCGGGATGGAGCCGGCGGTTTCGATGACATAGTCCAATCCGCCTCCGGTGGCCTGGCGGATCTCCTCCACCACGTCGGCGTTGCCGGCCAGGAATGTGTCGGTGGCGCCAAGCTCCCGCGCAATCCGCAGTTTATCGGCATTGAGATCGACCGCGACGATCCGTTCGGCACCGGCGACGACCCCGCCCAGCAGCGCGTTCATGCCGACCCCACCCAGGCCGACCACCGCCATCTGCCCGCCGGCGGGCACTTGCGCGGTGTTCAATACGGCGCCCACACCGGTGACAACAGCGCAGCCGAAAATGGTGGCGTCCTCCAACGGTACGTCCTGGGGGATCTTTATCAATGCGTTCTGCGAAACGACGGCATACTGCGCGAACACCGACAGGCCGCTGTAATGGTAGATCGGCTCGCCGTTCAGCGAGAGCCGCCGCGCGCCGGAGATCAGGGTGCCGGCGGAGCGGGATGCGTTGGAGCTTTGGCAGAGATTCGGCCGCCCGCCATTGCAGTAGCGGCAGTCGTTGCAGCTCGTTACAAAAACGCTAATCACATGGTCGCCGGGCTTCAATCCCGTGACGCCGGGTCCGACGTCCTCGACGATACCGGCAGCCTCATGCCCGGGAATGGTGGGCAGCTTGCGCGGGCGCAGGTTTTCAATCGTGGACAGGTCGGAGTGGCAAAGCCCGGCCCCGACGATCTTGTACAGGACCTCGCCGGGACCGGGCGGGTCGAGATCGACGGTTTCAATCGTCATCGGCGTGCTGGCGGCGTAAGGGCGGGGCTTGCCTTGTTCCCGCAGCACCGCGGCTTTCATCTTCATCGTGTTGGGTTCCTTCCGGCTGGTCGCATTGTGCCTGTTCGGGCACCATCGGCAAGGCGTTCTAACGGCCGGCTTCCGGCATGGTGGTGATGCGGCAGTCCGCCGGTGGTGTGCCGGGGTAGCGGGTCCAGGTTTGAGTCCGTCCGAGCAGCGGGACCCCGAGGAAGCCGCGGAGTGCAAGGTTGCCGAGAGGATCGAGGTTGAACTCGACGCCCCAGACCTCGCCGTTGCGGGGATTGATGATATGGCCCTTCCACAGGTCAGGCTGGATTTGCCTGGCATCGGTGATCAGCGGCAGACCGCATTGCGACACGCCCCGATGATCGACCGGAATAGGGTCGGTCGGATGGTCGAGGAACACGCCCGCGATATAGGCGCATAGGTAAGTGCCGCAGGGAGCGATGGCGATAACGCCATCCCGCCCCTGGGTGAGCCAGAAGCCGGTCACCGAAGGGGCCGCTTCGGAAAGTTGAAGCGGCTGCAGGAACAGCAGGACGAAGGAAAGAAAGCGGAGTGTCATGCTTGTTCAGATGGCGGCGCTCGGGACGAAGCGCACGCCCATCGCAGTCAATCTGTCGCGCGCCGTGTCGATCGTGCTACGGCCATCGGCTTCGGGAAGCCCGATGCCGCGGCAGGCATCCTCCACGATGGTCACCGAAAAACCGAGGCGCGCGGCATCTTCGGCTGACCACGCAACGCAGAAGTCGGTGGCGAGGCCGCATAGGAACAGTCGGGTGAAACCGCGCTGGCGTAGCCATCCCTCCAGGCCCGTCGGGGTCCGGCGGTCATTTTCAAAGAACGCGGAATAGCTGTCGAGGGTCGCACGGAACCCTTTGCGGATGATCGCTTCGATCCGGGCTTGGTCAATCGCCGGATGGATCGCAGCGGTCGGCGTGCCGGCGATCCCGTGATCCGGCCACAGCATCTGACGGCCATATGTCATTTCGATCGTGTCGTATGGGTGTCGTCCCGGATGCGTGCTGGCAAAAGACGCATGACCGGCGGGATGCCAGTCCTGGGTCGCGAACGCATGGTCGAAGCGCCGCAGCAGTTGGCTGATCACCGGGATGATCACGTCCCCGTTCGCGACCGGCAATTCGCCGCCCGGCATGAAGGTGGGCTGAACATCAATCAGGCCCAGGATGTCGGTCTGGGGATCGATTTGCATGCGCACTCTCTGTTCAGAATGATTCTATCCGGTTAGTTTCCTCGGTACAGGCTGAACTCACAAGAACACGGGGAACAAATCCTATGCCGCGTCTTTCACTATCCGCGCTGACACTATCCGCGCTGTCACTATCCGCGCCGGCACTATCCGTGCTGGCCCTGCTCGCCGCTTCGCCGGCTGGGGCCGCGACTTTCCGTTGGGCGAACGATGGTGACGTCAATGCGATGGACCCCACGACGCGGCAGGAAACAGTACAACTCAGTTTCCTTGCGAATATCTATGAACCGCTCGTCCGCCGCAATCGGGACCTGACGCTGGAGCCGGCGCTAGCGACGTCGTGGGAGCAAACCTCGCCAACGGTTTGGCGGTTTCACTTGCGCCCGGGCGTGAAATGGCAGGATGGCTCGCCCTTCACCGCTGACGATGTGGTGTTCACGCTCAAGCGGTTCCTGTCACCGAACTCCTCGATGCGGGCGCCGATGTCGGCGGTGAAGGAGGCGCGCAAGGTGGACGACCTGACGGTCGATTTCGAAACCTTCGTGCCCGATCCGATCTTCCTGCAGGAACAGACCAATCTGCTGATGATGTCGAAAGCCTGGTGCGAGGCCCATAACGCCGTCGAACCGGTGATCATCGGCAAGGAAGACAACTACGCATTGCACAATGCGATGGGAACCGGTCCGTTCAAGCTTGTTTCCCGCGAACCAGACCGCAAGACCGTGGTGGAGAAGAACCCGCTGTGGTGGGATAAGCCCCAGCACAACCTGGACCAGGTGGAGTTCGACGTCATCTCTTCCGCGCCGACGCGCGTCGCCGCGTTGCTGTCGGGCGACGTCGACATGATCTACTCCGTGCCGCCGCAAGACATGGCTCGGATCAAGCAGGCCGAGGGCTTGAAACTGCTTGAGACCCCGGAATTGCGGACCATTTACCTCGGGTTCAACCAAACCCGGAATGAACTGCCGAGTTCCGACGTGAAGGGGAAGAATCCGTTTAAGGACCAGAGGGTGCGCGAAGCAGTGGCGCTGTCGATCGATGAACAGGCGATCGCCAGCCGGGTGATGCTGGGCCTTGGGCATCCGACATGGGAAATGTGGGGTCCCGGCGTCAACGGGTACGACGCGGCGCTGGACGTGCGGCCGAAGGTCGATCCAGCGAAGGCCAAGCAGTTGCTGGCGGAGGCAGGCTATCCCAACGGGTTCCGCGTGGCGCTGGACTGTCCGAACGACCGGTACGTGATGGACGAACAGATCTGCACCGCGATCGTATCGATGCTGGCACGCACCGGGATCAAGGTGGATCTGATCGCACAGACGAAATCGAAATACTTCAACAAGATACTCGCGCCGAACTACGACACCGATTTCTACATGCTGGGATGGACGCCGGCGACGTATGACGCGCACAACGCGCTTTATACGCTGTTGGGGACGCGCGACGGCAAACGGGGGGAGGTGAATTCCGGCGGCTATTCCAATGCCGTGCTGGATGAATTGACCGCGAAGATCGGCGTCGAAACGGATCCGGCGAAGCGGGCGGCGATGATCCACCAGTCGATCGAGATTCTCCAGAAGGACGTTGCGACGGTTCCGCTGCATCAGCAGGTGATCGTCTGGGCGGCGAAGAAGAACGTCGAACTGGCGCAGTCGGCGGATAATTTCTTTCCCTATCGGTTCGTCCGGGTGAAGTGACAGGGCCGGGGCGGCGCGGGTGTCGGCCGGTACGTTCCCGTGCCGATGCCAACACCCGCGCTAACCTCAACGAACTTGCCCGCCTAAGCGCGTCGCCGCCGCATTCGGTCGTGGCCTACGGCCGATGCAGTTCTGCCCTCGGCCGCGTCACCGTGCGGACGCCATGCTTGAAGGCAACGAGCGGACCTTTCACCTCGGCGATCGCCGCTTCCGGCGTTGCTGCATCGAAAATCACCACATCCGCGGGATTGCCGACCGCGATGCCGTAGTCCTTCAGGTTCATCAGGCGGGCGGAACGGTCCGTCAGCATGGCAAAGCATTCCCGCAGCCGGTGCGCCTCGCCGACCTGGCAGACATTGGCCTGCATGTTCGCAATCCGGATCAGGTTGCCGTCACCCATCGGCGTGAACGGATTGAGGATGTTGTTGCTGGAGATCGAGCAGTTCACGCCATTCTCGACCAGCACATTGGCGTTTGCGACACCGCGTTGCACGCTGTGGTCCTGGTCACGGCCCATCATGTACAAGTCCGTCGCGGGCAGCACCGTCACGGCCACGCCGGCATCGGCGATTTCGGCTGCCAGGGCCAGCAGATCCGCTGGCGGCAAGGTGGAGTATTTGCAGCCGTGCCCGACCGCGACCCGTCCGCCCAACCCATATTTCTTGGTCAGTTCGCAGACCAGGTGGATATCCATATCCGCCCGGCTGTTGCCGGAATCGAGGTGCATGTCGATGTCGGTGTCGTACTCGCGCGCAAGTTCGAAGATCCGATGGATCTGGCCTTTTTTGTCCGGATCGTAATTGGGCGCCGCGCCGATCACCCGGGCGCCGCGCTTCAGCGCCTGCACCAGCAGTTCATCGGAGCGTTTGTTATTGGTCAGGCCTTCCTGCGGAAACACGCAGAGTTCGACATCGATCGCCCAGGCGTAATCGCGACGCAGCTTCTCCAGTGCATCGTAACTGCGCATTTCCACGCCGCCATCCAGTTCCACGTGCGTCCGCATTCGGGTGGTGCCGTGCTTGATGCAGTTCTCCAGCGTGGCACTGGCCCGCTGATAGACATCCTCCTCGGTGAACGTCGCCTTGACCGCCTTGACGCGAGGGACGGCATTGGCATTGCGGCCATCCTCGGGCGGACAGCGGTCGATGATCCGGCTCTTGTCGAGATGGATATGTGTCTCGATCAAGCCCGCGCAGGCCAAATGGCCCTCGGCATCATACGCTGGGGCATCGGTCGCCAGATGCGCCTCAATCGCAACGATCTTGCCGCCTCGGATGCCGATATCGACGGCTTTCGTATCGAACAAACGGGCGTTGCGGATGACCAGGTCCATGGTTTTTCCTTCGTGGCAGGTGGCCGACTGACTGTGTCGGGTGTTGGATCAGAAAAGCGTCTCTACCCCGGGTGGAAACGCTCTAGCTCATATTTTGCGAGCAATTTCATCAGCCTGAGGTCGCTTCGCGGTTCGAATCAGGCTGATATTGCTCTAGCGGCCGAGCGCCCAACCGCAATACGTGGCGATGACGCACAGGACGACCGAGCCGACCGCGTAGCCCAGGGCAGGGACGACGTCACCGGTCTGAATCAGCTGCAGTGTCTGCAGGCTGAAGGCCGAGAACGTGGTGAAGCCGCCGCAAACGCCGGTCATCAGAAAAATCCGAATATCCGCAGGCATGTCCACCCGCGCGGGCGCCAGCGTCACGCCGGCGACCAGCCCGATGACGAAAGACCCCACGACGTTGATCAACAACGTGCCCCAGGGAAAGCGGGGACCGGTCAGGACCGTCATGACGTTCGCCAGCCAGAATCGGGCGACACTGCCCATTGCGCCGCCAATCGCGACCGCGAACCACGCCCCCATGAATGCCGCTCGCCTTCTCAATGAATTGAAAGACCCAATGTCCCAAACATTGGCATCGGCCCTTTCGCTTGGCCAGCCGTCCCGATGGAGAATATCTACGAAACACATCGCGGATCGGGCAGCGGCATTGCGTCGGACGCATGGCAACCGCGCTGGAAACCATATGATAAGGTGACTTATGATGATCGACAAAAGAGGACGCGTCCATTGAACGAGGTACATCGTGACCTGCTGTTCCTGCTGAACGATGTCGCGCGTCTGCTTCGTGTCGAAGCGGATAAGCGGGCGCGACAGCACGGTATGACGCGGGCACAGTGGGCCATCCTGGTCTGGCTGCAACGCCAACCCGGTATTTCCCAGAAAGAACTGTCCGAGATTCTGGAGGTCGAGCCGATCACGGTCGCCCGATTGATCGATCGGCTTGAAGCACGCGGGATGGTTGAACGCCGGCCGGATCCGCGGGACCGGCGCATCTGGCGGCTGCATCTCCTCGATCCCGCCCGCGACGTGTTGCACGAAATCGACGATCAGCGCGCGGACATGACGCGCATGGTCGCCGTCGGGATCGACGAAAATTCGATCGAAATCATGACCGAGGCACTCATGCGGATGAAAGCGACGCTGACTCAAGAGGCCCACGCATCCCGCCGATCACCCGATCCCGCTGCGACCGAAGCGCGGGAGGCGGTCTGATGTCCCAGGCCGCGATGTCCGGTCCGGCGCCGCGCGTCACCGACCGGGATACGGACGCGCCGGCCCGCCGCCGGCTGGGGCGCGGCTTGGTCCGGCCGATCCTGATGCTGGGTGGGATCGCCGCGGTCATCGTCGGCGCCGGCTATTACTGGATAACCGGCGGTCGCGTGGTGTCGATCGACGATGCCTACGTGCGGGCCGCGAAGGAGGTGATCGCCACGGACGTGTCCGGGATCGTCGCGTCCGTTCCGGTGCACGAAGGGCAGCGGGTAAAAAAGGGTGATGTGCTGCTGCGGCTCGATCCTCGTCCGTTCGAGATCGCGCTGGCCGGTGCGACGGCAAATCGCGATGGAATGGTCTCGACACTCAATGCGATGAAGCTCGACTACAAGCGCATGCTGCGCGATGTCGAGGTCAAGCAGGCGCAGCTTGCTTCGGATCAGGCCAGTTATGACCGCTTTTCCGGCCTGATCAAAAGCGGCGGTGTAACGCGGGCCGACTACGACAATGCCCGTTTCCAGTTGATGGCCGACAAGCAGGCCGTCGAGGCGCTGAAGGTGACCGCCGGGGTGCAACTGGCGCGTCTGGGCGGCGATCCGGAGGTCGACGTCAGAACCATGAACGACTACCTGCAAGCCCAGGCTCGGGTCGACGAAGCCAAGCGGCAATTGGACCATGCCATCATCTACGCCCCGTTCAGCGGTATCGCGACGCAGGTCGAAACCGTACAGCCCGGAATGTATCTGTCGGCGGCGACCGCGGCGTTCGGCCTGGTTTCCACCGATAACGTCTGGATCGAGGCCAATCCAAAAGAAACCGAACTGACCCATGTGAAGCCGGGTGACCCGGTGGACGTAACGGTCGACACCTATCCGGGCCGCACCTGGAAAGCGGTGGTGGAATCGATCGCGCCGAACAGCGGATCGGAGTTCTCGGTGCTGCCGGCGCAGAACACCTCCGGCAACTGGGTCAAGGTGGTGCAGCGCATTCCGGTCCGTATCAAGGTCGAGCACCATGATGGGGATCCGGAATTGCGTGCCGGCATGAGCGTCATCGCCGATATCGACACCGGACATCAGCGTCGCTGGCGCGACCTGTTCTAAATGGCGACAGCCCCGCACGAACGGGTTCCGCATCGGCTGATCATCACGCTGTGCACCGTGGGTGCCACACTGATGCAGGCGTTGGATCAGACGATCGCCAACGTCGCGCTGCCCTACATGCAAGGCAGCCTGTCTGCGACGTACGATGAGATCACCTGGGTTCTGACCTCATACATCACCGCCGCGGCGATCATGACCGCGCCGGTCGGGTGGCTGGCGTCACGCTTCGGCCGAAAATACCTGTTCATCACTTGCCTTGTTGGCTTCACCGTCACCTCCATGATGTGCGGCGCGGCGCAATCGCTCACCCAGATGGTGGTGTTCCGGCTGTTGCAGGGCGTCTTCGGCGCGGCCCTCGTGCCGTTATCGCAATCGACCATGATGGACATCTATCCGGTCGAGCAGCGCGGCACCGCGATGGCGATCTGGGGCGTCGGCGTGATGGTCGGACCGATCCTGGGGCCAACCCTCGGCGGTTACCTGACCGAAATGTACAACTGGCGCTACGTCTTCTACATCAACCTGCCATTCGGCATTCTCGCCACGCTCGGCCTAGCATTCTTCATGCCGCGCTCGTTCGGCAACTTCAACCTGCGCTTTGACTGGATCGGCTTTGGCGTGTTGTCGCTGGGGATCGGCGGGTTACAGGTGATGCTCGACCGGGGCCAGGACCAGGACTGGTTCACCTCGACGGAGGTGATCGCCGAGGCGGTGCTCGGGGGCCTCGGAGTCTACCTGTTCATCGTGCACATGATTACGGCGAAGAAGCCATTCATCCCGCCGGTGCTGTTCAAGGATCGGAATTTCTCGACCGGGCTGTTGCTGATGTTCGCCACAGGAACGATCCTGGTTTCCAGTTCCTCGCTGATGGCGCCATGGCTACAGAATCTGGCCAATTACCCTGTGGAAACCGCGGGGTTGATCATGGCGCCGCGCGGCATCGGCACGATGACCGCGATGATGACCGGCGGCCGGCTGTCGAACAAGATCGACCCACGCAAGCTGATGGCCGGCGGCATCCTGATGCTCGCCTGGTCGATGTGGGAGATGACGAGCTGGACTCCCGACGTGTCGCAATGGACCATCGTCGTGACCATCATCGTGCAGGGCGCTGGCCTTGGCTTTGTCTTCTTGCCGTTGCAGGTGCTGGCATTCGCCACGCTGCCATCGCAATACCGCACCGATGGCGCCTCCCTGTTCAGCCTGTTCCGCAACATCGGCGCGGCAATCGGCGTGTCGGTGACGTCGGCGATGCTGTCGCACAACACGCAGGTGCTGCACGAGACGATCGGCGCCTCCGTGACACCGTTCAATCGCGCATTGCAGGGGGGCGGGATGGTGAGTCAGGCGTGGAACCCGATGCAGGTGCATGGCGCCGCTGCACTGGACCAGATCGTCAACCAGCAGGCGCAGATCACTGCCTATATCGACGACTACTGGATGATGATCTTCACCACATTGCCGTCGCTGCTTTTGATCATGCTGCTGCGTCGGCCAAAACTCGCGGCGGCCCCGGTCGAGGCCCATGCGGCGATGGATTGAAGCGCGATCGTCCGAGGTTGGTTTAATCGCGGACCTGATTTGCCATGTCACGCCAATGGTCAGTCAAGCCGTTTCTGGCAGCCGCATCCAACCAGGAATCCTGGGCACCAGCGTCGCCTGCTCGCAGTGCAACGCGCCATCGAGGGCATCCAGGCGCAACGACGCAAGACCGATTCCGTCACGACCGGACCGCATCGTGCCGACCTCCGCGCCGTTCCGCAGGACGGCTGAACCCGGCGCTGGCAGAGGGCCTTCGACCGTCACCGGCACCAAACGCCGCTTGACCAGGCCGCGATACTTCGTCCGAGCGGTCAGTTCCTGGCCCATGTAGCAGCCCTTCGACCACGAGACGCCGGCCAGTTCGTCAAACCCGGCTTCCAGCAGCACGCTGCGATCCGCCTCCAAGTCTTTCGATCCATCCGGCAGCCCGGCCTCCAGGCGATACCGGTCCCAGTCATCCGGCGTCGCGGTCGCCACGGGCGTTTCGGTGGTGAGCATGCGCCAGGCAAAATTCGGTAGCCGCGGGTCCGGCACGATGATGCCGGGGACGTCGGGCCGATCCGTCCAGGCGACATGAACCTGGAGCTCCGGGATCGCTCGCAAGCTGGCTTTCATCCGCAGCCGGTAGCGCGACAGGCGCTGAATGAGCAGCGGGACCTGCGTGCGCTCGCAGTCAAGCAGCAGCGCCTCGGCGCCGGCGAAGACGAAAAAATCCGCCAGCCATTTGCCTTGCGGTGTCAGCAGTGCCGTCCAAACGGCGTGTCCGGGACGGACCGCTTCGACGTCGTTGGAAACCAGACCCTGCAGGAACGCGACCCGGTCATCGCCCTCGACGGCGATGACGCTTCGTTCGGGTAATGGGGTGAACTTGATCATTCTGTATAGTTATGACGCCGGCGCCGGCTGGCAACCCGTCCTCGGGCAGCAGCCGTCGCAATGCAGCCAGCCGTGTTGCGGTGCCACCGACGAGCGTGCCCGAGGCAACAAAGGCATCCCTGGCTCGGACCGAGGTTGATCGCCGGAGATCCTGGTCACGAATCATCCAGTCCAGCGCGGCGTGCCACGCGTCCGGAGTGTTCGGCACCAATTGACCGGCCCACCCGTCGGCCAGCGAACCGCGATAAGCCGGCACGTCAGAGGCCAGCACCGCAAGCCCGAGCGCGGCGTACTCCAGCGGCCTCACGGGTGATTTGCCGCGGTTGAACGGCGTGTCGAGCAGGGGCGCCACGCCGATATGCCACGCCGGCCTGAACCGGGTTATCCAGTCGACGAAGCCGGGATAGGATCGTGCCCCGTGCGCCGACGGTGTGAGCCGGTTGAGACCAGGTGAGGGTGGCGGCAGCGTCATGCCCAGCACGTCGACGACGACGCGGTCGCCGAACTCCGCTTTCAGTCGGATCAGCACCGGCTCGATCATTGCAAAATTGTCGTCACCGCTCGTGTTTCGCATACAAAGAATGCGGACGGGGTCGTCCCAATACGGTGCCT
The DNA here is from genome assembly GCA_036263955.1 of Rhodopila sp. GTDB lineage: Bacteria > Pseudomonadota > Alphaproteobacteria > Acetobacterales > Acetobacteraceae > Rhodopila. The sequence goes on from DATARX010000076.1 coordinate 15,945, forward strand.
GGGGTGCCGGGGCGGTCCAAATTCGTTCGTCCAGCAGCGTTTCGATGATCATCACGTCGGGCCGGATCGAAGCCACGCGGTCTGCTAGAACCTGGGTCGCGACCCAGACAGCATCGGCGACGGCCACCATCCGGCGTACCGTCGTTGCCACAGGATCACGCGCGGAGAGGTCCGGCAGGTCCTCGTCCAGGTCATAGACCAGCCGGGCGCCGGCCCGCCGGACATGGGTGGCAAGTCGGTCAGCCGTCGCGGGATCGGGAATCGCATGGCGATGCGTCACGACGATGTCGGCCGAACTGTCGAACACCGACGTGGCATCCACCAGGAGAATCTCGAAGGCATCGGCGATGCGTGGATGATCCAGCGGTTGCAGCAGGCGGATATGGCCGCCGGGCGTCAGGGCCCCGTGTTCCAGACGCTCTGGTAGGACGGCAACTTTCGGTTTGGCGGCTGCTTTTCCTGTGGGTGGGGGCTCCAGATACCTCGTCCCATAGAAGTCCGGCCCCGATGACGGGCGTGAGGTCCGTGGTGTCGGCCGGCGATCGCGCAGGCGGTCCCGCACGGCGTTGAACGCGCTCAGCCAGCCGTGCGTTGTGGCGTTGGTCTCAACCAGCCAGGTGTTCGGTCTTCCGGCAAGACGTTCGGGGAACGCGCCGAGGTTTGAGGCCACGATCGGCAGGCCCGACTCGATGGCGGTGGTAAGCGTGTAGCTATAGGTTTCGGGCGCGGTCGACGGAAACCAGACGACGTGCGGCTTCGCCTTACGCAGCAGGTCGGCCAAATCCTGCTCCTGATACTGGCCGGTCGCCGTGATCATTTTAGCGGCCGGCTTCGGAAAGCTTGCTTCCAGATGCCCAATCAGATGGATCGCCAGTGATCCCGGTTCAGCCGCCTCGGCGACCGATGCCACGATGCGGGCACCCTTGTGGTTCGCGAGCACACCCATCAACACGATGCGCAACGGGGGCGCGGTGTTGTCCGGCAGAGTAACGGGCCAGTCGCCGGGTGGATGCCGTTCATGCGGTACGACGAATGCTTTTTCGCCGGCGCCGTAGCGCGCCACGCGTCGCCGAACGTCTTCGCTTGGGCAGATCACCCGGTCCGCCTCGATGAATTGCCAGTCCCGTTCGCGGCGCCAGGAGACGATGTCTTTCGCATAGTGCGAACTGAACTCGGCGATACAGGCGTTGCAGCCGGCTATATCGGGTTCGCCACAATACAGCGCTTCCGGCCAGCGCAGCAGGTTCACCTGCGGGCAGATGGGGTAGTAATCATGGACCGTGAGGTCGAACGGCAAGCCCAGGCGATGGATCAGGCGCCTTATGTCCACGTCCACGTCGAGCAGGTGGTGGATATGGACGCGGGAGACGCCGGCCGAACGCAGCAGCGTCACCAGATCATCCAGGCAATCGCCTCTCAGGGTCAGCATGGGGAGGTTCGGCTCGGCCGGAAATGACAGGGTAACTCCACGCTCGGTGCCGGCGAGCAGAAGCACATGGGCCCGGTTCACGTATCGTTCTGACAGGGCATTGATGTGCCGCCGGATTCCACCGCCCAGGTCGTGGGAAACCATCACGATGACCGGCAGACCCGAACCGCGGATCAAGGCGGCGGTGACGGCGAAGCGGAACGGATCGGCCGCATTGGCGACGCGGCTGTTGTCTCGCTCCGTGGCGAATCCCGCCTGATCGCGGGCGATCGAATGCCCGGCCTTGGCAACAGCGGGCTCACGACCGGCGAAGGTATCGCAGGCAAGACGGTGCTGCCATCCGGCGGCCGTAGCGCGGCGGCAGAATGCGGCTGCGGCGCCGGGGCCATGACCGAAGCCGCCGACCGCGGAAAGGGCGTCGCGGCGAATATACAGGCAGGCGCCGGTGGCCGACGGAATTTGCACGGAGCGGCCGGCGTTCACGGTGCGGCAGCACGCTTCGACAACGGCCGCAGGATGATTGAATGCGGATAGACCGTAGCCTGGCGCCGAAGCGTGGTCCGAAAGCGGAGAAACCGTTGCGATCCGCGGGGCTGACCACGCTTGGGCCGCGAGGCGGCGCAGCGAGTCGGCGGATACCTGGGTATCGCGGTGCAGCAGCACGACGTCATGCGTCTCCGCGGCGTCGATGCCGCGCCTGACGCAGGCAGAAAAGCCAAGTCGGCGGCGGTCGCGGATCAGGTGAATGTGCCCCTCGGAGGCGAGTTCATCGAGCCACGCCGACACCGCCGCATCGGAGGCCGCATCGTCGAACACGATAATGCGGGCGAGCGGAAAGTGCCGGTCGGCGAGGATCGATGCCAGGCAGCGTCCTGCTTCCGCCAGGGTGGAAAACGGCGGGACGATGACATCGACGAATACCCCGGGCGGGGCGGTCGGAAGCGCCCGGTCCGACGGCAGGTGGTCGCGGATGTCGATCGGCTGCTGCGTCGGATAGCCCCGCACCCGCCCGATCCGCAGGTGGTAAAGCACGGGGTTGGCCGCGGCCTCGGGATGCTGGCGCACGTACCACGCCGCATCGAACCTTGGGTGCGGGTCGAACAAGGCTGCCGCCCCGACCCGCAAATAGTGCGATAGCGGCTCGAGCCCGCTGGCCGCTACGTCCGGATGATGCCGCCGATACCATGCACTGTCGAAGCAATGATTGGGGTCGCGTTGCTCAGGAATGCCGAACTCCGCGAAATGCGCCACCGGATCGCGATCCCCGACGACAACATCGGGATAGCGCCATGCGTACCATCCGGGTTCGAGCATGTCGGCCATCAGGTGGCGTAGATCCGCCTCGCCACCGGCTTCACGCGGCATGGTCGCGCCGGTTCTTCAGCAGCTGCATCCATGCGTTTCGCCACGCCGATCCTTGGTTCGCCAGGCTGGCGTGGGCCAGGAACGCGGCGCGGGAGCGCGCGGCGATCGCCCGGCGGGCGTCCCGGTCCCGGACCATCGTGTCGAGCGCGGCGTACCATGCGGCGGCCGAGTTCGCGACAAGCCGTCCCGCCGGTCCGTCGGCCAGAGAGCCGCGATACACCGGCATATCGGAGGCCAGGACGACGAGGCCCATGGCGGCATAATCCATCGCCTTCAGCGCCGATTTGCACCGATTGAATTCCGTATCGAGCAGCGGCGCCAGGCCGATATGCCAGGCGGGCTGCACCGAGGTCACAATTTGGACAAACCCGGGATAGGATCGACTGGCGCTGACGGACAGCCCGATGCGTTGCAGACCAGGCGGCAGGTCGCGGCCGGTCATCCCGATCACGTTGATCTCGACGCGATCCTTGTATTCGTTTTTTAGTCGTATCAGCGCCGGCTCGATCATGGCGAAATCGCGGTCGTGCGTGGCCGTCCCCATACAAAGGATCCGCACCGGCGTGTTGCCGGAGGGCGGCGGGGGGGGCGTCCAGATCCGCTCGTCCAGGCAATTTTCGACCACCGTCGCGTCGGTTCGTATTGTCGACAGGCGCTCGGCGAGGCTGCGGGTGGAAACCCAGACGACATCCGCGACCTGCAACATCCGGCGCACGATTTTGGCGCGAGGCCGCAACGCCGTGGCATCGGGATGCAGGCGGGGAATGTGCAGCAGATCGTCGTCGAGGTCGAACACCAGGGTCGCTCCGGTGCGACGACAATGGGCCGCCAACCGGTCCGCGGTTTCCTGATCCGGGATCGCGTAGCGCTGAGTGACGATAATGTCGGCCTCGCGCTCGAAGATTTCTTCCGTGTCGGTGACCGTCACCTCGGCGCCGGATGTAACCGCGGGATGATGCATCGGCTGCAGCAGGCGAATATAGGCGCAGGGCGACGGGAACCCGACCTCAAAACGTTCAGGGATAATCGCGATCCGCGGCGCCTTGCGGCTGGGACGCCGACGGCTCCGTGCCGGTGATCCGCTGGCGACGAGATAGCGCGTGCCATAGAAATCCTCGATCGCAGGACGTTCCGGTTCCGGTTCAGACGGCGGCTTCTGATTGAGGCGGGTACGAATTTCGCCGAACAGCGCGAGCCACGCGGCGGGAGAGGTTGCGATATCGGCCAACCAGGTCAGCGGCCGGCCGCGCAGGCGTTCTGTGAACGAACCAATACGCGTGGCGGCGACCGGAATTCCCGCTTCCAGCGCCGCGCTGAGCGTATAGCTGAAGGTTTCCGGCCACGCCGCCGGAAACCAGATCAGATGGGGATCGATTTGCGCGATCAGACCCGCGAGATCGGCCTCCTCATACGCACCGGTTATTTTCATCCGCGCCAGGGCGGACGCGGAGAACGGACCGTCGGGGTATCCGATCAGATGGATTTCGATCGCATCGGGATCGGCCATCTCGACCACCGCCGCGACGGTGCGTCCGCCCTTGTGCGGCGGCAGCGCGCCGAGGATCGCGATCCGCATCTTGCCGCTGCTGACGGAAGCGGCGTTCACCTTCCAGCGCCCGGGGCCTACGGCCTCATGCGGCGCGAACACGGCATTGATCGCCAGCCCATAGCGTTGCAACCGCGCCAGGGCGTCCTGACTGGGGCACAGTACCCGGTCGGCTTGCCTGAATTGCCAGGCCTGCTCCGCCCGCCAGGTCAGGATATCCCTGGCGCCGTACGAACTGCGGCGGGCGATACAGGCATTGCAGCCCGCCATGTCCGGTTCGCCACAGTAAAGACTATGCCGCCATGGCAGCAGGTTGATCTGCGGGCAGATGGCGAAATAATCGTGCACCGTCACATCGAAGGGCACACCCAGCCGGCGGATCAGTGCGCGAATGTCCATGTCCACGGCCAACAGGTGATGGATGTGGATACGCGAGACCTGCATCGACCGCAGCAATGCAAGCAGATCGTCCAGGCGTTTCGCGGACAGGCCCACCGACGGATGGCCGGGCAGGGCCGGGACGGACAGCGTGGCGCCGTTGGCCGACGCCTCCAGCAGCAGAAATCGCGCCGTGTCAGCGAAGCGCGTGACAAGCGTATCGATGTGTCGTCTTACCCCCCCGCCCATCCCATGCGAGATCGCCAGGATCACCGGCAACCCGGACTGTCGGAACAGTGCCGCGGTGATCGCGAAGCGGAAAGCGTCGATGTCGCCGAGTGAAACATAATGCGCGATATCGCGCTGATAGGTGGGATGCCGTTCCAGCAGCAGTTTCATCGCGCGCGCGAGCAGTTCGTTTGTCCGTCCGCCGAAACTGACGCTACCCTTATGATAGACGAACGTATCGCAGGCTATCCGGTGTCGCCAGCCCAGGGCGGAGGCGCGCAGGCAGAAGTCGTTCTCCTCCCCATAGCCGACGGTGAAACGCGCCGCATCGAACAGGCCCACCTCCTTCAGGGCTTTGCGGCGGATATACATGCAGAAGCCCACCGTCGTCGGCGCTTTCACCCAACGGCCGGCATTCACAGACTGGCAGACCGCATCGACCTGTGCGAGGCTGTGGCCGAAGGCGATCGGGCCGCCCGTGTTGTCCGGCCAGCCGCAGATCGTTGCGTTGTTGGAAAGCGGCGACACCGTCGCGATGCGCGGTTCGGCATAGGCCTGCGCGGCAAGCCGAACGAGCCAGCCCGCACCGTTTCCGGCGGGCGGCACTTCGGTATCGCTGTTGAGCAGAACGACGTCGCGATGCCCGGCCGCTTCCATGCCACGGTTGACCGATGCGACGAACCCCAGGTTACGCGGATTGCGCAGCAGGTCGATCGCCCCTTGTCCGGCCAGTTCCACCAGCCAGGCGACCAGCGCCCGATCCGGGGAACGGTCCTCCACCACAATGATCCGTCCCAGCGGCTTGCCGGCATTTGCCAGAACGGATTCGATACAGCGCCGGGTTTCCGCCAGGCCACGATAAACCGGGATCACAATGTCCACCACCAGCCGAGCCGGTAAGCGAGGCGCGACCAGCGATGAGGGAAGGAAGTCCTGGATGTCGAATGGCTTCTCGGTCAGGTAGCCGCGCGCTCGACCCGTTCTGATATGGTACAGCAGCGGATTGGCGGCGGCGTCGGGATGCTGGTCCGCATACCAGGCCGCGTCGAAATCCGGATGAGGATTGCGCAACTCAACCGCGCCGGACTGCAGGTAGTGCAGCAGCGGGTGCTTCCCGCTGGCACTGACGTCCGGGTTATGTTCGATGTACCAGGCGCTGTCGAAATACGGGTTTGGATCGCGCCTCTCGGCGAGTCCGAACCGAATGAAATGCACGATCGGTTCCAGATCGGTCGTCGCGAGATCAGGATAACGTGCCCGATACCAAGGCGCATCGAAGAAGCCCGCCAGCGACCGGATGAGCATGGCTTCGCGCGGTTCAATCGCGTTCTGCTCCGGCATCGATTAAACGCGTCGACGCGGGCGGCTGGAAATCTGCCGCACAGGATCACCCACGCCGCCCTTGCGGTTGCAAATCCAAATCGCGACGCAGGCCGAACGGGACATTCTCGCTCTCGACAAATCAGCTTTGGCCTATACGGCGGCGGCTCATGGTCCAACAAGCAACAAAGCACCGGCGCCGGCGGCAAGCAGCAGGATCGGGTTGATTTCCGTCAGGCTGAACGCGGCTGTGCTGATAATGGTGACCCCCCAGGGCAGCCAGCCATGTTCGGTGCCGCGCATCAGCGCGAGGCCGCTGGCGAAGGTCAGGCCGACCGCGACCGGAGCCAACGCGCGCTCCACCACGGCGCGCCAGGCAGAATGCGCGGCGCGCTGCCAGTAGCGGGCGACCAGGTGCACCACCAGGCAGGACGGCGCGAACATGGCCACGAACGACACCGCGGCGCCGGCCCAGCCGGCGGCTTTCAGCCCAACCAGCAGAACGATCAGCGACCCCGGGCCAGGGGCGGCGCGGCTGATCGCGAACATGTCCAGAAATTCCCGCGCCGTCAGCCAATGATGCTGGTCCACCGCGGCGCGCTGCATGTCCGGGATCACGCCGGCCCCGCCGCCAAAGGCCAGCATGGAGAGCCCGGCGAACAAACCGATAAGCTGGATCAGGACCAGCGTCATCGAGGCCGGGTCAACCAGGCCAGAAGCAGACTGACCGGCATCATCACCAGCAGCACATGCACCAAGGGGAAACCGAACACGCCGATCGACAGCGTGACGATGGCCGTCACGGCAACGGGTATCAGGCCGCTGATATTGCGCCTTGCCAGCCGAACGCCGGTGCCCAGGTTCAGGCCGATCGCGACCGCGCCCATTCCGCCCAGGGCGCCGCTGACCCAGGCGGCGCCCGTGTGGCCCTGGCTGTGCAAATAAAGCACGCCGATCAGCAGCACGATGACAACGGGCAGGGCGGTCAAGCCGCAGAAGCATGCGACCGCACCGATGGTCCCGCGCATCTGGGTGCCGATGAAGACCGCGAGATTGACGTTGGTGGCACCCGGCACCAGTTGCGACAGCGCATATCCCGACAAGAATTGCCGGTCATCCAGCCAGCCGCGTTTTTGCACGACCTCCCGCCGGGTCCAGGCCGCCAGGCCGCCGCCAAAACTCATCATGCCGATGCTGACAAAGCTCGCGAACAGCGACAGCAGGGACGGTTGGCGGGATTGCGGTTGGTCTGATCGATTCCCCATCCGCCTATTCAACCGCGTCTGCCCGAAGGTGGACAGAGGGAATGGAACCCGGCGTTAGATTATGCTGGCGCCGAGGGTTGGGCGCAGGCAATGGACCATCGATCCGTTACCTGCCCGTCGCCTATTGTTGGCGCGCAGGCGCCTCCGCGAGTGGCACGTCCTGGCGCGGAATGATTGCCAGGCTCTCGAGGATACAGATGCTTGGCAGATTCGTCGGATCCGGTACGGCACGGATCACCGCCGGGGCTCCCTGCCGTGTGGTAACGGCCCGACTTGAAGGAAAGAACCCGTATGGGTGGGGCCAGCTATGATCCTCCGGCCCCCAATGAACGGTGAAAGAACGATGTCGTCTTGCGGCGAGCGGTCACCCCTACTTCTGGCTACGATGCCATAAGTCAGCCAGACGCCAGGCACTGACGGCGCGACGTCGTTCCGGTATAGGCTGTGGGGGCAGGCATCCGTCAGGAGTTGAACAATGGAATACCGGTCATTGGGTCGAAGCGGGCTCAAGGTCTCACCGCTATGCCTGGGTACCATGATGTTTGGCGGTGCCACTGATAACGCGACCGCGCACCGCATCGTTGCGCGGGCAAAGGACCAGGGCGTCAATTTCATCGACACCGCCGACGGCTATAATGGCGGCAAGTCAGAGGAAACCGTGGGACAGGCGATCCGCGACAACCGGTCCTGGTGGGTGCTGGCGACCAAATGTGCCAACCCGACGGGGCAGGGGCCGAATGCAAGTGGCCTGTCGCGTCGCCACGTGCAGCAAGCGGTGGAAGCCAGCCTGCGTCGGTTGGATGTGACGGAGATCGACGTGCTGTACCTCCACAAGGAAGATCACACGGCGCCCCTGGCGGAGACGGTGCACGCGCTGGCGGACCTGATTCGCGTTGGGAAGATCCGCTATTTTGGCGTGTCCAACTACCGAAGCTGGCGCGTTGCCGAGATCTGCCGGTTGTGTGATGCGGCGGGCATCGATCGGCCCGTGGCAAGCCAGCCGCTCTATAATGCGCTGAACCGGCAGGTGGAGACCGAACACCTTCCGGCCTGCTCGTATTTCGGGCTGGGGGTCGTGCCATACAGCCCGCTGGCCAGGGGTGTGCTGACCGGGAAATATGCGCCCGACGTGCCCCCGCCGATCGGAACCCGAGCAGGGCGACAGGACCGGCGGATGCTGGAATCGGAGTGGCGCCCCGAGAGCCTGCTTATTGCCCGGGAGATCGCGGCCCATGCGCGGGCGAAAGGCGTCTCACCAGGGCAGTTCGCGATGGCCTGGGTGCTGCATAACCAATTCACCACCGCCGCAATCGGCGGCCCCAGGACCGAGGAACAGTGGGACGATTACGTCGGCGCGCTTTCCGTTCGATTGGATGCGTCGGATGAAGCGCTGATCGACCGTCTGGTTTCGCCGGGACACCCTTCGACACCCGGCTACAACGACCCGGCTTATCCGATCGAAGGGCGGGTGCCTCGCGGTTGAGGCGATCGCCGGTCGTCCCGCTGGTTGCGTTTGGGGGCTTCGTTTCCGGTCGATTTCTGCTATAGGTGCGCACGGGTCCCCGTAGCTCAGCAGGATAGAGCACAAGATTCCTAATCTTGGGGCCGTGCGTTCGAATCGCGCCGGGGACACCAATAAACCTCTAACGACATTAAACTTGCTATGGCGGCCGGGCCGGGGACAAGAATTGCCCTGTAATATGTTCGTAAGGTGTCCGCAAACCGACGGCCGTATCCGCCGGCATCGTCACGCTTCGCGGGAGCGGTTGGGGTTCGTGCTGATGAACAAGGCGCCACCCGTTCCATCATGTCAGCTTCCGGGCAGCCCTCTCAACCACTAGACATCCGCACCGGGAAGAACACCTGTTTGCGCGCGCCGGGGGTGGCCCCAGGCTTGTTCAGAGGGGATCTCCGATGCTTCTTCCAACGCGTGCGTTGCTAATGTTTGTCGCCCTGCTGCTGACCTCGTGCAGTGCGGCCAGCCTTCAGGAGGGCTCCGCCGCGGCGAGGGATCCGAACGTGCCTGGCGCAACCGGCCAGTCCGTCGTCATCGGATCCCACAGCAGCATGGCCGGTTCGGGGCGCGTTCACCCTGATTGGGCTTCCGCCTCACTGAATGCCAACTGACGGGCTGGAACTACGAAGGGGCCGCCTATCGCGTAGCGGCTTAACGCAAATCCCGTAGGGTCAGCCGACGTTCTTTTGCTAGCGGGCCGCAGTGCGTCGAGACCCCTCCGGCCCCAACACACGGCCTTATTTGGACGCGACGCGATTTTATTCCGACGCATATCTGTAGTACATCCGCCCGACGTTGAACCAGCAACGGGGGGACTGAATTGGTTTTTTTTAATTCGGCGAACGCAAGCTCTATCCTGGCAACGCCTCTGCGACGCCTGCTTGTCCTGACGCACCACAAATGCGCCTCAACCTTCGTCGCCTTTTACCTGGAAAAACTCTGCGCCCTGAACCGCCTGCGTATGTTCCGCTCCCATCTGGGGACGGCGCAGCCGCAACCGGAATCTGATTTCTCGCTGCTGACGAACGCGACCTATACCCAAATTGAAGATGCGATCGACGCGCCGGCGGTTCATATTATTCGGAACCCTCTCGATATAATTGTTTCAGCTTATTACTCTCATCGTTCAACCCATAGCCTGGATGGTTGGCCGCATTTGCGCGATCAGCGGCGCGTCCTCATGCAATCCAGCAAAGAGGCTGGATTGTTTCTGACGCTCGCTTTTCTGGAACGCACCGAGTTCTTTCCGAAAACGTCCGGTCCCCTGCACGCCTTGGAAAGGTGGAACTTTGATGACACGCGCATCCGCACCATCCGCATGGAGGACCTGGTGACCGACATCAGTTCGATGCTTGGCCAGACCGTGGTCAATGTCATGCAGACTGAGATCAATCTTCCGGAGCCCGAAGACTTTTCATTCGAACGGATCACCGGCGGTCGACGCGTCGGGGAAGTCGATGACGCGTCGCACTATCGATCGGGTCGCCCGGGCAACTGGCGTGAAGAGTTGCCGGAGCCGATCATCGCGTACGTGCGCGCGCATTTCCACGACCTCCTGCAACGTCATTACCCGGATGCTCTCGCATAGTGTAATGGCACAGCAGCGGGGCCAACCCGCGCGGGGCGGCCCGTGCTTCCGTAGGTCACGGCGCGCCTGGGATTGCTGGTGGCCAGCGTTCGGTTGATTTAACGCGCGAAATCGCCCTGGCGTGGCTGATGTTTCACGAGGTGATCCGACATAGAGGCAGGCTTCACGAGGTGATCCAACATCGAGGCAGGCAAGAAAGAGAGCGGCGCGGCGCGATATAAATTTACCGCAACCATAAACAGCGTTTTCCCGCGGATGACACGACGGCCGAAGCGCTCCGGCAACGATGGCTTCGGGAAGACCTCGTCATGAGCAATCGTTGCTTCAATGTCGGCACGCTCCACGATCGTAGGGTGATCACGACGGGGCTGGATCCACGGACCGTCGCGCCGGTCGGCAAGATTGTTTACGAAGGAGATTGCGGCTGATCCTTCCCATCCGGTCCACGGGCAATCACGACCCGGTTTAGCGGGTGGGACTGCGTGAAGTGCCATTCCTGTGCCAGCCGCATAAATCTAATCCCCAGAAGTCGGATTATCTCCTTCGCTCGGTGAGCTTACCTTACTATTGCCGCGGGACACTTCGCCGGGCGTAGTGGAGCAATCCGATGACGGGCATTTTCCGAGCCGCTTTGAAGGTCGCAAAAGTCGGCACAAGTATCGCAGTCTTCGCGCAGGGCCTGCCGCCAGGGTTCGTCCAGATTTCCCTGACGGTACTCCAATAGCGGCAGCCGCGCCGGCTGTTTTAGATCGACCGATTCGCATCGTCACCTCGCGACCGCGCGAGATGCGCGCCGAGGCGCCCGCCGAACCAAAGAACCAGCATTCGGTAGTCGCTGATCAGCGACCATGCGGGGTGGCCGAACGTCGCCGGCCGGTTGCGCTCGACCACGACATGGCCTAGCCACGCGCAGGCATACCCAACGACGACCGCTGCAATAAGCAGGCGCCAGTCAAACAGCGCAACCGCGCAAATCAGCAGGATCAACGCGGTCAGGCTGCCAAAGTAGTGCAGCACCCGCGTGCCCGGGCGATTATGCGCACGCAGATACACCAGCCAGAATTCCCGGTACGTCATGATGCTTCCTCTCGTGCGGTACGCAGGTCCGTCTCGATCGGTCGTGGGCGAGCCACCCTTCGCTCGCTCAGCCATGCGGGCAGCGCGACGTCGGCCCGATTGCCGCGTCCGTGTCGCTTCGCGCAGTGACCGTTGGCGCGTGCTCCGGGATATCTCCGTTTGGCGCATAAATCTGATGCTGCGTTACCGCATTATCATGCCGTGCACGCCAGCCTACATCAACGAGGCCGGACATCCCGCCCGACGAGTCTGGGGAACATCGATGAAAACCATGATATTCGCCGCCCTTGCCGCAATGATCGGTATTGGCGTCGCAAATGCCGCTTCGACAAGAAGCGCCACCGCGCCGATCCAGCAGGACAGCACCGCCGATTGGGCAAACGGCTAGAGGCTTTTCTGTCCGCTCTGGGTCACCGACAGGGCCCTGAACATAGTTCAGCTGCCATGTTCGCCCGTCCAGATACGCAATCTGAATGGAGTCTGCTGTAGCAAAGTGAGTGAGGTCGCGCCGAATTTGCCGCCATCGGCGTACGGTGGCGGTTTCCGCTTTCCTCAAATCCGAGGCATCATCCTGCCGGTAGAAACCGTACCGGGAGGCGATCACCGTGCCCTACGATGCCCTGCAAACCATCTTCAGCACTGTCGGCTGGTCCGCCAATCGGACCGACATCGTCAGCTTCACTGGCGGTACCGATCCTATCCTGCCAACACCGTTCCGCATCGCGGACGCCGGCGCGGCGACCCTGGCGGCAACGGGAATTGCCGCGGTCGATCTCTGGGAACACCGCACCGGCCGCTCCCAAAAGGTCGGCGTGGATGTGCGCCACGCCACAGCGTCCCTGCGCAGCGGCCATTACCTGAAGGTGGATGACGGCCATGTCTCGTCCGACCGCAACAAGATCATGGGCTTCTACCCGACCAGGGACGGCCGCTGGAGCTACGTCCATGCCAATTTCCACAATCATCGCGCCGCCGCGCTCAAGGTCCTCGGATGCGAGCAAGCCCATGCGGCGGTGATCCAGGCCGTCGCGGGTTGGAACGCCGCCGACCTGGAGGAAGCCATCATCGCCGCCAATGGGGCAGGGGGGATGGTACGGTCGCAGGCGGAGTGGGCGAACCACCCGCAAGCCGCCGCCGTCGCCGCCCTGCCGCTGCTGGAGATCCTGCGGATCGGCGACAGCGAGCCGGAACCGCTGCCCGAAGGGAACCGCCCTTTGTCTGGCATCCGTGTGGTCGACATCACCCGCGTGCTCGCCGGCCCGACCTGTGCCCGCACGCTGGCGGAACACGGTGCGGATGTGATGAAGATCTCCGCACCGCATCTGCCGAACCTCGGCTATCAGGAACTCGACACCGGCCACGGCAAGCTGTCCGCCCATCTCGATTTGCGGCAGCAACAGAACGTCGAAACGCTGCGGGGCCTGATCCGGCAGGCCGACGTGTTCTCCCAAGGTTACAGGCCCGGCACGCTGGACGCCCGCGGCCTGTCGCCCGAGGAACTGGCGGCACTGCGGCCCGGACTGGTCTACGTCTCGCTGTGCGCCTTCGGCCACACCGGTCCCTGGGCATCGCGACGGGGCTTCGACACGGTGATCCAGGCCGTCAGCGGCATGACCGACCGGCAGGCCGAAATCGTTCCCGGCAAGACAGCGGGTCCGCAATTTTACCCGGTTTCCGCGATCGACTACTGCACCGGATACCTTATGGCGACCGGGGCCATGATCGCCCTGAAGCGGCGTGCCGAGGAAGGCGGCAGCTGGCTGGTGAGGATCTCGCTCGCGCAGGTCGGCAAATGGATCGTCGATCTGGGCGAGGTTTCCGCCGATGCGCTACGCGGCGTGCCGGCCGAGTTTACCGCCGAGGAACTCGACCGGTGGTCGATGGTCAGCGATACGCCCTCCGGCCGTCTGCGCCATCTGAAGCCGGTCGTCCAACTCTCAGAGACGCCGCCGCACTGGGTTCGGCCGTCGGTTCCCCTCGGCTACCATCCACCCGTGTGGCCGGCGTAGGCAATCGACGATTATGGCGCCTTCAGGCTTGCGGCCAGGATTGGGGTGAACTCCGCGACCGTCGGATGGATGTGGACAACCTGTTGCAGGATCGTATAGGGCGCCTTCGCGTATATCAGGTCCAGGATGCTGTGCACGACTTCGTCGCCGCCGACGCCCAGGATCGCCGCGCCCAGGATCGCCTTGGTGTCGCCATCAACGATAAGCTTCATCAGGCCTTGCGTCTCGCCCTTCTCATAGGCGCGGGAGACGCGCGTCATCGGCAGGCTGCCCACCAGGATTCGGTGGCCCGCGGCCACGGCCTCATGCTCCGTCATGCCCGCCCGCCCCAGCGGCGGATCGACAAACAGCGCATAGGCCATGATCCGGTCGCGGACGCTTCGGCTGCCGCCGGCAAGCAGGTTCTCGGCGACGATCTCGAAATCGTTATAAGCCGTATGCGTGAACGCGCCGTGGCCATTGCATTCACCCACCGCCCAAATACCGGGGACGTTGGTCTGCAACCCATCATCGACCTTGATATACCCACGCGGGTCAACGTCCACCCCCGCCCGGTCCAGCCCCAGATCATCGGTGTTCGGACGGCGCCCGGCCGCGAGCAAAAGATGCGACGCCTCGATCGTGCCGGCGCCCGTCGTGTCCTCGATGCTAACCCGGATGCCGGGGGCAACCCGCATCGTTTTCGTGCTCAATCGGATCTGTATACCCTCGGCCTCCAGGATTTGGCGCACCGCGTCCGAGATTTCGGGATCCTCCCGCCCGATCAGCCGTGGCGCCATCTCGATGATCGTCACCGCGCTGCCGAAACGGCGATAGATCTGGGCAAATTCCAAGGCGACATAACTGCCGCCGATCACCACAAGATGGTCTGGAACCATATCGAGATTGAGGATCGTGCTGCTTGTCAGATATGGAACGGTATCCAGGCCTGGGATCGCCGGGACGGCAGGGCGGCCGCCGGCATTGATAAAAATCCTAGGTGCTTCCAGTGTCCTTTCGCCAACCGTTATGCCGCAATTCGAAACAAACCGAGCATGGCCTTGCACGACGGTGATGCCTTCGGTTTGACGGAGGGAGGCCTCGACACCGTTGCGACTGGCGGCGACGATGGCGTCCTTTCGCGTCTTCACCTGGCGCATGTCGACGGTGACGCTCCCGCCGATCGTTACGCCATATTCAGTGGCCCGGCGCGCCAGATGGGCGGCGTACGCGCTTGCGACCATTGCCTTGGTCGGGGTGCATCCGGTGTTGACGCAGGTCCCGCCGAATTGGGCACGTTCGACGATCGCAACACGGCTTCCCGCGCCGGCAAGGCGGCGCGCCAGGGAGGGGCCGGCCTGTCCCGCCCCGATCACGATCGCATCAAACTGGGTCATCGCGCCTAGCCGCCCGGAACATCCTTGGTCAGAAGGGCCGGATAATTGACGTCATGACGTCCGGCCAGGATTTTCTCCTCGTCTTCCAGGTGGTCCTCAGGTTCATGAAGCTGCCTGGCCTTTTCGAGCCCGACATCTTGCTTGTTACCCGTCGCATCAGACATGTTCTTCTCCCGGAACAGGCGCCGATCTGGCGCGGATATTATCGCCGGTCGCTGAAATTAGCCGATCGGGCCCTGGCATCGTCCAGAATGATCGGTAGAGAAGCGCGAGGATCGAAGTGTAGTCCGCGCTTTGTGCGCCACACAATGGATAATTAAATGGGAACGCTCCCAAGCCCAAACGCAGGGACTGGTCGCTGAGCGCGGATACAAGATAAACTCCAGTTACGTCCAAAACATAAAATGAGGCCCGACGATGCGGCGACTGGATAACATGGCCGGACGTGCCGCAGTCATCGGCTTGGTGCTGCTCCTTGCCGGGTGCAAGAAATCAAACCAGTACGCGCCGCCGCCGCCGCCCAAGGTGTCCGTCGCCAAGCCGTCCGAGCAGAAAATTACCCGGTATTTGCAGGCGACCGGTAACACCGCATCCGTGGCGTCGGTCGATCTCGTCGCTCGGATCCAGGGCTTCGTCCAGGGGATCAGCTACACCGACGGGGCGGCAGTAAAGACCGGCGACGTCCTGTTCACCATCGAGCCGCTGCCGTACCGGGCCAAGCTGCAGCAGGCGCAGGCAGCCGAGGCCTCCGCCCAGGCGCAGCTCAACAATGCCCAGATCAATTTCACCCGCCAGGAATCGCTGCAGCGGAGCGCGGTAAATTCCGTGCAAAACCTGGATGACGCCCGGGCCCAGCGGGACACGGCCCAGGCAAATCTGGCACAGGCGCAGGCGAGTACACAGCTTGCCGCGATCGACTACAGCTATACCCGCGTGCTCGCCCCGTTCGATGGCCGCATGTCGGCACATCTGGTGTCGATCGGGGACTTGGTTGGAACCCAGCCCACCAAACTCGCCACCATCGTGCAGATGAACCCGATCTACGTCACCTTCAACGTCAGTGAGCAGGAGGTGATCCGGGTCCGTGCCCAGGCCGCCCGCGCGGGGCGGCGTGACGAAAATATCCACCAGATCCCGGTCGAAATCGGCCTGCAAGGCGAGACCGGCTACCCGCATCGTGGCCACATGGACTATGTCGCGCCGACCGTCGACGCCGCGACCGGCACGCTGCTTGCGCGCGGCGTGCTGGACAACGCCAACGGGGATTTGCTGCCGGGCTACTTCGCCCGCGTGCGGGTGCCTTTGCAAACCGGCGTCAACGCACTCCTGGTACCAGACGTCGCGCTCGGTGCCGATCAGGGCGGGCGCTATCTGCTGGTGGTCGGCACGGATAACGTCGTTGCTGAAAAGCACGTGACAACAGGCCCGATCGAAGGCCAGCTTCGCGTGATCGAGACCGGCCTGACGCCGGATGACCTCGTCGTCGTCGATGGCCTGCAGCGCGCCGTGCCGGGCCAAACGGTCCAGCCAACAATGGTCACCGTCGCGGATGCCGCCCGATGATCGCGAAATTCTTCATCGAGCGGCCGGTCCTCGCCAATGTCCTCGCCATCCTGTTCGTTTTGATCGGCGGCGTGGCGCTGTTTGCCCTGCCGGTGGCGCAGCTTCCGGATGTCGTGCCGCCGACCGTCCAGGTGACCACGCGCTACCCCGGCGCCAGCGCCACCGACGTCATGAACACCGTCGCACTGCCGATCGAGCAGCAGGTCAACGGCGTCCAGGGCATGCTCTACATGCAGTCGAACAGCGCCAGCGACGGCACCTATGCGCTAATTGTCACCTTCGCCATTGGCACCGACCTGAATTACGCGCAGGTGCTGGTGCAGAACCGCGTGGCCAGCGCCATGGCTTCGTTGCCCCAGGCGGTACAGGCACAGGGCGTCACCGTACAGCAGCGATCGACCGCGATCCTGGGCATCGTCACCCTGACCGCGCCGGACGGCCAATACGACGGCCTCTATCTCAGCAACTACGCCGCCATCAACCTGCAGCAGGAAATGGCCCGGTTGCCGGGCGTCGGGACGGTGACGGTCTTCGGCGCCGGACAATACGCCATGCGGGTCTGGCTCGATCCTGGGCTGATGCAGGCACGCGGATTGACGGTGAGCGACGTCACCTCCGCCTTGCAGCAGCAAAACGAGCAGGTCACCGCGGGGCAGATCGGCGCGCCCCCCGCAACCGGGCAGGATTTTCAGTACACGTTGAACGTCGCCGGACGGCTGACCGACCCCAGTCAGTTCGAGGACATCATCGTCAAGACTGGCGCGGACGGCGCGGTGACCCGGATCCGCGACATTGGCCGGGTCGACCTTGGGGCCCAGACCTATTCGCAGGCCTTTACCTTCAACGGCAAGCCGGCCGCGGGAATGGCGATATTTCAGTCGCCCGGCGCCAATGCGTTGACCGTGATGAAGGAAGTGCGCGCCAAGATGCGGGAACTTGGCCGCAACTTCCCTCAGGGCATACAATACGACGTTCCGTTCGATACGACGAGATTCGTCTCCGCTTCGGTCCACGAAGTCTACCAGACGCTGATCGAGGCCGGCGTTCTGGTGCTGATCGTGATCCTGGTCTTCCTGCAGGACATCCGCGCCACCTTGGTCCCGGCGACGACCGTGCCGGTGACCATCATCGGCGCCTTCGCGGCCATGGCGGCGCTGGGCTTCAGCATCAACCTGTCGACCTTGTTCGCCATCGTGCTGGCGATCGGCATCGTCGTCGACGACGCCATCGTCGTCGTCGAAGGCGCGGCGCATTACGTCGAGATGGGACTCAGCGGCCATGATGCCGCGATCAAGGCGATGCGGGACCTGTTTGGACCGATCATCGGCATCACGCTGGTGCTGATGTCGGTGTTCATCCCCGCTTCCTTCCTGCCGGGGCTCACCGGTCGGCTCTACGCGCAATTCGCCTTGGTGATCGCCGCGACCGCCATGATCAGCGCCATCAACGCCGCGACCCTGAAACCAACCCAATGCGCACTCTGGCTGCGTCCGACCGTGCCGATGGAGCAGCGCAACTGGTTCTATCGCGGCTTCAACCGAGGCTACGGGCGGCTCGAGCGCTGGTATGTCGGCCTGATCGGTTCGATGACCCGGCGCGCCGGTTTGATGGTCGTCGTGGCCCTGATCGTGACGGGCGCCGGCGTCTATGGTCTGGCACGTTTGCCCACCGGATTCCTGCCGCTGGAGGACCAGGGTTATTTCCTCGTATCCGTGCAACTGCCCGACAGTGCCTCGCTCAGTCGCACCCGGGCGGTCATGGAGAGGGTGCAGCAGGCCGTCAAATCGGTTCCTGGTGTCCAGGATGTGGTGTGCATTTCCGGCATCTCGGTGCTGGACAACAGCGCCTCCCTGTCAAGTGCGGGCGTTGCCTATGTCATCCTGAAAGACTGGAGCGAGCGGACATCCGCCAGCCAAGGCCTCCTCGGCATGTACCAGGCGCTCAGCGCCGCGGTGGCGCCGCTCGAGGGCGCCACGATCCTGGTCGTTCCCCCACCCGCCATTCAGGGGATCGGCAACTCCGGCGGGTTCTCCATGCAGGTCGAACTGCGCGACGGCAGCGCCGATTTTCCCAAACTGGAGTCCCTGACCCGCACGATTGTGCAGGACGCGCGCAGCCAGTCCGGACTGGCACGGTTGAACGCCACGATCCGGGCGGCGGTTCCGCAGATGTCGGTCGCGGTCAACCGGACCAAGGCCGAGGAACTGCAGATCACCACGGGGCAGGTGTTCCAGACCCTGGCGACCTATGTCGGATCCAGCTTCGTCGGCCAGATCAACAAGTTCGGCCTGACATTCCAGGTCTATACGCAGGCTGACTCCGCGTCGCTGCTGACCCCGTCCGCTATCGAGGTGCTGCCGGTGCGGGCCGGCAACGGCACAATGGTGCCTTTAGGCACGGTGGTCACCCTCACGCCGAGCACCGGACCGGCCGTGGTCCAGCTTTATAACCTTTACCCGTCAGCAACGATTATCGGCTCTCCGGCGCCGGGATTCAGTTCCGGCGAGGCGCTGGATCTGATGGACCAGATCGCGCGCAAGGCGCTGCCGCCGGGCAGTGGCTCCGAATGGACCGCGATGTCGTATCAGGAGAAAGCCGTCGGCAACCAGATGTATCTGGTGTTCGCGCTGGCGATCCTGCTGGTCTACCTGGTTTTGGCGGGGCAATATGAGAGCTGGCTGGCGCCGGTATCGGTTATCCTGGCCGTGCCGCTCGCCGTGCTGGGCCCCGTCTTGGCGTTGACGGGATTGGGCGTGGACAACAACCTCTACACCCAGATCGGCTTGATGCTGCTGATCGCTCTCGGTGCCAAGAACGCAATCCTGATCGTGGAGGTGGCGCGGGAACAGCGCGTGCTGCACGGAATCCCCATTCTCGAAGCCGCGATTGGCGCCGCGAGAGCGCGGTTGCGCCCAATTCTGATGACGTCGTTCGCGTTCATCCTTGGCGTCCTGCCGCTGGTGCTGGCAACGGGCGCGGGCGCCAACGCACGCAAATCGATCGGGATTTCTGTGTCGACCGGGATGCTGGCATCGACCTGCCTCGCAGTCGTGTTCGTGCCCTGCTTCTT
>DATARX010000167.1:0-6528 GCA_036263955.1 Rhodopila sp.
CGCCAGCACCCGGTAAAACACAAAGTCCGACATGTCCCGCCCAGACAACCGGGCATAGGCGGCAACAGCGTCCTGCCGGGAACACAGGCAGGCCTCGACCGCCGGCATCTGCTCCATGTCATGCATCGCCGGCGGATCGTCCGCGTGGATCCAGTACGACAGCAGCGTCGCGAAATCGAACAGCGGATCGCCACGCGTGCCCTGGTCCCAGTCCACCACCGCGCGCGGCGAAAAGTCGTTCGGATCCAGAATGATATTGTTCAGTTTGAAATCATTGTGCAGAAGCCCAGGCGGTCCGTCCGGCACCAGATGCTGTTCCAGCCACGCCCCGACATCGTGATGCAGCGCATCGGTGCCCGGTTCCGTCGCCGCCAGTCCACGCTTGCGCCAGCCGGCCACGCCACGCGCCAGAAACCCCTCCGGCCGCCCCAGGTCATCCAGCCCGACCGCCTTGGTATCCACCGCATGGATCGCGGCGATCGTCTCCAGCAGCACTGTCGACAACCGAACCCCGATCTCCGGCCGGTGTGCAAGATCCGGCGGAAGATGCTCCCGGATCACCAACCCCGGCCGATATTCGATGATCTGAAACCGCTGCCCGATGATCGAGGGATCGTCGCACAGATACAGCCCCCGCGCGATGAACGGGAGCGCGTCCGGCAGCCGCGACAAAATCCGGAATTCCCGCGCCATATCATAGGCACCGGCCGGCAGTTCCCCCATCGGCGGCCGTCGCAACACGGCCGGTGCACCATCGAATTGAATAAGATAATTCAAGTTCGCCAAACCGCCGGCGAACTGACGCGGCGGCGGGTCGACATCCAGACGATGCCCATGGCCGGCAAGATGAACCCGCACCGCATCCCAATCCAATGGGACGCTGTCGGCGACTGACCGCAGACCGGTTTCAGGCGACACGCTTCCTCCTGCTCCTGTTGCCCCGACTCAATACAGCAGCCCGCTCCGGACGCAACCGTCCGCTCGGTTGTGATCCAACGAATCGCGCTATGGGATTTCGTAAGCCGGCCTGTTCCGGTCAGCCGGGCGCGATGTCCGGCTCGATCTCCGGCAGCACGACATCGGCATAAATGTCCGCCAGCGGCAGGATGACATCGATTTCCGGCATCCCCAGGATCTCCCCGGCAATCACCGGCCGCGCATTCCAACCATCCCCAGCGCGGGTGAACACTGTCGCCGCAATACTGTCCTGTTCCAGTATAACATAGCGCTGGATTGACGGCGCCGCCTGGTATTCGCGTAGCTTCTCGATCCGATCGGTGCGAGAGGTCCCGGGACTTAGAACCTCAAAAACCACAACCGGCTCCCGAATCACGGTCTCCCCCGGCGGAACCGGGGTGCAATAGACGAACGCGTCCGGATAGCGGATGCGCCCGGTAACCTCGATTTTCAGGGTAGGGCCCCGAACGCGGCAGGGCTTACCGCGAAGCTGGTCTTGCAGCAGCGCCCGCAGGGTTCCGCCAATCGCCTCATGCAAATCCGTTCCACCGGTCATTGCCACCGGCTGCCAGCCGTCGAACTCATATCGCAACACCTGGCATTCCTCCCAGGCGAGGAACTGTTCAAGCGTCATCGGCTGGCGAAGCGCACTGCTCATCGCAACAGCCTAGCACACAACCACCCGGTTTTCGCCACCACGGTCTCACGCAAGCCTGAAAACCTTGATCAGGATAATGTTTAACTCGCCTCAACCACCCAAGGCTCAGACGATGATCGTCAGCAAACTCACCTCCAAGGCCCAGACCACGATACCACAGCCCGTCCGGTCGGCACTGGGCGTGCGCGAAGGCGACGAACGCGCCTACGTGATCGAGGACGGACGTGTGATCCTCACCAAGGCACCCGCCCGCACAAGCCGCCGCCACGATATGCCGGAAGATCCGTTCGCAACGTTCTGGGAATGGTCTTCCGCCGAAGACGCCGAGGATTACGCACACCTGTAGCCGCCCGTCGAGCCGCTTGCCGCGATGTCGTGCGCGTCGAATTCCCTTACGCCGCGCTCCGCCCGGGTGATCGCCACGCCGGCAGCAACGACGGTGTCTGGATTACTTCGATTCCTCCGGCGCCGCCTCGCCGAACCCCACCAGCATCTGCCCTTCCTGCACCATCTCCCCGGCCGAACAGGACACCGATGCGACAACCGTGTCCGCCGGCGCCGCCAGCCGAAACACCGTCTTCATCGCCTCCAGCACCACCAGCACCTGCCCACGCGTCACAAGGTCCCCCGCCGCGGCAAGAACCTGGGTCACCAGCCCCGGGATCGGCGCGATCAGCCGGTCTCCGACGTCTTCCTCGTCCTCCCCGGCCGCCAGCGGATCCGGCAGCATCAGCCGCCATGTCAGCCCCGCATCGCGCAGCGTCACCACATGCCGATCGAGCACCGCGGTCACCGTTCGCCAAACCCCATCCAGCGACACACGCAGCCGCCCCGGCCCGGCCGGCTCCGCCACCGCCAGCAAATCCCCGATCCGCCACCCCACGCCATCGCGCGTAACGACCACGGGAAAGACCGTTTCGTCATCAGTAGAATCGAACCGGCGCGACGCGGTCGCGTTCAACCACCAAAGATCACGCTGATCCCAGGGATCATCGCTCACCGCCCGCCCTTCCGCCGCCAGCACCGTCAGCGCCGCCATCGCCAGCACATCGGCCGGTGGCGCCGCCTGGGCCGCCAGCAGCGTCCCACCCTCGCGCGCAATGAATCCCGTATCGATACCACCAGCCGCGAACGCCGGATGACCCACGATCCGCCCCAGCAGATCCAGATTGCTCGCCACCCCCGCCACGGCCGAATCCGCCAGCGCCTGCTGCATCCGCCGCAGCGCCACCGCTCGCGTTGCACCGTGGCAGATCAGCTTCGCCAGCATGGCATCGTAATGGATCGACACCGTATCGCCGGTGGCAAACCCGGTGTCCACCCGCACGCCCTCGCGCTCCGCCGGCGTCCGAAACAGCGCCAACCGCCCCACCGAGGGTGCGAAGTCCCTTGCCGGATCCTCCGCATAGATCCGCGCCTCGATCGCGTGTCCCGTCAGTTCGATCGCCGACTGCGCCACCGGCAGCGGTTCCCCTGCCGCCACCCGCAACTGCCATTCCACCAGATCGAACCCGGTGACCATTTCGGTCACCGGATGCTCGACCTGCAGCCGTGTATTCATTTCCAGAAAGAAGAAACCATCCGCATCGGCCACGAATTCAACCGTTCCGGCCCCGACATAGCCAACCGCGCGCGCCGCCGCCACCGCCGCCGATCCCATCGCCGCCCGCCGCGCATCCGAAAGCCCCGGCGCCGGCGCCTCCTCCAGCACCTTTTGGTGCCGCCGCTGCGCCGAACAGTCACGTTCGAACAGATGCACCGCGTTGCCGAACGTATCGGCGAACACCTGCACCTCGACGTGCCGAGGCCGTTGCAAATACCGCTCGACCAGCACCCGGTCGTCACCGAACGCCGAGGTCGCCTCCTGCCGCGCCGACCCCAGCGCCGCCGCGAAATCCCCAGGCGCCGTCACCACCCGCATCCCGCGCCCGCCGCCGCCGGAGACCGCTTTAATCACCACCGGATAACCGATCCGCGCCGCCTGTTCCTCCAGGAATCCGGCCTCCTGCCGATCGCCATGATACCCCGGCAGCAGCGGCACCGCCGATTTCTCCATCAGCGCCTTCGCCGCCGACTTCGATCCCATCGCCCGCATCGCCGACGCCGGCGGCCCGACAAAAACGATCCCCGCCGCCGCACAGGCATCGGCAAACGCAGGATTTTCCGACAGGAACCCATAACCCGGGTGAATCGCCTCCGCCCCCGCCGCCCGAGCCGTGTCGATAATCCGGGATATATTCAGATAGCTTTCGCGTGCCGGCGCCGGCCCGATCGGATACGCAACATCCGCCACCTGCACATGTAGTGCCAGCGCATCCGCTTCCGAATACACCGCGATCGTTTCGATCCCCAGCCGTCGCGCCGTACGGGCGATCCGACAGGCGATTTCGCCGCGATTGGCGATCAGCAGTGAGCGGAACATGCCGGTCACATCCGGAACACGCCGAAGCGCGTCTCCTGCATCGGCTTGTTCAACGCTGCCGACAACGAAAGACCCAGCACACGCCGACTATCCGCCGGATCGATGATCCCATCATCCCAAAGCCGGGCACTGGCATAATACGGATGCCCTTGGGATTCATACTGTGCCCGTATCGGCGCCTTGAACGCCTCCTCCTGTTCCTTCGTCCAGCCATTGGACCCGCTGCGCACCGTCGCCAGCACCCCGGCCGCCTGCTCGCCGCCCATCACCGAAATCCGTGCATTGGGCCACATGAACAAAAACCGAGGATCATACGCTCGGCCGCACATCCCATAATTCCCCGCGCCGTAGCTGCCCCAAATGATCAGCGTGATCTTCGGCACCGAGGTCGTCGACACCGCCGTCACCAGCTTGGCACCATCCTTCGCGATCCCGCCGGCTTCGTATTTCCGCCCCACCATGAACCCGGTGATGTTCTGCAGGAAGATCAGCGGAATCCCCCGCTGGCTGCACAACTCGATGAAGTGCGCCCCCTTGAGCGCCGATTCCGAAAACAGGATCCCATTGTTGGCAACGATCCCAACCGGATAGCCGTACAAATGGGCAAAACCGCAAACCAATGTCGTCCCATACAGCTTCTTAAACTCATCAAAATCGCTGCCGTCGACGATGCGGGCAATCACCTCCCGCACATCATAGGGCGCCCGGAGATCCACCGGCACCACCCCATGCAACTCCGCCGGATCATACCGGGGTGCCTCAACCGCCTTGACCGCCAGCCCAACCGTCTTCCCGCGGTTCAACCCCGCCACAATCCGGCGGCAGATCGACAGCGCATGATGATCGTTACGCGCGTAATGATCCACCACACCCGACGTCCGAGCATGCACGTCGGCACCACCGAGATCCTCGGCCGACACAATCTCCCCCGTCGCCGCCTGCACCAACGGCGGCCCAGCCAGAAAGATCGTCCCCTGCTTGCGAACGATAATACTCTCGTCGCTCATCGCCGGCACATAGGCGCCCCCGGCCGTGCAGGACCCCATCACCACCGCGATCTGCGGGATCCCCTCCGCCGACATGGTAGCCTGGTTGAAAAATATCCGCCCAAAATGCTCCCGATCCGGGAAAATCTCGTCCTGCATCGGCAGGAAAGCCCCACCGCTGTCCACCAGATACAGGCATGGCAGCCCGTTCCTGCGCGCGATCTCCTGCGCCCGCAGATGTTTCTTCACCGTCATGGGAAAATACGTGCCGCCTTTGACAGTCGCATCATTCGCAACAATGACGCACTCCCGCCCCGAAACCCGGCCGATCCCGGTCACGATCCCCGCCGTCGGCACCTCCCCGCCATACAGCCCGAACGCCGCCAATTGAGAAAATTCCAGAAACGGCGAGCCCGGATCGGTCAGCGCCGCCACCCGCTCCCGCGCCAGTAGCTTCCCCCGCGCCACATGCCGTTCCCGAGCAACCGCCCCGCCCCCTTGAGCAACGCCGGCCACCTTGTCCCGCAAATCCGCCACCAAAGCGCCCATCGCGGCGGAATTCGCCGCAAAATCAGCGGAACGCGGCGAAAGATCCGAACGCAGAGCCGTCATCGAGCGCCGCCCCCCATCACGCCGTCTCCGCGAACAACTCGCGCCCAATCAGCATCCGCCTGATCTCGCTCGTTCCTGCCCCGATCTCGTACAGCTTCGCATCCCGCAACAACCGCCCGGTCGGATAGTCGTTGATGTAACCATTCCCCCCCAGCGCCTGGATCGCCTCCAGCGCCATCCACGTCGCCTTCTCCGCGGCGTACAAAATCGCCCCCGCCGCATCCTTCCGCGTCGTCTCCCCCCGGTCACACGCCCCGGCCACCGCGTAGACATACGCCCGACACGCATTCATCGTGGTGTACATGTCCGCCAGCTTGCCCTGCATCAGCTGGAACTCGCCGATCGCCTGCCCGAACTGCTTGCGCTCGTGCACATACGGCACCACCACGTCCATGCACGCCTGCATGATCCCGATCGGCCCGGCCGCCAGCACCGCCCGCTCATAATCCAGCCCGCTCATCAGCACGTTCACGCCCCGCCCGACCGCGCCGAGCACATTCTCCTCCGGCACCTCACAATCCGAGAACACCAGTTCGCACGTGTTCGACCCGCGCATCCCCAGTTTGTCCAGCTTCTGCGCCGTCGAGAACCCGGCAAACCCTTTCTCCACCAAAAACGCCGTCATCCCCCGCGCCCCCGCCGCCGGATCGGTCTTCGCGTATATGACCAACACATCCGCATCCGGCCCGTTGGTGATCCACATCTTGGACCCGTTCAGCACATACCGGTCGCCCCGCCGCTCCGCCCGCGTCCGCATTCCCACGACATCCGACCCCGCCCCCGGCTCGCTCATCGCCAGCGCGCCCACCGCGGTCCCATCGATCAACCCCGGCAGATACCGCCGCTTCTGCGCCTCGTTCCCATTGCGAAAAATCTGGTTGACGCAAAGATTC
>DATARX010000193.1:0-17442 GCA_036263955.1 Rhodopila sp.
GATCGCCCGCATCATGATCACCTGGGGCATCGTTTCCGGGTCGTTTGCCTTTGTCAGCGGACCCATCAGCTTCTTTACCCTGCGGTTTCTGCTTGGTCTTGCCGAGGCGGGCTTCTTTCCTGGCATGATCCTCTATTTCACTTACTGGTTCCCACCGCATCACAGGGCCCGTATCATCGCCGGCTTCATGGCCGCGATCCCGGTGGCGATCGGCGTCGGCGCGCCGGTTTCCACCGCGTTGCTGGAGTTGAACGGCGTCTTGGGACTGGCCGGTTGGAAGTGGCTGTTCCTGGCCGAAGCGTTGCCGGCCTTGATCCTCGGCGTCTGCGTCATGTTCTATCTGACAGACCGCCCCGCCGAGGCCTCCTGGCTGACGACCGAGGAACGTGACTGGCTGACCAAGACGATGGCGGAGGAAAAGCGCCGGGTGCAGGCAGAGCGGCAGATCAGCGTGTTGCAGACCTTCATCAACCCGCGGGTGCTCGCGCTGGGGGCGATCCATTTCGCGCAAGCCGGCGTCAGCGTCGGCATGGCCGTGTTCGTCACCTTGATCGTCAAGCAGCTTGGCCTGTCGAACATGGAGACCGGCTGGCTGACGGCGGTTCCGTTCGCCTTCGGGACGATCGGCATCCTGGTATGGGGCGGGATTTCTGACCGGATGAATGAGCGGAAATGGAACCTGACCCTGTCCTGCCTGTGCATGGCCATGGGCTTGCTGATGGCGGGGCTGTTCGTTGGCACCTATCTGTCGGTCGTGGGTCTTTCGGTCGCGATGATCGGGCTTTATGCCTCCAACGCCCATTTGTTCCCGATCCCATCGATGTTTCTTACCGGGGCCGCGGCGGCGAGCGGGATTGCCTGGGTCAATTCCTTGGGCATCCTTGCCGGCGGCGTGACGTCGCCGGTGATGGGATACCTGCGTGATGCCACCGGCAGCTACGAGAGCGGATTGTATTTCCTGGCGGCCCTCGCGGCCATGGGGTCGGTGGTCACTATGCTGGGCGTGCGGGAGACCGCCGCCAAACTCGGGCCTGGCGTGGCGACACCGGCGGTTTAGGGCGGTGAGAAGATCCGCGCGAAGAGACCGAAGCGGCACGGCACGGCCCGCCGCGGCGATGCCGAGAGAAAACAAAACTGTTCCGGAAGGTCCTGACGCCGCGTCCGAGCCCAGGACGAAGCGAGGCTAAACCGCTCGCTCCCGCCGGCTCTCGGTGCGCAGCTGGCCGCACGCGGCCAGGATGTCCTGGCCCCGCGGTGTGCGGATCGGCGATGCGAATCCCGCGGCGTTCACGATTGCAGCAAAACGATCCAGTGCCGCCTTGCCGCTGGGTTCGTAGCGCGAGCCCGGCCAGGGATTGAACGGGATCAGGTTCACCTTCGCCGGCAACCCGGCGATCAGTCGCACCAGTTCGCGGGCCTCGGCTTCGGAGTCGTTCACGCCCTTCAGCATGATATACTCGAAGGTGATGCGCCGCGCGTTGGAGGCGCCAGGGTAGCGCCGGCAGGCGGCCAGAACCTCGGCGATCGGATACTTCCGGTTCAGCGGCACGATTTCATCGCGCAATTCATCCGTCACTGCATGCAGGGAGACCGCCAGGTTCACCCCCAGTTCCTGCCCCGCGCGATCCATCATCGGGACCACGCCGGAGGTCGACAGCGTGATCCGGCGGCGGGACAGGCCGATCCCCTCCCCGTCCATCACGATCTTCATCGCCTTGGCGACGTTGACGTAATTATACAGCGGTTCGCCCATGCCCATCAGCACGATGGTGGACAGCAGGCGCGGGGTTTCGCCTTTGGGCGATGGCCACTCTCCGTACGAATCGCGCGCGGCCATGAACTGGCCGACGATCTCCGGCGCACCCAGGTTTCGCACCAGCGTCTGGGTGCCGGTGTGACAGAACCGGCAGGACAGGGTGCAGCCGACCTGGGAGGAGATACACACCGCGCCACGGTCTTCGACCGGATCCGGGATGTAGACCGTCTCGGCCTCCTGCCCGTCGCGGAACCGGAACAGCCACTTCCGGGTCTCATCGACGGATGTCTGCACGGTGGCGGCGGTTGGGCGGCCGATCACGAATTTCTCCGCCAGGCGCGCCTGCAGCGGCTTGGCGATCGACGACATGCGCGTGAAGTCGGTTACGCCCTGGTGATAGATCCAGTGCCACAACTGCTTGACGCGAAATGCCGGTTCGCCGATCGCCGCCATCTCGGCCGCCAGTTCGGTGCGGTCCATGCCGACCAGGTCGCGCCGCCCATCCGGCAACACGACTTCCGGCGGATCGAACAGCGCCGACTTCGCCAGAACCCTGGCGCGATCGGCTTCTGAAAGGTCGCTCACTTCGCGGGACATTCTTTCACAATCGCCGCATACGCCTGCCCGAATCCTTTCAGGCTAAACGTATCCGTCACCTCCTTGGGTCCCGGCGACCGAGCGATGGCTCGGTTGCCCTTGGTGAATGCGGTGACCGCGGCCTTGCCATCGCGGGCGAAGGCGTTGCGGCCCGCCGTATAGAATTCCAGCCCGGTCTGATCCACCTGCACGGTCACCGCCGCGTTGGCCGGATAGGAAAAACCGGCCTCGATCGCGACCGCGTCACGGCCAGAGGCACGCTCCGTCACTGTCATCACCACGGAGCCGCGGCCCGGCAACGTGGGGGCCGAACTTTCCGCGCGGGTGAAGGCGTAGCAGACGGTCTGCCCGGACTCCTGGTGGGTTGCGGCGGTCCAGTTTTCGAACGTGCCGATGGACTTCGGGCCGGCTTGCGTCGGATGCGTCGCCGCTGCCGGCTTTTTGGGGGCAGCCACGGCGGGCATGGCCAGCAGCAGCGCGAAAGTCAGAAGACAAGGGAATCGATTATTCATGGGCGCAGCAATAGGGCCGTGACACCCGCCGAACAAGCGCGGAGCGCTCATGGCTTCTTCGCGTCCGCGTGAAGCCAGTCCGGGATGGTCTTGCGGAAGCGTGGAGCGCCGTGGCCGGTGGGCGGCAAGACCTCCAGCGGGCCGCCGGAGCCGACCGGCCGATCGGCGAATCGGCCGTGCTGCAACAGGCGATCGTAGAGCACCAAGGCGCCGGCGACCGCGAGATTGAGCGCGAATCGGGTGGGAATGCGGATCACATGGTCGCAGCGTTGCAGCAGTTCGGCCGACAAACCGGCCCGCTCCGGCCCCAGCACATAGGCCGCATTCAGCGGATGACGGAAGGATGGCAGGTCGATCGCATCGTCCAGCAGTTCGATCCCGACGAGGGCGCAGCCGCGCGGCAACGCGAGTTCGGCGAGGGTCGGGAAGCGCCACATTGGCACATGCAGGGGTGTGTCGGCGGTATCCGCCGTGCGGGCGGCGCGCGAATCCCATCCCGAGCCGATAGTGAAACAAAACGATGCCCCGAAGGCGTGCCCGGTTCGCAGCAGCGCCCCGATATTGGCGGATTTGGAGACGCCCTCGGCACCGATGCCGAAATAACCCCGTGTTCGAACTTCAGTCATGCCGGTGGTTTTATATCAAAGGCGCGCGGCGGCACACGGTCATTGGAGCGCCAGGGCGTGAGGAGGTGAGTTCCTGGGACACGGGTGCCGGCTTTCGGGTCAATTGCCGCGGGGCGTATCGCGGCGTTCCACCCGGCGCGGCGATGCTTTATGCCGCTGGTATGACCGACGCCACCGATCAGCGCCTCGCGGGGCAGTACGAAGCCTATCCATACCCGAGGCGGGAGCCGCGCGATGAGGCGAAGCGGCTGGTCGTCGGCAGCCCCAGCCATATCCGGGAGATCGACCATTGGGTCTTCGGGGCGGCGCGTCCGGCCCGTATTCCGTTGAATGTCCTGGTGGCGGGTGGCGGCACCGGCGACGCGACCATCATGCTGGCGCAGCAGATGGTTCGGCTTGGCCGGCCCGGACAGGTGACCTGGCTGGACCGCTCCACCGCCGCGCTGGCGATCGCGCGGGGGCGCGCGGAGGCGCGCGGGCTGACCAACATCGTGTGGGAGCAGCGCTCGCTGCTGGATCTGCTCGGGTCGGGGCTGGGGCCGTTCGACTACATCGACTGCTGCGGTGTGCTTCATCATTTGCCCGATCCGGCGGCGGGGTTGCGGGCTTTGCTGTCGGTTCTGGCGCCGGGTGGCGGGATGGGATTGATGGTGTACGCGCCGCATGGTCGCACCGGCGTGTATATGATGCAGGACGCGCTGCGCCGCCTTGCACCGCCGGATGAGACGCCGCAGCAGCGACTGGATGTCGCCCGGCGCGTGATGAAGCATCTGCCGGAGACGCAATGGCTGCGGCACAATCGTAACTTCGACGATCACATCAACGGCGGCGATGCCGGGTTATACGATCTGCTGCTCAATCCGCGCGACCGGGCCTACACCGTCCCCGAATTCAGCAGGCTGCTGCGGGACGCGGGATTGAGGGTGACATGCTGGGTCGAACCTTGCCGCTACGACCCGGCTCCGCTGCTGCCCGATCCCAGGCTGCGCGCCCGGCTGGAGACGATGGATCTGACGGAGCGCGCGGCGCTGGCCGAGGCGCTGGCCGGCAATATGGCGGTCCATATCGTGTATTGCGTGCGGGACAGCGCCCCGGTCCAGCGGCCTGACCCGGATGCCGACACGGCGGTGCCGGTATGCCGGGAGGTCGACGGCGAGACCTTGGCGCGCGGAATACGGCCCGACGGCACGCTGCCGGTGACTTATGACGGGCTACGCACGCTGGTGGCGCTGCCGCCACTCGCCTCCGCTATTCTGCCACTGGTCGATGGGCACCGCAGCGTGAGCCAGATCGGTACGGTCCTGGCCGCACGGGGTACGAAGCCCGAGGCCTTCCAGAAGGCCTGGCGCCAGACGTTTGCCGCGCTGGAGCGGATCAATCGCCTGCTGCTCGCGGCGCCTGCGTGACAGGACCCGGCTTCGTTACGTCGAAGCGCCATCGCGCAGCCGTTCATCCGGTCCGGCGCGAAACCGCAGGTCCGGACGCGGCAGGCCATAGAGTCCCCGCAACATCGACCCGCTATACTCTGTGCGGAACAATCCGCGCCGCTGCAGCAGCGGCACCACTTCGGCGGTGAACGCCTCCAGCATGGAAGGTAGTACCGGCGGCATGACGTTGAAGCCATCCGCGGCGCCGTCGTGGAACCAGTCCTCGATCAGGTCGGCGATCTGTTCCGGCGTGCCCGCGGTCACGAAATGCCCGCGCGCGCCGGCCAGATAGGCCAGCAATTGCCGCAGGGTCGGCTTTTCCCTCCGCACCAGGCCGACGATCACCTCGGTCCGGCTGCGCGCCGCCTCCACGGTGCCGGGGTCGGGGAAATCTTCGGGCGACAGGGCTCGGTCCAGCGGCAGATGCGAGAAGTCATGGCCGCCAAACCGGCCCGACAAACGTTTGCGTCCGACCTCCGGATCGCTCAGGTCGTTCAGTTCCCGAACGATACGCTGGGCCGCGGCCTCGGTGTCGCCGATCACCGGGCTCAGGCCCGGCAGGATCAGCACATGGTCCACCGAACGGCCTTCCTCGACCACCAGCCGCTTCAGGTCCGCATAGAAATCGCGGGCTGTCGCCTTTTCCATCTGGGCGGTGAACACCGCCTCGGCGTAACGAGCGGCGAATCGGCGGCCGGTCTCGGACGACCCCGCCTGGACGAACACCGGGCGGCCTTGCGGGCAACGCGGCATGTTCAGCGGCCCCGCCACCCGGTAATGCGGCCCGGCATGATTGACGATGCGAATGCCGTCGTGCCGGGCGTATTGCCCGCTGGCCCTGTAATCCAGCACCGCGTCGTCCGACCAGCTGTCCCACAGGCCGGTCACCACGCGCATGTATTCTTCCGCGCGCTCATACCGTTCGGCGTGGCTGAGCGGACCGCCGCCGCCGTAATTGCCGGACGCCGCCGCCAGCCAGGTGGTAACGATGTTCCAGCCGATGCGGCCACCGGAGATATGGTCCAGCGAGGCGAACTGCCGAACCAGGTTGAACGGTTCGGTGTAGGTGGTGGAGCATGTGGCGATCAATCCGATCCGGCTGGTCGCGCCGGCCAGGGCCGCCAGGGTGGTGATGGGTTCCAGCCAGGTGCGCGGGGCGCTGACCACGTCCTCCCCCACCGCCAGCGAATCCGCCAGGAAGACCGAGTCGAACAGCCCGGCCTCCGCCTTCACCGCCAGATCGGTGTAGTAACGGATATCTGTCAGCGGCAGCGAAGAGGCGCCGGGATGACGCCACGCGGCCTCATGGTGGCCGCGGCCATGGATGAACAAATTCAGGTGCAGCTGGCGGGTCATTCCTTAGCTTAGTCTTGTTTTGTCTTGTTGTCGCTCCATGGTGGCGGGCCGAGATCGAGATGTTGCGCCGGCACCGCCGCGCCTGACGCGGCGCCGACCCCGCCGCCGATCAATGCGCCGGCGACCACGCCGACGGGGCCGCCGATCAAGCCGATTGCCGCACCGGTGCCGGCCCCGGTCGCGGCACCGCCTGACGCCCGATCATCGGTCGAATCCCCGCATCCCGCGAGGCAGCCAAGCAAGAGAAACAGCACGGGTGTGTAACGCATCGTAAGAACCTCGTCGGTTAGGGTGCGGGTCAAGCCGACCGCACCCTAACCGACGGCATCGATTCACGAGCCAAACACATCAGCGTGCCAATGTGGCATGTCGGGATTTGGTCGCGCTGCGTGGTCCTGTTCGCCGGAGCAGGCCACGTCCCCGCCCCGCCCGGTCCGGTTCGGTCCGGTCCGGTCCGAACCGGTCACGGAACCGTCTGAGGTTCCGCGCCGTTTCAACATGATCGTGATATTTTCGTTGGTTCAGTAGATGGATTGAGCCGGCGGCGGCGGCGGATAACCCGGCGCATAGCTGGGCGCGTAGTTGGGCGCATAGCCCGGCGGCGGCGGTGGCGGCGGGCCGGGGGGCGCCTGATAGCCAGGCACCTGGTTGCCATGGGCATACATGCACTGCGAATAGGCCAGGTCGTATTGCTGCTGCAGGGTGTATTGCGCGCGTTGCGAGGGGCCGGCGCCAACCGCGGTGCCGCCGAGCGCGCCGGCACCGGCACCGATAGCGGCACCATGGCCGCCGCCAATCGCGGCGCCAAGGCCCGCGCCCAGCAGCGTGCCGACCAGCGCGGTGCCGACCTGCCGGTTATTGGCCTGCTGCGCTCCGCCCTGAGTTTGGCTGGAGGCGAACTGCTTGCACACCGCCTGATCGTTCTGGAACACGTCGAACGGCTTGTTCGGCGCCGGCATGACCGCAACCGTCGGTCCCAAAGGCTCCGACGCGCAGGCGCTCAGCAGCAAGGCCGGCGCCAGGATGGCGGTGGAAAGTCTCAGTGATCGCATTGCAACATGTCCTCATCTCTGCGGCCGAGGCGAAACGTACCGCGACGGCCGGGGAGGTCATACCCGGTTCGTGGATCGGGTAGTAGCAAAAGACGGTTGCGCGAAAGACCGGGGCGCGGTTGCTGACCGGCCGCGTCAAACGCTCCAGGACTCGGCGCCGCGAGACGTCAGGTGCACCCCGCTCGCGGTCCCGCCGGCCGCGTTCAAGGCCCGCACCACGCCGATGCGCCGGCCGGGCGGCACGATAAACATCATGAATCCGCCGCCGCCGGCGCCCGACACCTTGCCGCCGATCGCCCAGTGGCTGAAGGCGAGGTCATACAGCGTCTCGATTCGCTCCGAACTGATCCCCGACGCGGTACGCTTCTTGGCCACCCAGGACCGGTTGAGGATATCCGCCATCCGCGGGATTTCGCCGCGCAGCAGCGCCTCCTTCATCTCCAGCGCGTCGCGCTTCAGCTGATGCAGGCTGTCGATCACGTCGCCGGCTTGTGTGTCGCCGGTATGCTCCGTCATGCCACGCTGCTGTTCGGCGATGATCGCCTCCGACCGGCGGCTGACGCCGGTGAAGCAGACCACCATGGAGGTCTCCAGCTCATTCAGCACGGCGGGAGCGACGCGCAGCGGGTTGACGATGACCCGGTCGCCGGCATGGAATTCGATGAA
This sequence comes from Rhodopila sp., assembly GCA_036263955.1. Lineage (GTDB taxonomy): Bacteria > Pseudomonadota > Alphaproteobacteria > Acetobacterales > Acetobacteraceae > Rhodopila. The sequence goes on from DATARX010000193.1 coordinate 7,993, forward strand.
ATTGGTGCCGCCGAAGGTGGCCGCGTACTGGTCCTGCTTGCCGCCCGCCAGGCCGAGGTCGATGCGCTCGATCTCCCATGCGATATGCGCCACGTCGTAGGGACCGAGCGGTGCGGCGAGCAGCGCGGTGAACGCCTCCACCAGGGCCACGACGAGCGCCGACGACGATCCGAGGCCGGAGCCCGGCGGCGCATCGACATAGGACGTGACCCGCATCGGCGGCACCGAACCGCCGCCGAACTGCGTCAGCATCCGGCGCGCGACGCCGGCATGCAGCCCCAGCCGGCACGCTGTCAGCGACTCCAGATCCGGCGGAAATGATTCGTCGATCTCCAGGTCGGGGGCGACAAAATGGATGCGCCCGTCGTCCGACGGCTCGATGAAGGCATAGGCGTAGCGGTCGATCGTGGTGTTCAGCACCGCTCCGCCATGCTGGTCGCTATAGGGGCTGAGGTCCGTGCCGCCGCCGGCCAGACCCAGCCGCAATGGCACACGAGCGCGAATCGTGGTTTGCCGGGAACGCAACGGCTCCTCCTGATTTCGTGATCAGGCGCGCTTATCCAGGATAGGTTGCAGGAATGAAAGTAGATTTCCGCCGCGGAACAAAAATCCGGCCACGCCGGCGGCTTCGGCCGCCCGCATATCGGTTTCCTGATCGCCGATCATGACGGCCCGGGATCGATCAAGCTCCCAGGTCTGCAGCAGGTCCAGCAGCATGCCGGGCAGCGGCTTTCGCCAGGGGTGCGCCTGCCGGTAGGTTTCGATCACGCCGTCCGGGTGGTACGGGCAATACCTCGCGTCGTCGATCGTGCCGCCGGTCGCCCGCGCCTGGTCGGCGATCCAGTCGAGCAAGGCGTGCACCGCGGCTTCATCGTAGTGGCCGCGCGCGACGCCGGACTGATTGGTGACGATGAACACATGCCATCCGGCCTGGGTCGCATAGCGGATCGCGTCCAGCGCGCCCTCCATCCACTCGAAGCGGTCGCGGGAGCCGACATAGCCGTGATCGACGTTCAGCACGCCGTCACGGTCGAGAAACAGCGCCTTGCGCCGCAGCAACGTCGGGATTTCGGCCTGCGCGCGGGCGAAATCGTCCGGCACGCCGATATCGCGAAAATACCCGTCGCCCAGCGTGCCGCGCAGCCGCCCTGCCCGCGCCAGCGCCGGCATCACGTCGGCTTCCAGCGAGCATGCCGGTTGCAGATCTTCCACCAGCGACCGGTTGAACAGATAGATCCCGCCATTGATCGTGCCGCTGGTCCCCGCCGGCGGACGTTCCCGGAACGCCGTCACCCGATCCTGCTCGACATCGACGACGCCGTAGCGCGAGGCGTCCGGCAAATGCCGCAGCATGATCCGCCCGGTGACCTCCGGCCCGTCGGCCACCGCATCCGCGAGCAGCGTAGCAATATTGCAGTCGAACAGGGAGTCGCCGTTGCACAGCAAAAACCGCTCCTGCAAGCGGTCGCGGGCGTGGAAGACCGCCCCGCCGGTGCCGGCCCGGATCGGTTCCTCCGACAGGGTGATCCGGACGGGACGCGGCAGCGTCGCCTGGATATCGGCGGCGACGCGCTCGATCTCGCTGGACAGGTGTCCGGTCAGCAGCAGGATGTCGGTGACACCGTACCGCACGAATTCCCGCAGCAGCCAGAACAGGAACGGCCGGCCACCGCACGGCAGGATCGGCTTCGGCGTGCGCGCGGTCAGGGGCCCCAGGCGCGTGCCCAGCCCACCCACCAGAACCGCGCACTGGGAAACGGTCGCTGTCATCGTGGGACTGTCTCCATGGTCTCGGCGGCGGGTTCGCGGCCGGCCAGCACCTTGTTGACCCGGCGCCCGTCCATTTCCAGGACCTCGAACCGCCAACCGCCGAACACGATCCGGTCGCCTGCCCGCGGCACCCGCCGCAGCAGTGCCAGCAACAGGCCGGCGAGCGTATGATAGCTGCCCTCGGCCGGCAGGTCGGGCAGGTTCAGCCGCGCCTTCAGTTCGTCAACCGGGGTCATGCCGTCCAGGGTCATGGTGGTCTCGCCTTCCGGTCCCGGCACGCCTTCCTGGTGGTCGGAGCCGGAGGCCTCGCCAACGATCGCCTGCAGGACGTCCGCCGCCGTTACCACGCCCTCGAAACTACCGTATTCGTCCATCACCAGCGCCAGGCCCAGCGTGTCGGATTTCAGCCGTTCCAGCGCATCCAGGGCGCTGATCGTGTCCGGGACGATCATCGGCTGGCGCAGGCTGGCACTGACCGACAGCTCGCCGCCGCTGAGGATGCGGTCCAGCAGGTCCTTGGCCTGCACCACGCCCACGACGTTGTCGATCGAGCGGTCACAGACCACGAAACGCGAATGCGGCGCGGCTTTCAGCGTGGCGATGATCGCGGTGGCGGGATGCGTGCGATCGATCCATGCCAGTTCCGTTCGCGGCGTCATGATCGCGCGCACCGGCTTGTCGGCCAGGCGCAGGACACGCTCGATCATGTCGCGCTCTTCCATTTCCAGCACGCCGGTCTGCGCGCCTTCGATCAGCAGCGCCTTCAGTTCTTCTTCGGTGACGGACTGGCGGGACGGGCGGTTCAGGCCGAACAGCCGCAACACCGCGTTGGAGGATTTGCCAAGCAGCCACACCGCCGGCGCGCCGATCCGGGACAGGATCGCGATCGGCCGGGCCACGCGGATCGCCATCAGCTCCGGCGCGCGCAGGGCGAGCTGTTTCGGCACCAGCTCCCCCAGCACCAGGGTCAGGTAAGTGGTGACGATGACGACGGCGGCGAGCGACAGGCTTTCGGCGAAGTCGCCGATTTGCGGAAAGCTCGCCAGCCAGGCCTGCAGGTGCGCGGCGATTCGGGCGCCCCCGAACACGCCGGTGAGCACGCTGACCAAGGTAATGCCAACCTGCACCGTGGGCAGGAAGCGCTGCGGATCGTCGGACAGCGCCCTGGCGGACGTGGCGCCCTTGACGCCCTTCCGCTCCAGCACCGCGAGCCGGGCCCGGCGCACCGAAACCAGGGCCAGTTCGCTCAATGAGAACAGCCCGTTCAGCACGATCAGCAACAGGATGACGACGACTTCGAGGCCAATGGTCATAGGGGTTCCGGATGCACGCGGCACGTGTTCAACGCGAATTGTAGCGGATTACCATATATCGGCCACCGCCATGAGGGGTTGAGTGTGCATCCGAACCAAGGAGTTGAAATGCCAGCCACCGCCCTGTTGCTCAGCCTGCTCGGGCTGGTGCCGTTCGTGTTCTTCGCATTGGGCGCGGTCGGCCATATGCCCGCCACGGCGGAGCGGATGCTGGTGTCCCTGATCGACTATGCGGCGCTGATCCTGGCGTTCTCGGGCGGCGTGCACTGGGGGCTGGCGCTGGTGCCGGAGGCGATCCGGCCGACGATGCGATTCGCCGGCGGTGTGCTGCCGCTGATTGTCGCCTGGATCGGCCTGGTTCTGGGCCAGATGATCGATCCCACGGTGGCGCTGGTGGTGCTGGTGCTGGGTTATCTCGCAACTGTGTTGACCGAGCACCGGGCGGCGCAGCGTTTGTTGGTGCCGCCGCGTTATGTATGGATTCGCTGGGGATTTTCGGTGGTTGCGGTCGTGCTGATGGTGATTGTGCTGGTCCTGCGCGGGATCGGACAGACTATTGTCTTCTAATAACTTCTGGCCTGGGTCGAATGTTCATGATTTATTAATTATTGCCTGATTAATGAGCGGAGTGTCGGCCATGAACAGTTTCGTCGCATCCGAGGTCTCGACAGTTCACGTGGAGCGCCCGACGGCCGAGATCATTCCGTATCCAACCCGCGTCCGGCCGCCGGCGCCGCGACCCGAGGACCGGTTGGCCCGAGCGCTGGAAGGGCTGAACGCGGCGATGGAGGAGCAAAAGGCGGCGGTGGCCACGTGGCGGGGTGCTCTCGGAGACCTGCGGACGACGACGGCAGGCCTGGGTGAGAGCCTGCGGCGCTACAGTGGCGGCCTGGCGTCGCTGGGTGACGACATGGCGGCGTTGCAGGCGAAGGCGCGGGCGCTGGAGACGTGGGCGGTCCAAGCGGGGGCATCGCAAATGGGGGTATCGCAAGCGGGGGCGGGCGCCACGGGGACGGGCGCCACGGGGATGGGCATCACGGGGACGGGCATCGCGCTGGCGGACTGAATACCGGGCGCCCTGTGCCCTTTGGGACGACAATTGCTTGCATCCCGCTTCCTCCCCTGCTTGGCTGTCGATGGAGGAATCGTAGAAATGTCCCAAGCAAAACTGATCCAAAGCTTGCGCGCCGCCCGCGTCGTGCCGGTGGTGCGAACCCGCTCCGCCGCCCATGCCGAAACCGCGGTCGCGTGGCTGCATGCCGCCGGGATTCGCATTTTCGAGATCACCATGACGATCCCCGGGGCCGTTGACCTGATCGGCCGGCTGGCCCGGGACCCGGATCTGCTGGTGGGTGCCGGAACGGTCCCGGACGTGACGACCGCCCGTGCCTGCCTGGACGCCGGGGCGCGCTTTATCGTGGCGCCCTGGATCGATCCGACGCTGTCAAACCCTTGCCGGCAGGCCCGTGCCGTCCTGATGCTCGGCGCCATGACGCCGACCGAGGTCCGGGCCGCGCTCACCGCCGGCGCCGATGCGGTGAAAATCTTCCCTGCGTCGTCGGCCGGTGGGCCGGCGCACATAAAGGCACTGGCCAGTGTATTTCCCAATGCCGTGTTCTGTCCGACCGGAGGGGTGGAGCCGGGCAACGTCGCCACCTATCTGTCCGCCGGGGCGGCGTTTGTCGGAATGGGCGGCGCGCTGGTGGATGAAAAGCATATTGCCGCCGGCAACCGAACGGCGATCGAGGCGGCGGCGCGGGCGGTGCTGTGAGCGTCGAACTGCTGTGCATGGGCGAACCGATGCTGGAGTTCAACCAGCTTCCGACGGGTGCTGATGGTACCCGGCACTATCTGGAAGGATATGGCGGCGACACGTCCAACGCCGCCATCGCCGCCGCGCGGCAGGGCGCGCGCGTGGGCTACATCACCACGCTGGGCCGGGATATGCCGGGCGATCGTTTCGTCGGGCTGTGGGAAAAGGAGGGTGTCGATACATCCTGCGTGAAACGCACCGATCAGTATCAGACCGGCGTGTATTTCGTGACGCATGATGAGGCCGGGCATCATTTCCTGCATTACCGGACCGGGTCCGCGGCGGCGATGTTCTCGGTTGCGGATGTGCCGATCGAGGCAATCGCCTCGGCGCGCATTCTGTATGTATCGGGCATCAGCCAGGGTATTTCGGTTTCGGCCTGCGATGCCGTGTTCGCGGCGATCGATGTCGCGGTGCGCAACGGGGTGAAAGTTGCGTACGACACCAACTACCGGCCCCGGCTGTGGCCGCCGGCGCGCGCGGCCGCGGTGATGCATGCGGCGATGGGCCAGGCGACATATGCGCTGCCGGGGGAGGAGGATGTACGGACGCTGACCGGTCTGACCGACCCCGACGCGATGCTGGATTTCTACCTGCGTCTTGGGCCCAAGGTGGTGGTGCTGCGGTTGGGCGAAGCCGGCGCCTATCTGGCAACGGCCGAGGCCAGGGTGCGAATCCCGGCTCATCGAGTCGAGCTGGTCGACGCGACCGGCGCCGGAGACACATTCTGCGGATCGTTTCTTGCCCGGATTCTGGCCGGGGATGAACCGGAGGCAGCGGCACGCTACGCCGGCGTGGCGGCGGCGCTGGCCTGCACGGGGTACGGAGCGGTGGGGCCGATCCCCCGGGCGGACGCGGTCCGGCAAGCGCTTGGCGGCGGAAATCGCCCGCCAGCCGCGATCACCGAGCCTCGCTGACGCGGAACGCCGGGCCGGGATCCCCGGACCGGATCGGCCCACCCCGAATGACCAGGCTATTGCCCCTGAAGTTCGAACGCACCGGCAACCGTCAGGCTGACGCTGTCGGCGACCATCGGAACATAGGTCTTCACGCCGAACTCGCTGCGGGAGATCACGCCGTGCGCCTCAAAGCCGATCGTATACTTCTTGTCGAGCACGTTTACCCCGGCACCTATGAAATGGACGGTCAGGGTTTCCGGACGGGTGACACCATGCAGCGTCAGATTGCCGGTGATATTGGCGGTGTCCTTGCCGGTGGGGCTCACCTTTGTGGATACGAATGTCGCTGTCGGGTATTTGCCGCTATCGAACCATTGCGGACCTTTCAGCTCTCCATCCAGTTTCGTACTGGTCGTGGCGACGGAGTCGATCGGCACCGTGACATTAAGCTTTGTTGCCGCGAGATGCGCCGGATCGATGTGCAATGAACCGGACACATTGGAGAAGGTGCCCCAGTAGTAGGTAAAGCCCATATGCAGGATCGAAAAGACGACCTGCGAATGACCAGGCTCGACCGCGTAATCGCCGGCCTTCACTGCCTCGGGGTCATGGCTCGCGGTCTGCGCGGACACAGGCGACAGAGCCGCTGCGCCGAAAGTCGTCGCGACAACCATGGTGGCAAAACATAGAGGCTTCATCGTCATCCGATCAAAATTGAAAAGGAACATCCCCCGCCGGCAGCCCTGCGGTTCGGGCCGACACCGCAAGTGCCGCGGAATGGTGGTGGTGGCCATATGGGTACTGGCCGCCGGGTTGGAATGCCCAGTTGCGAACAAGACGGTTGACCGCCGTGGAACGCCAGAGGATGACATGCGCGTTCGACAACATCCTGGGCTTCGTCCGGATGGTCGGCACCAATCGCTTCCGCCGGGCCGCGGAATCGTGTGGAATTACGAAATCGAGGATCCTCCGCCGGATCGGTTTCGCTGCCTACGCGCAACCCAGCGGGCGTGGGAAGCGGGGACGGTCCGATCTCGCGGGATTCACGCCTTCTGACTGTGTCAGCCTCAGGCGATCACGCTCTAACCCGCCCGCGGCCGCCGTCTGACTTCCGCCCGCACGTGGCGGAAATTGAGCACTGCAGGGTCGGCAACGACCGGGCCCGGCGCGATCGCAACGATCACCCGTTCCGCTATCGGCGCAAAATCGGCTCGGAAGTGTACCGACGATTTCAGCGCGATGATCGGGCAGGACGCCGGCTCTATCCCCACATGCCGCAAAATCGCCTGATCCAGGGCCTGCATTTTGCGCGATGCCACGATCACCCGCACCCCCTGGATATCCACCAGCGCGGTATCGCCGATATTGCCGGGATTGCCCGCGCCCATCGGGCCGGTCAGGGTAAACACGCCGTCGGTCAACCGCTCCACCCGCGCGGAGCAGGCGAACGGCATCCCGTCCGACTTGCCGCCCAGGGAGAGTTGGACCGTGGCCCCTGCCCCGGCGGCGACGCAGGCGGCAACGCTTTCGGCGTCATTAATCAGGCAGACGACGGCGCCGTTCGCCCCTTGCCGCACCAGTTCGGACAGCAATTCAGTCGTATCGCCGTGACCGCCGCCGCCGGGATTATCCTGGGTGTCGGCCAGTACCACCGGACGCGTGGCCCCGACCACCAGACGTTTCGCTTCCGCTACCGCCTCGGCGGCGTGCAGCGTGTCCTGCACGAACCGCGCTTCCTGAGCGTTGACAAAGCCGAGGAAGGCATCCGCGGCCGCGTCCGCCCCTGCCTGCGTTTCCGCGAACGCGGCGACGGCAGCGCCGCATCCGGCGAAGTCGGCGTAGGGAAAGCCGAAGCAGAATGCCAGTTCTGTTGCGCCCAGGCGCTCCGCCAACGCCGCCCGTTCGGTCATTACGGTTTGCATCGGCGGCATCAAGGTGCATTGGCTGCCCAGGGGAATCCAGAAATCCAGTTCCCGGAACGCCCACATCCAGGGGCGCCCACGCGCGATCCGCGCCAGCAGCAAGCGCATCGCCTGGGCGCCGGCGGCTTTCATATCGACATGCGGATAGGTTCGGAACGGGACAGCAACATCCGTCAGCCGCACCATTTGCCGGGTCAGATTCGCATGCGGATCCAGGCTGATGGTCAGCGGCAGCGCGTTGCCGACGATCGCGCGGACCCGGCGGAGCAGTTCACCCTCGGCATCCGGAAAACTGTCGACCACCGCGGCACCGTGCAGATCCAGGTAGACGCCGTCCAGCGTGCCTTCGTCCAGCGCGACCGACAGCGCCGCGCAAATCCGGGCGGCGATACGCTCGAACGCCTCGTCCTCGACCGGGCCGGCCGGATTGGCGAAGCCCCAGGCCAGCGGGACCAGTTCCGCCCCGGCCTCTTCCGCCACCGCGATCGCGCCGGCCAACGGGACGGATCGGGGACGCATCGCCTCGATCAATCCGGCGCCGGCCGAGAACGGCGGCAAACCGCCGGGTTGCAGGAAATCGGCGTAGGTCGTTGGCCGTGGGGCGAAGGAATGGCTTTCGTGCAGGAAGCCGCCGACAGCGATCCTCATGCGACGAGATTCGACGGCGTTTCGCCCGCCAGCAGCGCCTTGATGCCGGACAGGACGATACGGCCCATGGCGTCGCGGGTTTCCGTCGTTGCGCTGCCCAGGTGGGGCAGCAGCACCACGTTCTCCAGCGTCAGGTAGGTCGGGTTCAGCTTGGGTTCGCCGTTGTAGACGTCCAGGCCGGCGGCGGCGACATGGCCGTCGCGCAGGGCGGCGATCAGCGCGGTATCATCCACCAGCGTGCCGCGAGCGGCGTTCACCACCACCGCGCCGGTCGGCAGTTTCGCAATCCGGCCACGATCCAGCCAATGCTTGGTGCCGTCACCGCCCGGTGCATTCAGCGACAGGAACTGGCAGATCGGCAGGAAACTGTCGTCGTTGTCATGGAAGATCGCGCCGTGCTCCAGCTCCGGCGGCAGGCGCGCCATATCACGGTAATGGATTTCCATGCCGAACCCGCGCGCCATCCGAGCTATTTCGCGCCCGATACGACCCATGCCGAAGATGCCCAACCGGCGGTCGGACACCTGGGTGCCCAGCAACTGCGTTGGCGCCCAGCCTTCCCACTTGCCCGATCGCACCAGCCTCTCCCCTTCGCCGGCACGCCGAGCGGCGGCGAGCAGCAGCAGCATCGCGCATTCGGCGGTGGCGACGCTCAGGACATCGGGAGTGTTGCAGATCCTGATCCCACGCGCCTTCGCCGCGGCGACATTGATGTGGTCGTAACCGACGCTGAACGTGCCGATGACTTTCACCGAGGCTGGCAGCGCGGCGATCGCCTTTTCGTCCAGCACGTCGCCGGGGCAGCACAGCAGGGCATCCGCGCCCTCGGCTTTGGCGACCAGGTCGGTGATCGCGACGTCGGACGGCGTCAGCCGCGCCTCGAACGCCTGGGCCGCGAGGGCTTCGATCGCGGCAGGCAGGCGGCGGGTGATGAACAGAACGGGCATATCGTCAGCTCCACAGAGGATCGATGGCCGGCCGGCCGGCCAGCACGGCGGCAATGTTGTCCAACGCACGAAAACCCATGGCGTCGCGCGTTTCTTTCGATGCGCTGCCGACATGGGGCGACAGCACGACGTTGTTCA
>DATARX010000309.1:0-9987 GCA_036263955.1 Rhodopila sp.
CCTGTCGGGACGCTGCTCGACGAGCGATTATGCGCGCGATAGGCAGTCCCGGTCATGACGGACAGCAAGAGTCGCCGTCCACACCCGCCGATACAATACGCTCCAATATCGATATTCGAACCCGGCAACGCTCCGCGGCCCCTCCGCGAACCTCGTTCTTCCTCCGCGATAAATTGGAGGACGAATGAGCAATCCAGTCCTTGACGGCCCGCCACGGGCGAACGCGAAACCCGGACCTCCGTCGCCACCAGCCCGACGGGCCCCCACGCTGATCACGACGCCACCCTGATCAAGATGCCACCCTGATCAAGATGCCACCCTGATCAAAATGCCACCCTGATCAAGATGCACGCGAACACCCTCCCGTGCCCTCCGACGAACTCCGATAATCTCCGTGCAATAAACCGGTCGCCAAACCAAACACCCAAGCCGCCAGCGGCCCACCCGCCCCGCGCACGGCGCCGGACGCCCCGGCGTCGTTCACGCCATCACGCAAGACGCCCAGCCGTCGTTCGCGCCATTGCAAAAGACTGTTGCCTCGCCGGCCCGGAACCTGCGTCGAAATGCCGATCGCCGCCGAGAGGATTGACAACCAAGCCTCCGACCCATCACCCGGACACCACCGCAAATCACCACAAGGATATTATTCTTGCAAGTAAAGGAGTTTAAGCCTATACCCGAACCGAACAGACCAAGAACCCAAAACCCGACCAACCAGAGGCCAAGCCCATGTCCCTCGCCGCCACGCTCCCCACCGCCATCCTGGACACCATCCTGGGCCGCCTCGCTTTGCTGTTCCTCACCGGTGCCGACGGTGACCGCGCCGCCGCGCGCGACGCCGCCCGCAAAATGCTCGCCGCCTACAACCCGGAAACCGAAAACGAACTCCGCCTCGCCGCCGAAATCGTCAGCTTCAGCTTCCACGCGCTGGAGGCGCTCAGCCAGGCCGCCACGCCCGACATGCCGTTGACCCGAGTCCTCCGCCTGCGCGGCAGCGCCGTCAGCCTCAGCCGCGAGTCCCATAAATCCCAGCGCAAACTCGACCAACTGCAAAAGGACCGCCGCGCCGGCCTGCAACCCCAGCCCGCCGCGACCGCTGCCCCGCACCCCGCCGCCGAACCAGCCCGCCCGCAAGTCGACAAGGCCATCGCGCTGATCGAAGCCACGCGCCACGCCATCGCAACCGGCGCCAAGGACGGCAAAGCCTGGGGATCCTTCGACAACCGGGCCTTCGACAACCGGGCCTTCGACAAACGGGCCTTCGATAAATCGGACGCCGCCCGGCGCATCACCGAAAACCTGAGGAACAACAGCGCCGCCCACGCCGCCGCGCAAGCAGCCGCCCAGTTCACCGCCCCAACCGCCTGACCACGAGCCGCAAAGCGGCGAGTCCCACCCCAACCCAACAGCCAGATTCTCGGCGATCTCAAAGACTCGGCGATCTCTGCGCAAAATCCCAAGCCCACCCCAAACCCCGCCCCGGCCGCGCTCCCCCAACAGAAAACGCCTGCCGAACCCAGTCCGGCAGGCGTCCAACCCAAACCGCGAAATCGCTTACCCGAACAGCTTGCCAGCCACCTCGGCCACCCGCCGCCCCTGGTACCGCGCCCCGTCCAGTTCCTTCTGCGAAGGCTGCCGCGACCCGTCCCCCGCGGCGATCGTCGTCGCCCCATACGGCGCGCCGCCCACGATCTCCTCCAACGTCATCTGCGCCCCATAGCCATAGTCCATCCCGACAATGACCATGCCGAAATGCAGCAGGTTGGTGATGATGGAGAACAATGTCGTCTCCTGCCCGCCATGCTGCACCGCCGTGGAGGTGAACGCCGCCCCGACCTTGCCGTTCAGCGCGCCCTTCGCCCAAAGCCCACCGGCCTGGTCAAGGAAACTCGCCATCTGCGAGGAAATCCGCCCGAACCGCGTCGGGGTGCCAACGATGATCGCGTCATAATCGGCCAGATCGGCAACCACGGCGACCGGCGCCGCCTGATCCAGCTTGAAATGGGCCGCCTGCGCGACCTCCAGCGGCGCCGTCTCGGGCACGCGCTTGACATCGACCTCTGCGCCCGCCGCCCGCACGCCCTCGGCCACGGCGTGCGCCATGGTCTCGATATGCCCGTAAGTCGAATAGTACAGCACCAGAACCTTAGCCATCGCGATCTCCTGTATTCGAGTCCGGCCAAGCGCCGGCGCCGATGCCAAGGCATATGTGGACGCTCATGAACCAAAGAAGTAGAAAGAACGATAACACAATATTTCAGATTCTTATGTCCAGGCTGCCCGACATGGAAGCGATGGCGATCTTCGCCAAGGTGGTTGAGATGCGCGGCATCACCGCCGCCGCCGTCGACCTCGGCCTGTCCGCCCCCACCGTCTCCAAAGCCCTCGTCCGCCTCGAACAGCGGCTCGGTTCCCGCCTGCTCAACCGCACCTCCCGCCGCTTCGCCCTGACCGACGCCGGCCACGCCCTCGCCGATCGCGCCGCCCGGCTGCTGGCGGACGCGGAAGCCGCCCAGGACGCGCTGCTGGCGCAATCCGCCACCCCGCGCGGGCTGATCCGGCTGGCCGCGCCGATGTCCTTCGGCGTCAGCCAACTCGCGCCGATCCTGCCGGACTTCCTGCAACAAAATCCCGCGGTCTCGGTCGACCTGCACCTCAGTGACGCGCTGGTCGACGTGATCGGCGAAGGGTTCGACGCGGCGCTGCGCATCGGCGTCCTGGCCGACTCGTCGCTCCTGGCGCGCCGCCTCGCGCCGGTGCCGGGGATGATCGTCGCCGCCCCCGCCTACCTCGATCGCCGAGGCCGGCCAGCGCATCCCGCCGACCTCGCCAACCACGATTGCCTCGCGTACGCATACCAGCGCACCCGCGACACCTGGCACCTCACCAACCCGGCCGGGGAGGCCGTCACCGTCCGCCCATCCGGCCGCCTGCGGGCAAACAACGGCGACACGATGCTGCTTGCCGCCGTCGCCGGTATCGGAATCGCCGCACTGCCGGCGTTCATCGCCGGACCCGCGATGGCAGATGGGCGGCTGGAGCAGATCCTGCCGAACTGGAGCGGATCGAACGCCAGCCTCTACCTCCTCACCCCGCCCAACGGTCCCAGACCCGTTCGGGTGCAGATCCTGGTCGATTTTTTGACGCGCCGCCTGTCCCGTCCGTGAAGCCGAACCCGCCGTTCAATGGCCGGAGTGGCTGCCGGAAAAATCCGGTTCCGCCAGCCCCGACGCCGCAAGCTGCTTCACCAGCGCGGCCTTCAACCGCTCCAGCCCCGCAGCCGTGGTGGCCTCGCATCGCGCCACCAGCACCGCCTGGGTGTTGGAGGCCCGCAGCAGCCACCAGCCATCCGCGGTCTGCACCCGGACGCCGTCGGTCGCGGACACTTTCGCACCCTCGGCCTTCAGCCGCGCCGCGACTTCCTCGATCACCGCGAACTTGCGGCGATCGTCGCAGTCGAAGCGCACTTCCGGTGTGTTGATCACGTGCGGCAGGGCGTCCCGCACCGCCGACAGCTTGCGGTCCATCCGCGCGACAATGCCGAGGGTGCGGACGGCGGCATACAATGCGTCGTCGAACCCGTACCAGCGATCCGCGAAGAAGATATGCCCGGACATCTCCCCGGCAAGCGGGCTGCCGGTTTCCGCCATCTTCGACTTGATCAGGGAGTGCCCGGTCTTCCACATCAGCGGCGCGCCGCCGGCCTTGCCGATCTCATCGAACAGCACCTGGCTGGCCTTCACGTCGGCGATGATCGTGGCACCGGGATGCGCCTTCAGCACGTCCCGCGCCAGGATCACCATAAGCTGGTCGCCGAACAGGATCTGTCCCGCATCGTCCACCAGCCCGATCCGATCCGCGTCGCCGTCGAAGGCAATCCCGATATCGGCGTTCTGGTCGCGCACCTCGGCGATCAACTGCGCCAGGTTCGCCGGCACCGTCGGATCCGGATGATGCGCGGGGAAGCGCCCGTCGATCGTCCCGTTCAGCACCACATGCTCGCCCGGCAGCGACTCCACGAGCTTCGCCAGCACATCCCCGGCCGCGCCGTTGCCGTTGTCCCACACCACTTTCAGCATGCGATCGCCGCCGTCCCAGTCGGACAGCAGGCGGGCGATATAGTCGTCGGCGATATCAACCGTCTGTTCGGACCCCGTCGCGGCCGGCACCACGTCGCCGGCCTCGGCCAGCTTGCCGATCTGCAGGATCTGCTGGCCGAAGAACGGCTTGCGCCCCAGCATCATCTTGAAGCCGTTGTAGTCGGCCGGGTTGTGCGACCCGGTGACCATCACCGCGCCGTCCGTCTCCAACTTGGTCGCGGCGTAGTACAGCATCGGCGTCGGGCCGCGGCCGATCCGCAGCGCCTCCATGCCGCTGGCACGCAGGCCGTCGACCAGCGACTGCTCCAGTTCCGGACTGGTCAGTCGCCCGTCGTAGCCGACGGCGACCCGCTTGCCGCCATTGCCGGCGACGATGGAGCCGAACACCCGGCCGATCGCGAATGCGTCGGCCGGATGCAACGTGCGCCCGACGATGCCGCGAATGTCGTATTCGCGCAGCACCGTGGGATCGAAGTGATGGGAGAAAGCCATGGCGTCGCGCTCCGTCAGACGTATTTCTTCAGGAAGGCATGCACGGCATCGGCCAGGTCCGGCCGTTTCAGGGCGAACGCGATCTGAGCCTCCAGGAACCCGACCTTGTCGCCGCAGTCGAAGCGGCGTCCCTCGAACCGCAGGCCGTGGAACGGCTGCTCGCCGATCAGCCGGGCCATGCCGTCGGTCAACTGCACCTCATTGCCGGCGCCACGCTCCATCAACGCCAGATACTTGATCACTTCCGGCATCAGGATGTAGCGGCCGATGATCGACAGGTTGGAGGGCGCGTCCTTGGGGGCGGGCTTTTCGACCAGGCCGGTCACCTCGACCAGGCGACCGTCATCCTTGCCGACCTTCAGGATGCCATAGCGGTTGGTCTGCTCGTGTGGCACCTCGGTTACCGCGACGATGTTGCCACCGGTTTGATAATAAGCCTCGGCAAGCTGCTGCAGGCAGGCCGTTTCGGCCAGCACCAGGTCGTCCGGCAACAGGATCGCAAACGGATCGTCACCGATAAACGCACGCGCGCACCAGATCGCGTGGCCGAGTCCCAGCGGCACCTGCTGGCGCACCGTGGTGATGGAGCCAGGTTCGCTTTGGGTGCCGGACATGGAGGCCAGGGCCTCTTTCTTGTCGCGTTCGCGCAGCGTCGCTTCCAGTTCGTAGGCAACGTCGAAATGCTCCACCAGCGCGGTCTTGCCGCGGCCGGTGACCATGCAGAATTGCTCGATGCCGGCGGCCCGCGCCTCTTCGACGGCATATTGAATCAACGGTTTATCGACGACGGGGAGCATCTCCTTGGCGGTCGCCTTGGTAGCGGGCAGGAAGCGCGTGCCCAGGCCGGCGACAGGAAGAACGGCTTTGCGCAGTTTTTTGATCACGCATCGACTCCGAGTGAAAAGCATCTGTAAGAATCATGAGCGGCAGGCAAAAATATGGCGAAGAGTGGCAACCACTACCGCTCACACAACCGCGATTAGAAACGCGAAAAAGTGTTCGTCAAATGACTCAACGATTATCTTACCCTAGCAGAACGTCACGCGCCAGATTTATGCGCGCGGCAAGCCAATCCGACCCGCCCGTATCGGGGTGGGCGCCGCGCATCAGACGGCGATGCGCCGCGAGGATCTCGGCTTTCGAGGCCCCCGGACGCAGCCCCAGCACCTCATAGGCCTCTTGCTGGGACATCGCGCCAGCGGCGCGTCGTGGTTTATTATCGCCAGCGGCGCGTCGTGATGTACCACCGCCCGAGGCGCCGCTTGACGGACCACCGCCGACCCGCCGCCCGCGTGCGGCCTGCCATTGCTGATAGATCAGTGGTCCGAACAAGGTCAGCGCGCCCAGCGCGATCCCGCCCTTGCCGGTCAGGATCAGCAGCAGCGCCAGGCTCAGGCCGCCAAGCGCCGCGATCCAGGTGAACAGCGCCTTGATGGAGGTGACCGACGCCCGTTCAAACGCCCGCAACCCGCCCAGCAGCAGGAACAGGACCACGCCGCCGAGCAAGAGCCATAACATGGTTAGAGGTGTTCCATTGTGAGCAACACGGCCTCGGCCTCTTCGCCTGCGCGGGTGCCCGGATGCACCTACCCGAACTCTTTGGTTTCAGTGGCCTGCTGTCCCCACCGTCCGCCGCATAATGCGGCGAACTTCGGGGGCAGGACATAGCACTTCGTCTTAGCGCGCATCCTTACCCGTTCGGACAGCAATCTAAACGGGATCTGCTTTAACGTGCTCCTGCGCCTCGACAACCGCCAGAGCACTCAGGTTGACGATTCCGCGGGCGGTCACACTCGGCACCACAACGTGGATCGGCTTCGACATCCCCAGCAGGATCGGCCCGACCGGCAGTCCATCCGCCGCCGCTTTCAGTACGTTGAAGGAGATGTTGGCCGCATCCAGGGTCGGCATGATCAGCAGGTTGGCGCTGCCGGTCAGCCGGCTGTCGGGCACCGCGCGATCGCGGATCGCCTGCACCAGGGCGGCGTCGGCGTGCATCTCGCCATCAATTTCCAGGCCGGGGGCGCGCGCGCGGATCAGCGCCAGCGCCTGGCGCATCTTGCGGGCCGACTGGCTGTCGCTGCTGCCGAAGCTGGAGTGCGACACCAGCGCCGCCTTCGGGCTGAGGCCGAAGCCGCGCACTTCGTCCGCCGCCAGCAGGGTCATTTCGGCGATCTGTTCGGCGGTGGGATCGACCACCATGAAGGTATCGCAGATGAACAGGACACCGCTGGGGATGATCAGGCAGGACAGGGCGTAGACCCGCTTGACGTCCGGGCGGCGCGGAATAATCGGCAGGATATACTGGATCTGCCGCCACCATCCGCTGGTCCCGCCGCAGATCGCGGCGTCCACCTGGCCGTCATGCAGCAGCATCGCCGCGGCCACAGAGGGCCGGCTTGCCATGCGCCTTGCCGCCGGATCCGGCGGGGTGCCGCGCCGGCCGGCGAGACGCTGGTATTCCGGCAACAGCCGGTCGAACACGTCCCGGTCGTTCGACGGATCCAGGATCTCCACGGACTGGCCGAGGTTCAGCCGCAGCCCCATCTCCCTGACCTTGGCGGCGATGACGTCGCGCCGGCCCAGCAGGACCGGCTGGGCGATCCCGTCGTCCACCAGGGTCTGCGCGGCGCGCAGGACGCGTTCGTCCTCGCCTTCCGCGAACGCGATGCGCTTGGGATCGCGGCTCGCCGCCTCGAACACCGGGCGCATCAGGTAGCCGGAGCGGAACACGAAGCGTTCCAGGTCTCGCTGATAAGAGAGGAAATCGGCGATCGGCCGGCGCGCGACCCCGGTTTCGATCGCCGCACGGGCGACGGCGGGGGCGATCTCCAGGATCAGGCGGGGATCGAACGGCTTGGGGATGATGTAGTCCGGGCCGAACACCGGGGCGGCGCCGCCATAGGCCGCGGCGACGACCTCACTGGCCTCGACCCGCGCCAGCTTGGCGATGGCTTCGACGGCGGCGATCTTCATCGCCTCATTGATCGTGGTGGCGCCGACGTCCAGCGCACCGCGGAAGATGAACGGGAAGCACAGGACGTTGTTGACCTGGTTGGCATAGTCGCTGCGGCCGGTGGCGATGATCGCGTCCGGCCTGGCGGCGACCACCAGGTCGGGGTCGATTTCGGGGTCGGGATTGGCGAGCGCCAGGATCAGCGGTCTGTCGGCCAGCAGCGGCAGCCATTCGGGCTTCAGGATCCGTGGCGCGGACAGTCCCATGAAGATATCGGCGCCGGGGAGGGCTTCTTGCAGGGTGGTGGCGTTGGTGTCCCGGGCATAGCGCGCCATGTTCGGCAGCATGTTCGGCCGGTCCTTGGTCACCACGCCCTTGATGTCGGTCAGGGTGACGTTTTCGGGCCGCAGCCCCATGGAAACCAGCAGGTCGACGCAGGCCAGCGCGGCGGCCCCGGCGCCCGAGGTCACCACTTTGACCTCGGACAGTTCCTTGCCTTGCAGCAGCAAGCCGTTGCGCACCGCAGCGGCGACGGTGATGGCGGTGCCGTGCTGGTCGTCGTGGAATACCGGGATGCGCATGCGCGACCGAAGTTCCGCCTCGATCGCGAAGCATTCCGGCGCCTTGATGTCTTCCAGGTTGATCGCGCCGAAGGTCGGTTCCAGCGCGGCGACGACGTCACAGAATTTGGCCGGGTCGGCGGCATCGACCTCGATATCGAAGACGTCGATGCCGGCAAACTTCTTGAACAGGACGGCCTTGCCTTCCATCACCGGCTTGCTGGCCAGCGGGCCGATATTGCCAAGACCGAGCACGGCGGAGCCGTTGGAAATGACGGCGACGAGGTTGCCCCGGACAGTGTAATCGTGGGCGGTGTCGGGATCCGCCTTGATTGCCTCGCAGGCGGCGGCGACGCCGGGGGAGTACGCGAGGGCGAGGTCGCGCTGGGTGGCCATGCGCTTGGTCGGCTCGATCGTGAGTTTCCCGGGCCTGGGAAGGCGGTGGTAATCGAGTGCGGCCTTGCGGAAATCGTCGTCCATCGTTGCCTCGGCGGGGTCTGGTTCAAGCGCCGCACCATGGTAGCGCGACGGCGCGCTGGCAACCTGAGGGTGGATTTTTCCTTCTGGACCCGGAAAAGGAAAGGCAACGCTCCGGGATTCGGCGGTTTGGGAAAGTTATTCTAAATATCAGCATTCCTCTTGCAGTTTTTGGAAAAATATCCTCCTAAGACGCTCCCATTCGCGCCGCTATCGCGTTCCAAGGCACCGTGTTTCGATGGAATATTCCCGCCTCCCTGGCCGCCGGATCGATCCACGGTCCATCGCGGCGCCGGATACAAAGCTTCGAAACCCTGGCCTGCGAAGCTTGCATGCCGACCGTATGCCGCCCCTGCCGGGCGTTGCTGTCCATACGGGCGTCACGACGTCAATGGGCGTCACGACGTCAATGACCGTTGCAGCCCAGGGCGCGGATTTCGCCGCCCGGGCTACATTCTGAAGGAAATCGCATGCAGAGCGCCCCCGTGCTGCCAAGCACCGCACCATTCGCGGAGGAGCAGATCGCCGCACTGAACCGCGTGATCTCGGTGACCACGCCGGAGCAACGGGCGTGGCTGTCCGGATACCTGGCGGGACTGCAGGCGGCGAACGACCCGCACGCGGCCGCCCCGGCCGCGCCGCCGGCCAAGCGCGTGCCGCTGACGATCCTGTTCGGCACCGAGTCCGGCAACGCCGAGGCGCTGGCGGCGCAGGCCCGCAAAGTGGCGACGAAGCTGGGGTTCGCGCCGAAGGTCCTGGACATGGCGGATTTTACCCCGGCGCAGGCGGCGGCGGCGGAAAATCTGCTGATCGTGGCGTCCACCTGGGGCGAGGGCGACCCGCCGCAGCGGGCGGTCGATTTCTATGAAGGGCTGATGGCGGCGGACGCGCCGCGGTTCGAGAAGACCCGCTTCGCCGTGCTGGCACTGGGCGACCGGGCCTATGCACAGTACTGCGAAATCGGTCGCAAGATCGATGAACGCCTGGCCGAGCTGGGTGGCGCCCGCATCGCCGACCGGATCGAGTGCGACCTGGATTTCGAGACGCCGGCTTCCGGCTGGATCGACACTACGTTGCAGCACCTGAATGCCGAGGTCGGGATCAAGGACGCCGGCGCATCCGTCATCCACGTCGATTTCGCCCGCCCGGGCGCCGAGGCGCCGACCCGCGCCCGGCCGTTCGAGGCGGAGATCACCGAACATGCGCGGCTGACCGGCAGCCGCTCGACGTCCGACACGCATCATGTCGCGGTGTCGCTGGAAGGGTCCGGGATCGCTTACGAACCGGGCGACTCGCTGGGCGTGGTGCCGTCGAACGATCCGGCGCTGGTCGATGCGGTGATGCAGGTCGCCGGACTGTCCGGCGACGAGACGCTGCTTGGCGCGCTGACGGACCGGCTGGA
>DATARX010000295.1:0-4798 GCA_036263955.1 Rhodopila sp.
GGGTCCGACCAGATCCGGGGTCTTGCGGAGTTTCTCCAGATGGGAGGCGAGGTAGCCGAGGGCGCGCAGCACCTCGAACGCCTCATCGGAACCGGAACAGTCCGGCGTGGTATCGTCGGCCCGGGCGAAGACGTGACGGAACAATCCGGTCTTTTCGGCGAACACCTCGGCGATGTGCCGCTCGGTCGGGGCGAAGCCGAAGTCGGGGGTGAGGGCGACGCGGAGGTTCGCCAGGTCGAGCGGCTGTAGCGGGTAGACGTCGCCAGGGCGGTGCACCGTGGCGCCGTGGATCGTGGTGGCCAGCGGGTCGCCGGCGTCGTCGCCGATGATGGCGCTGAGCAGCAACGCGGTGTCGGCGACGGTGCGTCCCATGGGGCCAACGACGGACAGGTTGTTCCAGCCGAGCGGGCGGCGTTCGGTAGGCACCAGGCCCGGCGTCGGGCGGAAGCCGACGATGCCGCAGAAGGCGGCGGGATTGCGCAGCGATCCGCCGGTGTCGGAGCCCTGGCAGAGCGGCGCCATCCCGGTGGCCAGCGCCACGGCGGAGCCGCCGGAGGAGCCGGCGCAGGATTTCGCGGGATCGAACGGGTTGCCGGTGGCGCCGTAGACGGCGTTGCGGGTGTTGGCCCCTGCCCCGAACTCCGGCGTGTTGGTCTTGCCGATGACGATGGCGCCGGCGTTGCGAATGGCGGCGACCAGGCGCTTGTCCTGGTCCGGCACGTTGTCCTTGAAGATCGGGCTGCCGAAGGTGGTGCGCAGGCCCGCGGTCGGTTCGAGGTCCTTGATGCCGATCGGCAGGCCGTGCAGCGGCGGCAGGTCTTCGCCGCGAGCGACGGCGGCGTCGGCGGCTTTCGCCGTGATGCGGGCGCGGTCGAAGTCGCGCGCGACCATGGCGTTGACGGCGGGGTCGACGCTGTCGATGCTGGCGATGCAGCTTTCCAGCAGTTCGGAGGCGGAGAGCTGTTTCGCGCCGATCAGGCGGCGGGCTTCGACGGCTGTCAGGTCACAGGGTTCGGACATGGCGTTGGTTCCCGGACGTTGGAGAGGAAGGAGCAAGGCGAGGGGCGCTGCCCCTCGACCCCGCCAAGGGGCGACGCCCCTTGGGACCCTCTTTAGGTTTGTTGGCTAAGGGGGCCTACTCAGTGGTTGAGACGGCAATGTCGGCCCCCTTAGCCCACAAACCTTAATGAATGGATTGCAAAGGCTGTGCCTTTGCTGGGGGTCGAGGGGGCAAAGCCCCCTCGCCTTCCCTGCTTCATGCCAGCGATCAGTAGCCCAGCGCCAGGCCGTCCTTGCGGGGTTCGGAGCCGGCCATCAGGACGCCGCGCTGGTGGTCGATCCAGATGGCCTGGCCGCCGCCATGCGGGCGTTCGGTCGGGACCGGGCTGTGACCCATCGCGGCGAGCTTGCGCACCAGGTCCTCCGGCACGCCGCGTTCCACCTGAAGCTTGCCGCCGGTGGGGAAGAGACGGAACAGATCGATCGATTGCTGGATGTCCAGGCCGTATTCCAGGAAGTTGGTCAGGAACCAGGACTGCCCGACCGGCTGGTAATGGCCGCCCATGACGCCGAACGGCATCACCGCGCGGCCGTCCTTGACCAGCATCCCCGGAATGATCGTGTGCATCGGGCGCTTGCCGCCGGCGATGCAGTTGGGATGATCACGCTCCACCCGGAAGCCGAAGCCGCGGTTCTGCAGCATGACGCCGGACTGGTGCGCAAGGATGCCGCTGCCGAAATTCTCGAACAGGGAGTTGATGAAACTACAGGCGTTGCCGTCCTTGTCGACGACGCAGAGGTAGACCGTGTCCTTGTGCGGCGGCAGGATCGATTCGCCGGCGGCGGGGAGTTTGCGCATCGCCGCGGTGTCGCTGATGAGGGCGCGCTGGGCGGCGAGGTATTCCGGGCTCAGCAGTTTCTTGACCGGAACATCCACGGCGCCGGGGTCGGCCAGGAAGGCGTCGCGGTCGCGGTACGCCAGGCGCGCGGCCTCGATGTGGCGGTGCGCCCGGATCAGGCCGGAGGCGCCGTCGGGGGCGGACGGGAGACCACCGAGCATGCCGAGGATCATGAGGACGAGGAGGCCCTGGCCGTTGGGCGGGCACTGGTAGACGTCGTAGCCCTTCCAGTTCAGGTGGATCGGCTCGACGAACTCGGCGTTGTGCAGGCCGCGGGCGAAATCTTCCTCGGTGTGCAGGCCGCCGCGTTCGCGCAGGGTGGCGACCATGTCGGCGGCGACGGGGCCTTCGTAGAACGCCTTGGCGCCGTGCTTGGCGATGGCGCGGAGGGTTTCGGCCAGCGCGGGCTGGGTGAAGACGTCACCGACGTTCGGGGCGGTGCCGTTGGGCAGGAAGGGGGTGGAGCCGCCCTTGCGGAGTTTTTCGACGCCGCGGGCCCAGTCCCAGGAGACTTTCGGGTGCACCGGCCAGCCCTCGGCGGCGAAGCGGATGGCGGGCTGCAGCAGTTCATCGAGGCCCTTGCGGCCGTGGGCTTTCAGCAGGGTTTCCCAGGCGCTGACGGCGCCGGGGACGGTGACGGAATGCGCCGAGGTGTTTTCCAGCGCGCGGATCTGGTGGCTTTCGAACCAGTCGATGTTGGCGGCGGCGGGCGCTCGGCCGGAGCCGTTGAGGGCGTAGACCTTGCCGGTGCCGGCGGGGGCGTAGAGGCAGAAGCAGTCGCCGCCGATGCCGGTGGACTGGGGCTCGATCACGCATTGCACCGCGACGGCGGCGACGGCGGCATCCAGCGCGTTGCCGCCGGCGCGCAGGACGTCCAGCGCGGTCAGCGTCGCGGCGGGCATGGACGTTGCCGCCATCCCGTGAGTGGCATAGACCGGACTGCGGCCGGGAAGCTGGTAATCGCGCATCGGGATCCTTGAGGTTCTTGGAGTCAGCGAAAACGTGAGACTATCCCAGTGCGCCGCCGAGGCCAATGTGGGAGGATCGGAATGATGGACGAAATCAATTATGCCGACTTCGAGGCTGTCGATGTTCGTGTCGGCACGGTGGTGGGGGCCGAACGGTTTCCGGAGGCGCACAAGCCGGCGATCAAGCTGATGATCGATTTCGGGGACGGGATCGGGGTGAAGAAATCCAGCGCGCAACTGACGGTGCATTACAAGCCGGATCAGTTGCTGGGGCGGCAGGTGTGCGCGGTGGTGAATTTTCCGCCGCGGCAGATCGGGCCGTTTGTCAGCGAGGTGCTGGTGCTGGGGATGCCGGATGAGGATGGGGCGGTGGTGCTGGTGCGGCCGGATTTGCGGGTGCCGAATGGGGGGAAGTTGTTTTAGGGGGCTCGCGGAATAGGCGGTCACTTCAAATCCGCTTCCTTGGCATGTCTGATAAAGTGCGGCGCATGATCTGCGTTTGGCCATGAACCAGGTGACTAAAGTCGAGATCCCTGTTGGAGAAGCAACGGCGGCTGCCCTCTCCGGCGCGGGTCGTCACCGCGCTTTCCCACAGCGAAACCATGCTGATCAGGATACCGTTACTGGAGCGGCACGCTCCCTGACGGTACTCGCCGCGGAGGGACGTTACTTGATCGGCGGTTTGGGCAGCACCGCCTCGCCGGGTTCCAGGACGAAGGTGTAGTCCAGGGAATACCAGGGGCCACGGATCTCTGCGGTCGGGTGGGGTTCGTCGTGGCGGATGTAGTGACCGACCAGGGCCTGGGTAACGCCGAACTGGGCGTCGGTTTCGAGGTTCTCGTCGGTGTCGACGTAGACCTGGCTGGTCTGGGTCTTGAAGCCGGGCTTGAAGATCAGGGCGTGGATGTGGGCCGGGCGATAGGGGTGGCGGTCTTGCGCCCGCAGCAGACGGCCGACGACGCCGTTGGTGGGGATCGGGTAGCCGGCGGGCTTGATGGAGCGGAACCAGAAGCGGCCGTTCGTGTCGGTGGTGAACTTGCCGCGCAGGTTCATGTCGGCCTGGGCGGGGTCCTGGTTCTCGTAGAGGCCAACGGGGGAGGAATGCCAGACATCGACCTCGGCGTCCGAGATGGGGGTGCCGTTGGCGTCCTGCACCGTTCCGGTCATGAACAGGGGTTCGCCGGGTGTGTCGGATCGGAGGATGGAGCCGCCGTTCGGGGTGGGTGGGGAATTCAGGCGCCAGAAGGGGCCTAGGAGGTTCTGGGTTGTTGGTTGCTGTCCGTTGGCGCCGTTGTTCATCAGGCAGACCAGGGAGGAGACACCGAGCGAGCCGGCCATGAGGACCATTTCGTTGTGGGTGTCGGTGGTGAGGTGGCCGATTTCGTTGAGGATGGCGGCGGCTTCGCGGAACTCGGCCTCGGTGAGGCGGACGTCGCGGACGAAGTTGTGGAGGTGGGCGACGAGGGACAGCATGATCTCGCGCAGGCGGGGGTTTTTGGTGCGCTCCATGACCGCCAGGACGGCTGGCGTGACGTCGGCTTCGCCCTTTATCATGGTGGGTTCTCCTTGTTGGTGGGCCGGTCAGGCTGGTTGTGGTGATTTGTGTGGGTTCTCTAATAAGGGTTGTTTCGGCGGGTTGTCTTGATTGGCGGGGCTTGTGGGGTGGGAAGACCGCGATTTTATACAACGAAGGCACGAAGGCACGAAGGCACGAAGAAGGCACGATCCCGTTCGGCGGTTCATACTGACTCTGCCGTGCAGTGTTATGCTGGCGTGTTATATTGGATTTTTGATGTCGGATTTTACTCATATAATTGTTCATTATTGTATATCACATAGCTTATTGCGGTCGACGGTCTTATAATTGAATCGAAGCATCCGCGGATTTTCGCTGATATAGAATCGACCGTATTGGTATTGCATCTCTTCATG
>DATARX010000445.1:0-3017 GCA_036263955.1 Rhodopila sp.
CAAAGGATCGCTTCGGCGCGATCGGCAACGCCGAAATATGCAAGCAGGCGTTGGGCGATGCCGTGGCCGCATTGCTGCAGTTTCAGCGGCGACGGGCCGTCGGCCAGGCGGGCGTAGAGGTCGGCGGCGCGGCGGAACCCACGTTCGGTGACGGGCGATGCGGTGCAGGAGGCCGCGCAGACCTGGTCCGCGACGGGTGTGGGTGGGCACAGGTATTTATTGGTCCCGGTCCGCGGGTCGATCGCCAGGCGGCTGTCGCCGCCGGACATCAGGGCGGCGACAACGGCGTCGCTGTTTGAGAGCGAGCGGATGCTTGACGCGGCCGCTTCGGGGCGCGGGGCATGCAAGGTGCTGGCTGTATCATCCATAACAATTCACTCGCATAACCGGGGTCGGTTTTGTGTGCCGAACTGTAAGGATATAGTGAAATCCACGACATTCGTTTGCATTTTACATTCAGTCTGCCGGGAGTCATGGCGTGCGCGGCAAGGCGCGATCGTGGCGATATGTTCTTGTTTTGTGCGCCGGGTCGGTGTAGCGTGCGGGCATGTTCGATCCATCTCCCGACCCGGTCCCCGATGCTGAACTGGAAGCTGTGCTGGCGGCCGCGTTGCGCTCGTCTGGCGGTCAACTGACGCGTCCGACGGAATGCTTCATGGCGACCGCGGCGGCCCGGCATCTGGTCGACCGGTTGGCCCTTGCGGGTTTGCACGTGGTACGGTTTCCCGATCGGCGATTAACGTAGGAGCACGCGGATGCAGACAGACCCCGTTGTTATCGTGGGCGGTATCGTCCTGGTCTCAGGGGAGACGCGCGCTCGGGCGGCCGATATCGTGCTGGACGGGGATGCGATCGCGGCGATCGTCGAACCGGGTTCGGCGCGGGCGGAGCGGACGATCGATGCGACCAACCGGTTGATCATTCCCGGCCTGGTCAATGCGCATACGCACGGTCATGGCGGGCTGGCGAAGGGGGTGGGCGACAAATGGTCGCTGGAGTTGCTGTTGAACGCCAGTCCGTGGGTCAACGGCGGGCGCACGGGTGAAGACCGGTATCTCTCGACCCTGCTGACGGCGATCGATATGGTGCGCAAGGGCTGTACCGCCTGCTACGACCTGTCGGCGCTGCTGCCGGTTCCCTCTCCGGAGGCCCTGCACGATGTCGCTCGGGCGTATGCCGATGTGGGGATGCGCGCGGTTATTTCGCCGATGATCGCCGATCGGACGTTTTACCAGGCGATCCCTGGCTTGCTGGATGCGTTCCCGACGGCGTTGCGGCCGGTGGCGGAGGCGATGCGCGCGGCGTCCGGCGAGGCCACGCTGGCGCCGATCCGGGAGGCGGCGCGGTCCTGGGCCTACGGCAGCGACCAGATTCGGCTTGGGATCGCGCCGACCATCCCGCTGCATTGTTCCGACGATTTCCTGCGCGGCTGTCGGGACCTGGCCGACGAATATGGGCTGGCGGTGCAATCGCACCTGGCGGAATCACCGGTTCAGCGTGCCGGGGCGCTGAAGCGGTACGGCACGACGTTGACCGCCCATCTGGACGAGGTGGGCCTGCTGGGGCCGCGGTTCAGCGGTGCGCATGCGATCTGGATCGATGACGAGGAGATCGAATTGATCGCGCGTCGTGGCGGGACGCTGGCGCACAATCCCGGGTCGAATATGCGGCTGGGCAACGGTATCGCGGATATGCGGCGGGCGATCGCGGGCGGGGTCGCGGTCGGGGTGGGGACGGATGGGTCCTCGTCGTCGGACAACCAGAACATGTTCGAGGCGATGCGGCTGGCGGCCTATGTCTCCCGCGTGTTCGACCGGGCGCCGGCGGATTGGATCGGCTCCGCCGAGGCGCTGCGGCTGGCGACCGAGGGCGGGGCCGCGGTGCTGGGCATGGGAGACCTGATCGGCCGGATCGCGCCGGGGTTCAAGGCGGACCTGGTGTTTTTGGACCTGGATCACGTGAACATGGTGCCGCTGAACAACGCGGTGAATCAGCTGGTGAACGGGGAGGATGGCGGCGCGGTGCGCGATGTGATGATCGGCGGGCGGTTCGTGTTGCGCGATGGCGTGCTGGCGAACCTGGACTGGCCGGCGATCGCGTCACGCGCGCGGGACGCCGCCGCTCGGTTGGCCGAGGCGAATGCCGGTGCCAGGGAAGCGGCGGAGAGGTTGGCGCCGGTGGTCAGCCATTTCTGTGTCGGCCTTGGCCGCTGTGTTCATCATGACCTGCCGCGGCGGCTGGCGGCCGAGTCGGTCGTGGCGTGAGGGTCGATCGCCTTGGTTTGTAAGGAATATCTTAACCAATGGTCGCTAGACGGGGATTGCGGTAGGATTGCACTTCATAGAAGCGCAATTCGTCGCTTTTGGTTTGAAGTATCCGATTTCATGCGGCGAATCGTGATCGCGGCGCGACTCACGCTTCTCTGCGATCGGATACTCGTATTTCGAGTCTCGGGAAAGGATTGGGACGATGGCAGGCTCCGTAAACAAGGTCATTCTGGTCGGTAATCTGGGGAAAGACCCGGAAGTCCGCTCCACCCAGGATGGCAGCAAGATCGTCAACCTGACCCTGGCGACCAGCGAGACCTGGAACGATCGCGCCTCCGGGGAACGGAAGGAGCGGACCGAATGGCATCGGGTGGTGATCTTCAATGACCGCGTGGCGGATGTCGCGGAGCGGTTCCTGAAGAAGGGCGCGAAGATTTACGTCGAAGGGGCGTTGCAGACCCGCAAGTGGACCGACCAGCAGGGTCAGGAACGCTACACCACCGAGGTCGTGATTGGCCGGTTCAACGGCCAATTGACGATGCTGGATGGGCGCGCGGGTGGCGGTGAGGGCGGTGGCTACGGCGGTGGCGGGTTCGAGGGTGGCGCCGGCGGTGGCGGTGGCGGAAGTGACTATGCGCCGCGCGAACGGGCCCCGGCCGCGGCACGCGCCCCGGCGGGTGGCGCGCGATCCGGTGGTCCGTCCTGGGATGCGCCGAAGGGCGGGGATCTGGACGACGAGATTCCTTTCTA
>DATARX010000460.1:0-4873 GCA_036263955.1 Rhodopila sp.
CGAACATCATCCCCTGCCAGTCGGCCTTGATGTCCTTCGATGCCCGTGCGTAACCATACCCAGGCATGTCCACCAGTGTCAGCCGGCCGCCGAGGTCGAAGAAATTCAACTGCCGCGTCCGCCCAGGCTCCGACGACACCCGCGCCAGCGTGTTCCGCCCGGTCAACGCATTCAGCAGCGAGGACTTGCCGACATTCGATCGCCCCGCGAACGCGATCTCCGTGCCGTTCGGCGGCGGCAGTTGGTCAAGCTTCTGCGCGCCGAAAAAGAACTGGCACTCGGCCGCGAACAGCAGGCGGCCAGCTTCCAGCGCCGCCGCCTGCTCATCCGGCGTTAAGTCCCGCCCATCACCTGAAGTCAGGGGCGGGCCGTCACCTGAAGTCGGGTGCGAGCCGTCACCTGAAGTCGGGTGCGAGCCGTCACCTGAAGTCAGGGGCGAGCCGTCACCTGAAGTCAGGTGCGAGCCAATGACGGCTTCGCCAGCCGCGTGCGTCGTTGGATCAACCATTGTTGCGCTACCGACAGCGTGTTGTTCCAGCTCCAGTAGATGATCAGACCGGCCGGGAACTTCGCCATCATGAAGGTGAAAATGATAGGCATGAACTGAAACAGCTTGGCCTGCACCGGGTCCGGCGGCGGCGGGTTCATCTTTTGCTGCAGGAACATCGTGCAGCCCATGATCAGGGGCCACGCCCCCAGGTGCAGCAGCGGAACATACGCCGCCGGATTGAATGGGAGCAGCCCGAACAGGTTGAACACATTCGTCGGATCCACCTGCGACAAGTCATGGATCCAGCCGAAGAACGGCGCCTGCCGCATCTCGATGGTGACGAAAATCACCTTATACAGCGAGAAGAACACCGGGATCTGCACCACCATTGGCAGGCAGCCCGAGGCCGGATTGACCTTCTCCGCCCGATACAGCGCCATCATCTCCTGCTGCATCTTCTGCGGGTCGTCCTTCAGCCGCTCCCGCAGCGCCGTCATCCGCGGCGCCAGCAGCTTCATCTTGCTCATGGATCGGTAGGAGTAGTTCGCCAGCGGGAAGAACAGCCCCTTCACGAACACGGTAAACACCATGATCGCCAAACCGAAATTACCCAGCAGCCCGTTCAGGAAATCGAGCGCGAAAAAGATCGGCTTGGTCAGGAAATAGAACATCCCGAAATCGACCGCCTTGTCGAAGTGGGGAATATGCAAATTCGCCTCGTAGCGATCCAGCAGGTTCACCACCTTCGCACCGGCGAACACATGGCTGATCGTCGTCACGTCGCCATGCGCGGGCGCGTTCAGCGGATCGGTGCTGATGTAATCCACCTGGTAGTGGTCGCCATGATCGTCGGTGTGGCGGAAATTCACCTTGGACGGCAGTGCCTGGTCCGGCACCAGCGAGGTCAGCCAGTATTTGTCGGTAATCCCCGCCCAGCCGCCGGTCGCGGCCGCCTCGTACGCCAGCCCGTCCTTCTTGTCGCCTTCCGACTTCGCCTTGTCGTACGATGTCTCCTGCAACGTGCCGTCGACTACGCCCAGCAGGCCTTCGAACAGCACGTAGTAGCCGGCCACCTCCGGCTTGTAGTCGCGCCGGATGCGCGACCACGGGAACAGCTTGACGGCTTCGCCCGTCTCGTTCCTCACCGTCTGGGTGACCGCGAACATATAGTCGTCATCGACCCGGAAGCCGATCTGGAAGATCAGGCCGGCGCCGTTATCCCACGACAGCGTCACCGGCTTGTCCGGCGTCAGCGTGTCCGACGACGCCGTCCACACCGTGTCGTTGTCCGGCAGCTTCACGGTATCCCCGGCCGGCGCCGTCCAACCATACTGGATATAATACGGGTGCGCCTGCGAGCGCGGTTCCAGCAGCCGAACCAACGGCGAGGTCGGTCCGATCTCCTCCCGGTAGTCCTTCAGCACCAGGTCATCCAGCTTCGCCCCCAGCCGGTTGATCGACCCGTCCACCCGCGGTGCATCGATCTTCACCCGCGGCACATTCGCGGGCTCGACCGCCGGCGCCGCCGGCACCGCGGCGCCCGGCGCGCCCTCCGGGGGCGTCGTCGCCGGATGGTCCGTCAGCGCGATCTGCTGCTGCGGCGGTTTGGGCAAATGCGGAGCAACCAGGAACTGGAAGCCCAGCAAGATCGCCAGCGATACCGCGATCGCCAGGAAGAGCCGTTTCTGATCCATCAATGCCCCATATTCCGGTCGGTCCAGCACCCTTCAACGCGGGGGCACAGGATCGACGCCTCCTTCATGCCACGGGTTGCAGCGCAGAATCCGCTTCGCCGCCATCGCCGTCCCTCGCGCCGCGCCGTGTACCCGCAACGCCTCCACGGCATACTCGCTGCAACTCGGCCAGAATCGGCAATGCGCGCCGATGAACGGACGCACCGTCCACTGATAGACCCGCACCGCCGCGATCCCGACCTGCGCAGCCCCGATATCGATCGTGCCTGTCAAACCGCCAGCCCCCTGGCCGGCGCTTCCCGGAACGCGTCCGCCGCCATCATCGGCACGCCCCAGAAAGGTCGGGTCTTGCCGACAGGAACGCGCGTGTCTCATACGCCGGTTCTTTGCAGCGCGCGCCTGATATCGCCTTGCAAGGCGATGAAATTCCGCTTGCGCGTGCTGTCCCGACCGATCAGCACCAGATCCGCGCCAACCACCGGATGCTCCGCCAACAGCAGGCGCGCCGCTTCCTTCAGTCGCCGCCGCGTGCGGTTACGCACCACGGCGTTGCCGACTTTTTTCGTCAC
Source organism: Rhodopila sp. (assembly GCA_036263955.1). Taxonomy (GTDB): domain Bacteria; phylum Pseudomonadota; class Alphaproteobacteria; order Acetobacterales; family Acetobacteraceae; genus Rhodopila. The sequence continues at coordinate 2,754 of DATARX010000460.1, forward strand.
GGTAAAGCCAAGCCGAGCGGGCAGGGCATCGGCGCGCGGCATCGCCTGCAACACCACGCCGCCCACCGCCGCCTTTTTGCCGGATGACGCCACGCGCAAAAACTCCGCCCGCTTTTGCAAGCGGCCGGGTTTCACGCCGCCGGGGTTGGCGGCTATCGAGACGTCCGCTTCGGCTGGCATGGTCGGCACACCAGCGACGCGCGGCTCAGGCGGACAGCTTCTTGCGGCCCTTGGCGCGGCGGTTGGCCAAAACCTTCCGACCGCCAACGGTCTCCATGCGGGCGCGAAATCCGTGCCTGCGCTTGCGGACCAGCTTCGACGGTTGATAGGTGCGCTTCACGACGACTCTCCGAAATCATTTGGACCGCGGCCCGCTGGCCCGTCTCAATTCAATGCATACCCGCGGGTGCGCCTGAGCCGGCGACCCGTCAAGAGGGCCGGCTTATACGGGCGCCGCCCGCCCCCGTCAATCTTCGCTTTGGCCTATCTCAGCAGACCCCGCCCAGCCAGGTTCCGCATCAGCGCCCCAGCCCCGAACGTCCACGCCTCGCATTCATCGGAGCGCATCATCCGGTTCACCAGCCGCCCCAGCTTGGGTGCCGCAACCGTAACGATATCGCCGTACTTGTGGGTGAATCCCTGGCCCGGCGCATCGCGGTCCTGGATCGGCGCGAACATCGTGCCCAGGAACAGCACCGCCCCATCCGGATAGCGATGATGCGCATTGACCATGCCCGCCACCAGATCGGCCGGGTCCCGGCTGATCTTGGCGATCGACGAAGACCCCTCCAGCACGAATCCGTCCGGCCCATCCACCCGCAGCGTCACCGTGGTGGAGCGGATATCGTTCAGCCCGAATCCGGCATCGAACAGCCGCAGGAAGGGACCGATCGCGCACGACCCGTTGTTGTCCTTCGCCTTGCCCAGCAGCAGTGCCGACCGCCCCTCCACATCGCGCAGGTTGACGTCGTTGCCCAAGGTCGCCCCGACGATCCGCCCGTCCGACGCCACCGCCAGCACCACCTCCGGCTCCGGGTTGTTCCATGACGACCCCGGATGCAGTCCCGCATCCATCCCGCTGCCCACCGAGGCCATCGGCTGCGACTTGGTGAAGATCTCCGCGTCCGGCCCGATCCCCACCTCAAGATACTGGCTCCACGCCCCTTGCTCGATCAGCACCGCCTTCAGCCGCATTGCCTCGGGCGACCCGGGCTTCAGCTTACTCAGGTCGTCGCCGACCAGCCGCGTCACCTCCGCCCGGATCGTCCCCGCCGCGTTCATGTCGCCACGCGCCCGCTCCTCGATCACCCGCTCCAGCATGGAGATGGCAAATGTCACCCCCGCCGCCTTCAGCGCCTGTAGATCCACCGGGGCCAGCAGCCAGGGGCGACCTGCATCGCGCGTCTCAACCGGCGTGTTGCGCAGCAGCGCATCGACCGTCCCGATCGTCTCGCCCACCGCTGAACGCAGCGCCGCCGCGGGATCGGCGGTTTCGCACAGATCCCGTATCGTCGGAAAAGTCGCCGACACATCGACCGCGGCGCCGTCGTGGACCGCAACCACCGAGGGTCCGCCCAGTTCAGGCCGCCAGACCCGTCCCACCAGGCAGGCCTGTGCGGCATCGTCGGGCAGGGCGGCCAGCACGCGGGTCAGAAACGAGTTCATGGGCGACGGTCTCCAATGTACAGGCGCGCATCCTACAAGATACCGCACGGTAGGGAAGCGGCTGTGCCCGCCGGCTAAGCGCGCTCAGCCTCGGCCGCTGCCGCATCGATCGCCGCCGCGACCGCGCGCACCTGCTCGTCTGCCATCGGCCCGCTCGCCAGCCGCAGCCGCAGCGCTGTCTTCAGGTTCTCAACCGCTCGGATGATCCGGGTGTCCGGCACCACGGCGCGCTCGCGTGCGATGCCGTCGATGCGCGCCTGGATGGCATCCACCGCCGTCCGGTTGGCCTTCAGGAACGCCTCACCCTCGGCGGTCGCCTGGTACAGCTTCTTGCCGTCCGCCGCGGTCACGCTGGCGAGGCCTTGTTCGTCCAGCAGGGTCAGCGTGGGGTAGATCACCCCGGGGCTGGGGCTGTAGCCGCCACCCAGGCGATCCTCCAGCGCCTTGATCAGGTC
>DATARX010000476.1:0-1566 GCA_036263955.1 Rhodopila sp.
CGGTCAGGTAGCGGGTGTACTGATTGAGCTTCTTGCGACCCTGCTCACCTTCCTTCTTCAGCGCCTCCAGGGTCGGGATGGCGCTCGACATCAGCTGGATGATGATGCTGGCGCTGATGTACGGCATGATGTTCAGCGCGAACACGGTCATCCGCCGCAGCGCGCCGCCGGTGAACATGTCGAACATGCCCAGGATGCCGCCGCCGTGCTGCGACAGCATCTCGCCCATGACCGAGGCATCCACCCCGGGAACCGGGATGTAGGTGCCCAGCCGATAAACGATCAGCGCACCCAGAGTGAACCAGATACGTTGCTTGAGTTCGGTCGCCTTCGAAAAGACGCCCAGGTTGAGGTTGGCTGCAAGCTGTTCGGCAGCGGACGCCATGGAATTTCCCTTTGTGATCGGGGCCTTAGTCTACTCTCAACAGCACGATCGACGGGTGCCAGTGTGACGCCTCACGCCATCATGCTCCATTGTCTGGGAGCCTGATTGACGCGCTCCGATGTCCCGCCTCACGCCATCATGCTCCATTGTCCGTCCGAGCCGAATTGGGCGCAAGCTGGAAGCCGGTCAAGAAAAAAGCCACGCGGGGGACGGAACCGCCCGCGTGGCTTTTACGTCCTCGCGTCGGAAGGTTCAGGCCGCTGCGGCCGGCTTCTCCTTCGAAGCCACCGTCGTCGTCACCGATCCACCCGCCGCTTCGACCGCGGCCTTCGCCGTCGCCGACGCACCGCAAACGGTGATCGTGATGGCGCGTGAGATCGTGCCCTCGCCCAGCAGCCGGACGCCGTCCTTGTCGTTGGACGCCAGGCCGGCGGCGATCAGGACCGCCTCGGTGATCGGCTGCGAGCCGTCGATCTTCCCCGCCGCGATCGCCGCATCCAGCGCGCCAAGGTTGACCGGGGCATATTCCTTGCGGAACAGATTATGGAAGCCGCGCTTCGGCAACCGGCGGTAGATCGGCAGCTGGCCGCCTTCGAAGCCGTTCAGCGACACGCCTTCGCGTGCCTTCTGGCCCTTGACGCCCTTGCCGGAGGTCTTGCCCTTGCCCGAACCGATACCGCGGCCAAGCCGCTTCGATTTCAGGCGCGCGCCAGGATTGTCGCGCAGTTCATTCAGGTTCATGTCAGGAAAGCTCCTCCACCTTGATCAGGTGGGCCACCTTGCGGATCATGCCGCGGATGGAGGGAGTGTCCTCCAGCTCACGGGTCGCACGCAACTTCTTCAGGCCGAGGCCGACCAGGGTTTCCTTCTGGCCGGGCTTGCGACCCAGGGCTGACGCGGTCTGCGTCACGCGGACCTTAGGCATTGGCGGGAGCCTCCTGCGCCGGAGCCGCCGGCGGGGTTTCCCGGCGGCCGAACAGTTCCGGCACCTTCTTGCCACGGCGGGTGGCAACCGAACGCGGGCTGGCGCACTTCTGCAACGCCGCGAACGCCGCCTTCACCATGTTATGCGGGTTCCGGCTGCCCAGGCTCTTGGCCACGACATCGCCGATCCCCAGCGTCTCGAACACTGCGCGCAGCGGACCGCCGGCGATGATGCCGGTGCCGGCCACGGCGGAGCG
>DATARX010000511.1:0-8513 GCA_036263955.1 Rhodopila sp.
CATGCGCCTGCGCGTGGAAGCCGAGGGCATCACCCGCGCCAACACCGCCGGCGAAGGCGTGGTACACGGCGCCCGCGGCATCAACGGCGGCCAGGATGGCGCCCCACATGATTACACCCTGCTGGCCCCTGGCGCCGCCCCGCGCAAGCTGAAAAGCAAGGAGATCAACGTGCCAGTCCCGTCCGGCAGCGTAATCCACGTCCTGTCCGGCGGTGGCGGCGGCTGGGGCGATCCGGTTCGACGTGACCCGGCCGCGCGCGCCGCGGATGAAGCGGAGGGCATCGCGTGAACGGCCCCAATACGCCCCATCGACCATGACGCAACCCGTCCTCACCCTGACCGATGCACCGACAGATGCCGATACACGCGTCATCGCCACCGGTCTCGCCGAGTACAACACACACAAGACCGGCTACAGCGACTGGCGCCCCGTGGCCGCGCTGCTGCGCGATCCGACCACCGGCGAAACCCTGGGCGGCATGATCGGCAAGACTTCCTACGGCCTGCTGTTCATCGATCTCGTCTATTTGCCGGAAACCCACCGCGGACAGGATATCGGCAGCCGCCTGCTGGCGATGATGGAGCAGGAGGGCATCGCCCGCGGCTGCATGTCCGCCTTCCTGTTCACCATCACCTATCAGGCCCCCGCCTTCTACCAACGCCATGGCTGGACCGAGTTCGGCCGCATCCCCTGCGATCCCCCCGGAACCGCTCGGGTGTTCATGACCAAAACGCTCGCGCGACCGGAAGGCGAACCATGATGCAACCATCGATCCCTGCCAGATGGATCACGGCCAGATGCATCACCGCCAGATGGATCACCGCCAGATGCATCACCGCCAGATGCATCACCGCCAGCCGGTCCGCCGTCCCCGCATGACCTGCACGATCGGTATCGACGTCGGCGGCACCTTCACCGACGTCGTCGTCTCGGCGCCCGGCGGTATCACCATCATCGCCAAGGCGGCCACAACCCCGGCCGATCAGTCCGACGGCGTGCTGGACGGCATCGCCCTCGCCGCCGAACGCCTCCGCCTGAGCACGGCGGACCTGCTGCGCCGGACATCCCGCATCGTGCACGGCACCACCGTCGCCACCAACGCGCTGCTGGAAGGCAAGACCGCCCGCGTCGGGTTGCTGACCACCGCTGGGCATCGCGACGTCATCGAAATGCGCGAAGGCCTCAAGCCCGACCGCTACAATCTGCGCATGGCCCCGCCCGTGCCGCTGGTGCCACGCCGCCTTCGCCTGCCGGTAACGGAACGAATCCGCGCCGACGGATCGGTGGAAACCCCACTGGACCCCACATCGCTGCACGTCGCGATCGACCGCCTGCATGAAGCCGGCGTCCAGGCGGTGGCGATCTGCTTCCTGCACGCCTGGCGCAATCCCGCGCATGAGCAACAAGCCGCCGCGATCGTCCGCGACCGATTGCCCGGCGCCTACGTCACCACGTCGTTCGATGTCTTACCGCAGATCAAGGAGTTCGAACGCTTCTCTACCGCCGTCGCCAACGCGGCGGTCGGTCCGGTGATCCGCAACTATCTCGGCCGCCTGCAATCCCGCCTGCGCGAAGCCGGATACGCCGGCGAATTGCTGGTGATCCTGTCGCATGGTGGCGTCGCCTCGGTGGCGGAGGCAACACGCCTGGCCGCCGGCACCGCCTTGTCCGGTCCCGCCGGCGGCGTAGCCGCCGCGGTGGCGCTGTCACGCAATGGTCTGGCACCGAATATCATCGGTTTCGACATGGGCGGGACCTCCACCGACATCGCCGTGGTGCGCGACGGGCAGCCGACGCTGGCCGGCGACAAATCCGTCGCCGGTGTTCGGATCGCCCTGCCCAGCCTGGATATCGTGACCTTGGGGGCGGGCGGCGGATCGATCGGCAAGCTGGATCGCTCCGGCCTGCTGGCCGTCGGGCCGGAAAGCGCCGGCGCCGCGCCCGGCCCCGCCTGCTACGGCCAGGGCGGCACCGGGGCAACCGTCACCGATGCAAATCTTGTCCTCGGCTACCTGGACCCGGGGAACTTCCTGGGCGGACGACACCGCCTGGACCCGGATGCGGCGACCGCGGTCGTTGCAAACCTGGCGACCCAACTCGGCATCCAAACCGAAGCCGCCGCCGCCGGCATCCACCGCGTGGTCAACAGCCGCATGGCGGATGGGGTCCGCGTGGCGACCGTGCGGCGCGGCGTCGATCCGCGCGGCTTCACGCTGCTCGCGTTCGGTGGCGCGGCCGGCCTGCATGTCACCGCCGTGGCAGCCGAACTCGGCATCAGCCGGGTGGCGGTGCCGGTCGCCGCCTCGGTGCTGTCGGCATGGGGGATGTTGAACACCGACCTGCGGGTGGAACTCAGCCGCAGCTTCGGCCAGTCGGGCAGCCTCGGCCAGTCGGGCAGCCACGGCCAGTCGGGCAGCCACGGCCAGTCGGGCAGCCTCGATACCGCTGGCCTGCAAGCCACCTTCGCGGCGATGGAGCAGGAAGGCCGCGTCCGGCTGGAATGGTTCGATGGCGACATCACCCTGCACCGCGCCGCCGACATGCGCTACGGCGAACAAGTCTTCGAAATCGCGGTGGGGCTGGACGGCATCGACTGGAATCACCCGGCCCTCGCCGCAACCCTCGCCGATCGGTTCCACGCTGCCCACGAACGCCTCTATACCTACGCCCTGCGCGATCAGGAGGTCGTGCTGGTCAACGCGCGCCTGTCGGTCACCGGCCGGTTGCCGCAAGTAGAACCGGCCCGCGCCGATGTATCGCCGGCGCAAACCAAACCCAGGCGGCGGCGCCAACTCTACCTCGACGGCTGGAGAAACGTGCCGGTGTTCGATTTTCTGGCCCTCGCGCCGGACCAAGATATCGCCGGTCCGGCCGTCATCGAATCAGACACCACCACCGTCCTGCTGCGTCCCGGCGATACGGCGCGGTTCGACTCGCGCGGCTGGCTGGACATACACATAGTGAACCGCTCGGGCTCCATTACTGTCAGCCAATAAGTTGTCGCGTTTCCCTGCTGGCGCATGGCGAGGATCGCCGCTGGCATATGGCGAGGATCGCCGCTGGCGCATGGCGAGGATCGCCCGCGATCATGATATCGTTGGGTAAATAATTCCACGCGGTCCCATCATGGCCGAAATCGCGCCCGGCCACGATCAATCGGAAGAACCGCCATCGACGTCTCCTGCGGAACTCCGCCGCTCAATCGACGCATTCGATGAAGTCAATCGAAAATTTGAAAGACAAGTGACAGAAAGTCTGCTTCAATAATGCGTGAGCGAGGACGGAGAACGCCATGCTTGCATCGCTATTCGAACCAGGCCTGGCCCCCCACGGAATATGCCTGCTGTGGGATCCGGACCTACTTTGGCTACTCGCCGGATCGGATATGGCGATCGGCATCGCCTATTTCGCCATTCCGGTCGCACTGGCGTCCGTGGTGCTGAAACGGCGCGAATTTGTGTTCGGCTGGATGTTCTGGCTGTTCGCGCTGTTCATCCTGGCATGTGGAACCACTCATTTCATGGACGTCTGGGTGTTGTGGCACCCGGACTACGGGGTTCAGGGCCTGGTCAAGGCCTTCACCGCGATCGCCTCCATCCTGACCGCGATATTACTGTGGGCAATCCTGCCGCGGCTGCTGACAGTGCCGACCCCGGGCCAGTTCAGGCAAGTGTCGGATCGGCTCACCGACGAAACCATTCGCCACGAACAGACCGTCGAACAGTTGCACCGCACGGAAGCCACCTTTCAAATTCTGGTCGAAAGCGTCCACGACTGCGCCATGTTCATGCTGGACCGATCCGGTTACGTCACTTCCTGGAACGCCGGCGCACAGCGCACCAAGCAGTATGAAGCCAAGGAAATCGTCGGCCGGCATTTCGCCTGCTTCTATCCGCGGGACGACCAGGTGGCCGGCAAGCCGATGCATGCGCTGGATATGGCCGCCAGGCAGGGGACCTACCAGGAAGAAGGCTGGCGGGTCCGCAAGGACGGCACACCGTTCATTGCCGATGTGCTGATCAACCCGATCTGCGATCGCACCGGCACGCTGGTCGGCTTCGCCAAGATCACCCGCGATGTCAGTGAGCGCAAGCAGGCGGAAAAGGATCTGGAGCAAGCCCGGGCGGCACTGGCACAGTCGCAGAAAATGGAAGCGGTCGGCCAGTTGACCGGCGGGATCGCACACGACTTCAACAATATGCTGACCGCGATACTCGGCAGCCTGGAATTGCTGGAAATCCGCCAGGAAGCGTTCAGCCCGAGCGCCAGCCGGATGCTCCAGGTGATCCGCCACGCGGCCGATCACGGCGCCGGACTCACCCGGCGGCTGCTGGCATTTTCCCGCCGCCAGGCGCTCGCCCCCGCGCTGACGGACATCAATCTCCTGGTATCCGGCCTGTCGGAGATTCTGCGCCGCACCCTGGGGGAGGCGGTGACGGTCGAAACACGCCTCGCGGGCGGCCTATGGGCCGTCTTCGTCGATCCCAACCAGGTTGAAAGCGCGCTGCTCAACCTTGCGGTCAACGCCCGCGACGCCATGGAACATGGTGGACAGGTAACGATCGAAACCGGAAACACAGTCCTCGAGGAACACGCTGTCCGGCGGCGCAGCGACGTTGCGGCTGGCGAATATGTCTTTATCGCTGTCAGCGACACCGGAACCGGCATGACCGCCGATGTGCTGGAACGCGCGTTCGAACCGTTCTACACCACAAAGGATATCGGTCGCGGCACCGGCCTCGGCCTCAGCCAGGTCTATGGCTTCGTCAGGCAATCCGGCGGCCACGTAGACCTGCACAGCGAACTCGGCAAAGGCACGACGGTGAAGATGTATTTCCGGCGCCCGGACGCCCGGCAGGCGCAAGCGGCAGCCAGATCCGAAGCCGTCGCCGAACTTCTGCCGCGCGGAACCGAGACGGTCCTCATCGTCGATGACAACGAAGACGTTCGTAGCTACAGCGTCAATGCCGCTCGGCATCTCGGCTACGACGTGCAGGAGGCCGGCGACACCGCAGGTGCGATGGCCGTGCTGAATGCGCGCGCCGACATCGCCTTGCTGTTTACCGATATCGGAATGCCCGGCATGACCGGCCGGGACCTCGCCGCATGGGCCACCACCGACCGGCCCAACCTGAAGATCGTGTTGACCAGCGGCCATACGCAAAGCGCGGTCGCCAACCTGGAATTGTCGGCGCGCGGCGTGCGGTTCCTGCCCAAGCCTTTCCGCATCGACAGCCTCGCGCAAATGCTGCGGTCGGCCCTCGACTCGGATTAACCCATATCAGGCGATCGCCATCGCGACCTTCGGCGGCGACTTCAGCGTCTGCAGAATAACGCAGTAGCGCTCCGTCGTCTGGATCATCCGCTCCAGCTTCGCCGGATCGGCATCGCAATCCACATCGAACGTCACCGTGATCTCGGTCAGCCCGACCGGCGTGGCGCGATCAACCCCCAGCGTCCCGCGCGCGTCCCAGATCCCTTCCGCAATGACCTTGCCGCCGCGAATGGTCACGCCCATCGCCGTGGCAACAGCCCGCAGCGTCACACCCGCGCAGCCGACCAGCGCCTCCAACAGCATATCGGCGGAACAGGCGAGTTCCCCCGAACCACCGCCCGCCTTGTGCAGGCCGGCGGTGACCTTGCCGTGCCACCCGTTCACGACGATCGCGATATCGTTCGGGTCCAGGCTTCCCTCGGCGCGGGCGGGAATCCGCGCGGTTTCAGGCTGGTCGCGATATTGCTGCTTCAGGGGCGCCTGGATGGCACGCAGTTCGTCGGCATTCATGATGGTGTCCTCGTTTATTGCGTGGGCGGCACGTCCAAACGGACGGCGATACCCTCAAGGTCGGGCGACGGGGCGGGATAGCGCTGCATCACCAGCGGATCGTGCCCCGGAACGATCAGCTCCGGCGACGCTGCATGCGCACGCAGCGTATCGAACGCGTCCAGCATCTCCCCGATATGCAGCGCCGTGGTGAACGGACGATAGGTTTCCATGTTCTCGTAGAAATGCGTGACATCGGACGCCAGCACGACCACGCCCCGTTTGGTATTGATCTTGACGAACTGCAGCCCCGCAGAGTGACCGCCCGTCGGCACGATGCTGATGCCCGGCAGCAGGTCGGCCGGTCCATTGTGATACACCACGCGCCCGTCGAAGTTCAGCCGCACGATGCCACACACGTCATCCGGCTCGAAGCTGCGCGCCAGTTGGCGGTGCCGCATGTAGCGCCCGACCGCGTAATGAATCTCCGGTTCTTGCAGATGAAACCGAGCGGTGGGGAATTTGTGGAAATTGCCGACGTGGTCGTAGTGCATGTGGGTCAGGATGACGTCTTCCACCGTCGCCGGATCGACACCCAGCAGCGCCAGCGAATCGATCGGATCCCGTTCCAGCGTCCGGCCGCGCTTGCCGCCGCTTTCCGCGGTGAAGCCGATATCGATCACCACGGCACGGTCCTTGTTGCGCGCCAGCCAGACGAAGTAGTCCATCGGCATCGGCCCGTCATGCGGGTCGCCGCCGATGAAATGCTCATGCCGTTGCGCCTTGCGGGTGGCGTAACGCAGGGCAAACAGTTCGTATTCCGCGGTCATGGCTTAAATTGCCTCCTGGTGGGCAGTGATATCCGCCATCACGTGCCGTGTGAACAGGTCGATCGAGTTCAACGCCTCATCGCCCGTGATGTCGCCGAACGCAAATCGGCACAGCAAATAGTTCAGGCCGGCCTCGTCGATCGCCTGCTGCAAAAAATCGCGCACCTTGTCCGGCGTACCCGCCACCGCTCGGCCTTGCGCCTCGGCGTCCTCGAACCGTTCGGGAAAGATCGCGTGCGCGACCGGCATCATATCGTTCTCGATCCATAACTTCAGGAAGCTGGTGCGCCATTTGTCGTAGCCGCGACGCGCGATGTCCAGTGCCTCCCGTTCGGTCGTCGCCACCACGACATGGCGCCCGACACCCATCAGCGGCAGCTCCGCGGGATCGTTGCCCAGCGCATCCCATTCGGCGCGGTATCGGTCGGTCAGCGCCCGCATCCCGGCCCCCGGCAGGTTGCCGACCACATTCACCCGGTTCCGCGCGGCCCAGGGAATCGCCTCCGCCCGTCCCAGCCCGTACCACAGCGGCGGATGCGGCGTCTGGAACGGCGCCATCTCCATCGGCACATCGCGATAGCTGTAGTGCTGGCCTTCGAATGTCAGCCGCGTGCTGGTCATCCCACGCAGCAGAACCTCCAGCGCCTCGGCATACATCGCCGGGGTCTGGTCGGGGTCGAGCCCGTAGTAGCGCAACTCGATCGGCGAGATACCGCGCCCGACCCCCAGCATCAGCCGCCCGCCGCTGATCTGATCCAGCATGCAGATCTCTTCCAGCAGCTTCAGCGGATGATACAGCGGCAGCAGATACACCAGCGGCCCGAACCGCAGCCGCCGCGTTCGTTGCGCCACCGCCGCCAGCCATACCCCGGGCGACGGCGCCACGCCCAGCGGCGTCGCATGGTGTTCGGCGACGTGGTAGCCGTAAAAGCCGGCGCGGTCATACGCTTCGACGAGTTTCAGCCGTTCCTCATAGAAGCGGTCCAGCGGCGCCAGCCCTCGATCCATATGGTCGAAGACACCGAGCTTCATGGTGGCGGCGTTTCCTCTCCCGGCTTTCCCGACTCGTATTCGCGGGTTCGGGGCTTGTCCAGTTTTGGCGCCGGGCTATTCCGGCGCGGGAGTCGCCAGCGGCTTGTCTTTTTCGACGATGAACGTGGCGGAGACTACCGATTTCTCAGGACCGTTGCGCACGCTGTGCGGCGTCTCCGGCGGTACCTGGTAGCCATCGCCCGGCGTCTGGCTGGCGGCGGTGGCGCAACGAACCCGGCGTCTTCGTTTCGGGCCGCTGGTGTATCTGCTGCCGCTGTATCATCCGCTGAAGCTGCTGGAAGAGATCTGCATGCTGGACCAGATCAGCGGCGGGCGGATGATGCTGGGGGTCGGGCGCGGCATCTCGCCGATCGAGCTTCGCTACTACGGCCTCGACCCTGACCGGACGACGGCAATGTATGCCGAGGCGCTGGAGGTGATCCTGCGGGGCATGGCCGGTCCGCGGCTGACTTTTGAAGGCGAGCACTACCGGTTTCGCGATGTGCCGATGGAGATGACGCCGTTCCAGACGCCGCATCCGCCGCTGTGGTACGGCCTGGGGCGGGCGGAGGCGATTCCTTGGGCGGCGCAGAACCGGGTGAATGTCGTCGGCAACCTGCCGGGGGCCGGGATGCGCGCACTGACCGACCGATACCGCGCCGAATGGGATGCGCTCGGCCACGATCCCGCCGACCTGCCGCTGATGGGCGTCGGGCGGCATGTCGTGGTGGCGCAGACCGAACGGGAGGCACTGGACATCGCCCGCCGCGGCTACGACAAATGGCGCACCAGCTTTCTGAAGTTATGGATCGAGAATGATATTATGCCTGTCGCGCACGCGATCTTTCCCGAACGGTTCGAGGACGCCGAGGCGCAAGGCCGAGCG
>DATARX010000531.1:0-6343 GCA_036263955.1 Rhodopila sp.
CCCGTTCAGCCGCATGCCCCGCCAACAGCCCAGCAATCTCGAACACCAGCCCGCCCACCGGCACTGGCTGCTATAGCGGCGTCAATCTATCGAACGGCACGGTCACCTTCCCGGCCGGCACGTACTATATCAATGGCCCGATCAGCCTCAGCGGGAATGTTTCACTCAGTGGCACCGGCGTCACTCTCGTCAGCACCCAGACGATACAGACATCCGGGAACGTGTCGATGTCGCTTACGCCTCCGACCAGCGGATCGACCGAGGGCATCCTCTTTGCCAGCAATTCATCGAGCAGCAGTTCGTTTTCGGGAAACAACGCGGCGAACTTCAGCGGACTGCTTTATTATCCAAACGGAACTATAACGATCAGCGGCAATTCGACCGACGGCTCCAGCGGATGCGCCGAGATAGTCGCATTCTCGGTTACCCTCAGTGGAAACGCGAACCTCGCAGCCAATTGCAGTGGATATAATCTGCCCACCTATGGGAGTCTGCAAACTACGAAACTGGTTCAATAACCGTCTCATCGGCTGACTGGGCTGGAGTCTGGGCCTCAGATTCCACGGTGGTGTGGTTGTCCACCCCGAGGGTCATCCACAGGCATTTCCAACGCGCATCGGGACCCATGGATGCTGTTTTTCACCCGGCCAGGTGCAGTCCTTCGGCGAGATGCGCAACGCCAACCAACTTGTCTCAAGTGTGAAGCACGCCCTGTCCGGACATTTTTTGCTTCTAAAGTGTCCGATGGCCTGTTGAGGTCGTCGCCAATCGATCAGGATCATCGTGACTGGCCGATGGGATCGTTTGACTGTTATCTGGCGGTCCGCGGCGGCCCCAGTACGCTGGCGATCGCCGTGGCGTAGTTTTCCAGCCTGTTCTCCACGCCTATCCGCTCCAGCGCCGCATCTCGAAGGCGTTGCCAGAGCGCGCCGTCCCGCTGCAGAGCCACCGTTTGGCGGGCAAATCCAGCGGGATCGGAGGCCGAAGCGGTGAGCAACGTGCGTTCATCGGTCCAGCCAAGCTGCTGTCCCAACAACGCGGTCGCAACCACCGGCAATCCGAACGACGCCGCTTCGTGGATCTTATAGGGTGCGCCGGCCGCGAACCGCGTCGGCGCGACGAAGATGCGATGTGAATCATACAGCGGGACCAGATCAGCCACCGCGCCGCGCAACGTAACGCGGGGATGATCGCGGAAACGGTCCAAATTGACGTCGGCGCCGGTATAGCCGGCCACCGTCAGCCGGGTCTGCCAGCCAAGGTCCTGCTCGATCAGCGGCAAGACTTCGTCGACGAACCAGCACAGACCGTCATAGTTGGGACTGTCCATCCGGTGGATCGCCCCGACGAACAGCATCCCCATACGTTGCGCGAATGGCCGTGGTGTAGGCGACAAGGACCGCATATGGCCGACCACACTCACGTCGGCGAGGCCGACCGCGCGCAATGTCGCCGCCTCGGCCGCGGTCACGGCCACAATCCTGTCGGCCAGCGCCGCGTTGTGGAGTTCCTGCCGCACCGCGGCGTCGACATCGAAGGTCTGCCCCGCCAGCGCCGCCTGTTCCGCATCCCGCAGCGCCGCAATTGCTTCCGTATCCAGGACAATCCGCGGCCGCGCGGCGGACCCAGCCACGGCTTCCTGCAGCCGAGACCAGACCGCGCCGAAGTTATGGGTCCGCGCGATCCAAATCACGTCGTAGTAGCCCTGCCGCATCTGCAGAAACGACCGAAGCTGCCCGACCGAATGCGTCCGCATCACCTCGACCGTGTCCGGCATATCCGCATAGACCACGGCCGGATCGCAATCACATCCATTGAGTGGGTAAACCGTTACGCCGTATCCCATCGACGCCATAACCGTCACCAGATCGTTCGACCGGACAAAGCCGGATCCGATCCCACGCAGCGGAACGGTGTCATCGAGGAACAGAACCCGCGTCTGCGTGACATCGGCCATGCGCGCGAACACGTATTCCCGTTCGCCGCCCGCGCCGCGCCGCACGACAAAGTCCGGATGCTTGCGCACGAACGCCTGGCGTGCGTGATCGACCTCCGCCGCGGCCGCCCGACGACGCGCACCGCCGCCATCGTCCAACTGTGTAACGACCACCCCCGGATCGTACACCACTCGATATCCGGCGCCCCCGAGCCGGACACACAGATCGACATCGCCATAATGATCCGCCGCGAACGCCTCATCGAAACCGCCCAGCCCGCTGATCACCGTCCGACGGGCCGCCAGGAACACGCCCGAGCCATAATCGACGTCACGGGCGAAATTCACCTCGGCCGCCAGCGGCGACGCCGTCCGCATGTAGCCGTGAGTGAAACCGTCCTTCAAAACGATGCCACCCGCGTCCACCACCGCATTCTCGGTGTTGATGACCATACCGCTCACGGCGCCGACCAGCGGATCGCTCGTTAGCCGCCGCAGCGCCGCCGCCACCGCGCCCGGCGCCGGTTCGATCCCGGTGTCCAGATATAGCACCGCATCCGCCGTGGCGAACGTCAGCGCAACATTGCACCCACGCAGGTAACCGATATCCTCGTCAAACCGCAGATACGTCGCGCCGCGCACGTATCGCTCGATATGCCTCGTTTCATCGGTCGATCCCGAATCGATCAGGATCAGTTCGATCGCCCCGGGATAATTCGAGCGCAGCGAACCAAGCGCCATCATCGTCAGGTCGAACCCGTCGCGCAGCACCATCAGCACGCTGACCGCCGGCGCACCCGTCGTCTCGAACCGCAACCGCGCACGCGCGTGCAGCACCGACAGCGTCCGAGCGCGCGCCCGCATCACCCCCCGCGCCAGCCCCGCGCCGCCGCCCTCCTGACCGCCGGCAGCCGGCTCCAACCCGGGAGGCCGCCCCATCGTCCCCTCATGCACCCGCGAAACGGCGTCCCGCGCGTCCGCCGCCGCCTGTCCCCCGTTCCGCCCGAGACCGGCCGACCCGCTCGGTGCGCGCCTGGCCGCGTCGCCGTGCCTAAGGAAATGCGCGTAACCGTTGCGGAACTGCCGGTTTTCCACCGCCGCCGCCACATCAGGCGTGTGCGCGAGGTAATCAGCCTCGGAAAATGTCGCATGCGGATCGAACCGGGTCGGCGTGTCGTTGCACAAATAATGTTCCAGCGCGCTGCGCCACGTGCCGCGATCGATCGCCTCGGCGACCGCGGGATAACGCGCGCGATACCACACCGGATCGAAACCCGCCGACGTCGGCACCTCCGGCGCGCCGCGATGCAGGCGGCGCAGGAAATGCCAGAACGGCCCGTCCGCCGCCGCCGCATCCGCTTCCTCCGCCGGCAGATGCGCCACGTAGACCGCCGGATCGAACAGCGCATGACCGATCCGGTGTTCCGCATTGCCCCGCCACAGGTAATGATCGTACCCGTTCACCAGCCCGCGCGCCGCCAGCGCCGGGTCCGTCAGATCCGGATACGCGCCCCGATACGCGGCTTCATCGAACAGCCAGTGCGGGGAGCGGTCGAGCGCCCCGCCCCGGCAATAGGCATCGAACGTGGAGGGAAACCGCCCGTCGGCCACCACCGCCGCCATCCCCGGGTAGGCGCGCCGGTGCCACGCTTCGTCGAACAGCATGTTGGGGGAATGCCCGAGCGCTTGTCCGGCCTCGAAATAAAACGCCAGCACCGCGTCCGGCGGCGCCCCGCCCAGCGCCGCGGTGTCGGTCGCATAGGTCGCCCGATACCAGTCGGCATCGAACACCGCCCAGGCCACCGACGTCGCGCCCGGCAGCTTGAGGAACATCCGCGCAGGCAGATTGAGTGGCCACATGAGCGTCATTGTTTAATGCAAATGGCACCACCGCCGCCAGGGGCGCAATACCCGGCTTTCTGCCCGCCAACCCAAGGAAATCAGCCAGCGCCCCGGCTGACCGCCCCCGTCACGCCCCGCGGCCCCAATGCCCCTTCGGATGTGCGAAGGTGGCTTTCATTCCGGTCCGGTCCCGTGATACGGATCAATGCCGTCTTGGCCAACGGGAAGCGCACCAAGCCGGAGCTCAGGCCGAAGCTTCCACCGCGGGAACAAGTGAGTCGCACGGCAACACATGATAACCCACCCGGTTCGCTGATGCACTCATTCCAGATCAGGGCACGACAACCGCTGTTCTTCATGCACATCCCAAAGACCGCGGGAATGAGCATGCGCCTCTATCTGAGCGAGCAATACCACCCCCACGACATAAGCCCGGTGCTGCGCTGGCGCGGCTTGCTCGGCCGTGAGCACGAACTGGCCTCCTACCGCCTCGTGCAGGGGCATTTTCAATACAACCTGCGTGCGTTGCTCGCGAAAGACACCCGGGTCCTGGTCATACTGCGCGATCCGCTGCGCCGCACCGTCTCCGCCCTGAGGCACCTGCAGCGCGATCCCAGCTTCCATGCCGACCATCAACTGGCGCAAGGCCTGACCTTGGCCCAGATGATCCGCCACCCCGCCCTGATGCGCAACCAGCACAACGTCCAGGCCCGCTACCTCTGCGCCTCCATGCCGCCCGATCAGGTCGCCGCCTACTTCGAACAGCAACGGCCGCACAACCCCAACGCCGACGCCGGCGACCGGGAGCAGCCGCCCACCGTCACGCTCGCGACGGAGCGGCTGGAAGCCACCGATTTCGTCGGCTTGACCGAGGATATTGGCGCCGTCGTGTCCGCCATGGCGCTGGAAATGAACTACCATCCGCCGCTCTATTTCCCCTTCATCAACGAAAACCCGAACCGCCAGGATCCGCTGGACGGCCTGACCGACGACGATCTTGCGATCTTGCGCGAAAACAACGACATCGACCTGCAGATCTACGACTACGCCAGGCGCCTGATCGAACGCCGAACCTTCGCCCGCGACATGCGCCAGCTTTTGCGCAGCGGCGTCTATGCGGTCCCCCCCGGCTCGTTCGAGGTTCCGCTGTCCGGCATCATGCCCGGATCCGGCTGGTACGCCCCGGACCAGAACGACGGCCTGTCCTGGCGCTGGACCGGCCCCGGCCGGCACTTCACGGTGGAGCTGCCGTTGCGCCCGGACACCTCCTATCGCCTGATCATGCGCTTCGGCAGCCTGCACCCCGTCGGACCGGGAGACCTGACCGCGGAGGTGAACGACCTGCCGATGCCGTTCGACCTCACCCCGGAAGGCAACAGCTACCGCGCCGCACTGACCATCCCGCAAGATCTGCTCGGCCGGAACGCCGGTTTCTGCCGCATCCGTTTCGACACCAAGGTGACCACCAAGCTGCCCCCGCCGGAAATTCGCGCTTTGGGTATCTCGGTCCGGCAGATCGTGTTTGAGTGCCTGGATCCATGAGGTCGCCATCGCAATGCTCGAGAAAACCCTGGCACTTCTGGCCGACGTCAAACCGGCCACCTATCTCCCCCACGACGTCGAATGCTACGACCCGCAGGAGATCGACGCGCTCGGCCGCGTGCTGGATCGGCTGCTATACGGCCCCTCCCGCATTCGCGGCGTCCTGCAACAGAAATACGGCGTCACCATCACCCGGGCCGATCCCTATGCGGAGATCCCGACCATCCAGGACCTGGAACGATCCTTCGCCTCGCCGTCGTCGCTGAACCTGGATCGTATCTTCCCGGCCAACGATGTGATGGTGCAGGAGCTGGATCGTCTGATGAAGGTATCCGGCGAATTCGATCCGCCCGCCCGAAGCAGCCGGCCCGGTGAATACGCGTGGGAAACGCCCGCATTCTCCTTTTCCGACGCGATGGCCTATTACGCCATGATCCGGACGCGCAAACCCCGCACGATCCTGGAGATCGGTGGAGGCTGGCAGACCGCGGTCGCGCTGATGGCCTGCCAGAAAAATGGCATGGGGCGCATCGTCTGCGTCGACCCGAACCCGAGCGAATTCCTGCGCGCGGTGCAGGGCATCGAAATCGTGGAGCAGCGCGTTCAGGATCTGGAAACCGAATTTTTCAACAGCGTGCTGCGCGAGGGTGATCTGCTGTTCATCGACTCGACCCACACGGTCAGGCACGACAGCGATTGCCTGCATCTCTATCTGCGGATTTTGCCCGCCATACAGGCCAGTATCACCATCCAGGTGCACGACATCTACCTGCCGGACACCCTGTCGCTGACCCAGATGCGGGAGCAGCAGATCTTTTGGAACGAACAATATTTGCTTTTTGCTTATATGTGTTCCAACCCAAGGACGCGGGCGATCTACGGCAGCCGTTACCATGTGCGGTTTAATCCGGAGATGCTGGATCGGTTCATGCAGGGGCGGTATAGGGCGGGTGGCGCGAGCTTTTGGTTCGAGCAGGATAAAGAATAGACCTCTGCTAATGCAGTAGTATCGCCTCTCTATGG
>DATARX010000026.1:0-3178 GCA_036263955.1 Rhodopila sp.
AGGGTTCCTGGCGGAGGAGCCGGCCAGTCGGTCCTGCACCTCCATCTGTCTGAAAATCACCGCGCCCTGGTTCATCGCGTTGCCTGCCGACGGGCAGGCGAAGGCGGCGAAGCAACTGGCATCGTTGCTGGAAAAGCAAGGCGTGGCCTTCGATATCGGCGGCTATCGCGACGCACCGCCGGGCTTGCGCATCTGGGCCGGCGCCACGGTCGAGACCGGCGACGTCAAGGCCTTGCTGCCGTGGCTCGACTGGGCCGCGTCGCAGGTCGCAGGCGCGTTCGCGCCAGCCTAGCGGCTCGGTCTGCTTCAATCCGGCATCGCTTGGCCATAGCCCGGGCCACGCGATTTCCATTCCAGTCCGATAAAGTAATGAGGACGCTGCAATGCCCAAGGTCCTGATCAGCGACAAACTGTCGCCGGCCGCTGTCGAAATATTTCGCAGCCGCGGAATCGAGGTCGATCTGAAACCCGGTCTGTCGCCGGCCGAACTTCGTGCCGTCATCGGCGAATACGACGGCCTCGCCATCCGCTCCGCCACCAAGGTGACGAAGGAATTGCTGGAGGTTGCCACCCACCTGAAAATCGTCGGTCGCGCCGGCATCGGTGTGGACAATGTCGACATCCGCTCCGCCACCGCCCGCGGCGTTGTGGTGATGAACACCCCGCACGGCAACACCATCACCACCGCCGAACACGCTGTCGCCATGATGTTTGCGCTGGCCCGGCAGATCCCCGAGGCCACGATATCCACCAAGGCCGGCAAGTGGGAAAAGAACCGCTTCATGGGCGTGGAACTCACCGCCAAGACCTTGGGTCTGATCGGTTGCGGCAATATCGGTTCCATCGTCGCCGATCGCGCCGTCGGCCTGAAAATGCACGTTCTGGCCTATGATCCGTATCTTTCGGACAAGAAAGCGCTGGAACTGGGCGTGCAGAAAGCCGATCTCGACACGCTGCTCGCCCGTGCGGACTTCATCACGCTGCACACGCCGCTGACCGATGCGACCCGGAACATCCTGTCCCGCGAGGCGTTGGCGAAGACGAAAAAGGGCGTTCGCATCATCAACTGCGCCCGCGGCGGCCTGGTGGATGAGGCGGCGCTGGCCGAAGCCATCAAGTCGGGCCATGTCGCCGGGGCCGCGCTGGATGTGTTCGAAACGGAACCGGTCTCCAAGTCGCCATTGTTTGATTTGGAGAATGTTGTCTGCACGCCGCATCTCGGCGCCGCGACGGCGGAGGCGCAGGAAAACGTCGCCCTTCAGGTCGCTGAACAAATGAGCGACTACCTGCTGACCGGTGCGGTGACCAACGCGATCAACATGGCATCCGTGTCCGCTGAAGATGCCCCACGCCTGAAACCCTATCTGGAACTCTGCCGATTGCTGGGCGCGTTCGCCGGCCAACTGACCCAGGCCAGGGAGGGCGCGATCAGCAAGGTCACCATCGAGTATGAGGGGCAGGCGGCTGGCCTCAATCATCGCCCGCTCACCGCCGCGATGTTGGCCGGCCTGATGTCGCCGCTGATGGAGGGCATCAACATGGTCAACGCCTCGGTCGCCGCGCGCGACCATGGCATCGACGTCGCGGAGACAGTGCACGATCGCCCAACGGAGTATCTGACCCTGGTCCGTGTAACGGTCCAGACCGGCGCCCTGACGCGGTCCGTGGCCGGAACGTTGTTTGCTGGTTCCCGCCCGCGCATCGTCGAGATCAAGGGCATTAAGGTTGAAGCCGATTTCGCCCCGAACATGCTGTATGTGACCAATCAGGATAAACCCGGCTTCATCGGCCGCTTTGGCGCGACGCTGGCGGAGGCAGGGATCAACATCGCCACCTTCCACCTGGGGCGTGCGGAACAGGGTGGCGACGCGATTTGCCTGGTGTCGGTGGACGAACCGGTCCAGGAACCCGTCCTGGAGACGATTCGCGCGCTGCCGCTGGTGATGCAGGCAAGCGGACTGGCGTTCTGACCCGTCCGGGGTAGGGGTGACATAAGCAAGTTGCTGACCGGCTTGATATTTTCGGGTTGACTCCCGCCCCGCCGTCGCTATAAGGCGCGCTTCCGGCCGCCAGGGTGTCCGTACGCCCTTCGCGGCCTGTGTTGCTTAGATCGCTGTATCTGAAAGTTTGGTCCCATGTTCGCTGTCATCCGCACCGGCGGAAAACAGTACCGCGTTACCCCCAACGCGCTGCTGAAAGTCGAGAAACTGGACGCCGAAGCCGGCGGCACCGTCACCTTCACCGACGTTTTGGCGGTGGGCGTGGACGGCAACCTGACCCTTGGCTCGCCGGTCGTCGCCGATGCGTCCGTGACCGCGACTGTCATCGCGCAGGACCGCCTGGACAAGGTGATCATCTTCAAGAAGCGCCGCCGGCAGAACAGCCGCCGCCGCAACGGTCATCGCCAGCATGTCACCGTTCTGCGCATTGGCGGCATCAACGCCAATGGCCAGACCTACACCATGGCAGCCGATGCAGCCGCCGTGGATGCCGCCGAATCCCTCGCCATCGTTTCCGGTGAGACCCCGGAAGCCGTCGAAGCAACGCAGGAGTAATCCGCTATGGCACATAAAAAGGCAGGCGGCTCGTCCCGCAACGGCCGCGATACCGAAGGCCGCCGCCTCGGGATCAAGAAGTTCGGCGGCGAGGCCGTCGTCGCCGGAAACATCCTGGTGCGCCAGCGCGGCACCAAGTGGTATCCCGGCACCAATGTCGGCCTTGGCCGCGACCACACGATCTTCGCGCTGGTCGACGGCAAGGTGAAGTTCACCCGCAAGTCCGAGGGCAAGGTACATATCTCGGTGGAGCCGTTGCCGCTCGCAGCCGAGTAGCACTGACCCCAACGCGCGCGTATAACCCGGGGGCCGGTGCATAACCGGCCCCCGATGCATTTCCGGTAGCCAATCATGAAATTCCTCGACCAGGCCAAGATCTACCTGCGCTCCGGCGACGGCGGCGACGGCGTGATCGCGTTCCGGCGGGAGAAATTCATCGAGTTCGGGGGGCCGGACGGCGGCAATGGCGGCAAGGGCGGCGACATCATCTTCGTCGCGGAACACAATCTCAATACGCTGATCGACTTCCGTTACACGCAGCATTTCAGAGCGCCCAAGGGCGGGAATGGAGCGGGTTCAGACCGGACGGGGGCGGGCGCGTCGGACGTTGTCGTGACCGTCCC
>DATARX010000049.1:0-2230 GCA_036263955.1 Rhodopila sp.
GTCTGTTTGTTTGCGCGTCGGTGGTTGCTCCGGCCTGGGGCAGCGACGATCTCGTCCTGCCAAGCGTCGAATTCAGCGCCACCGCGGTGCATGAGTCAGGGGCCGTGCGGATCACGGAAACCATCCACTACGCCAACGGCAAGCTGCGCATCGATCGTGGTAACGGCTTCAGTTCGACCATCCTGGACTTCACCACCCAGACCCAGTGCCTGCTGATGGTCAACCACACCTACCTCGTGTTGCCGATGGATGATGAACTGTTCCGCCGCTACGTCGCCCGTACCGTCGACATGAGCGGCGCACGCAAGTTGAAGACCGAAAAGATCGAGGGGCTGGAGACCACCAAATATGCGTTCGGCGACGATGGCGCGCTGAACGCCGCTGGTTCCTACTGGCTGACCAAGACCGGGGTCATGGTGCGCCGGGAATATAACGACGGCGTATTCGGCCGTGATGTGCATCACCTGGAGTTTCTGACGAACATCGCCTTCGCCAAACAGCCGGCGGCGCTGTTCGAAATTCCCGCCGGATACCAGAAGGCCAAGTGATGGTTCCGCGGTTCGGGTGCATCCGGCCTAACCTGGCCGCGGCGCAAAGCCCGACAACGCGGTTTGGACCCGATCGATAACCGGGCCCCAGCCAGCGCCGTCGCGGTTCTCCGCCGGGGTCACCCGGAACAGCCGCATAGCCGGATACCACGGAGTGTCCGAACGATCCGCCAGCCAGCGCCAGTCCGGCGCGACATGCAGGATCAGCCAGACCGGCTTGCCCAGCGCGCCGGCCAGGTGGGCGATGCCGGTATCGACCGCGATCACCAGGTCCAGCCGGTCGATCAGCGCGGCCGTGTCGGCGAAATCGGCGGCTTTCCCGACCTCCCGCGCGATTGTTGGACCGGCCGCTACCGCTGCCTGGTCCGCAGCTCGAATCTCGTGTTGCAGGCTATGGAAACCAATCCCGGGCAACTCGGCCAGGCGCAGGAAAAGCGACGCCGGGATCGAGCGCAGATGGTCGCGGCTGTGCCGGGCATCGCCGGACCAGACCAGTCCGACCTTCGGCCGCCGGCCGGCTGGCCGTTTCATCGCCGATTTCAAGTGCGACGGTGCCCGCAGGTAAGGCACCGCAACCGGAATCGAACCAAGCTCGGTCCCGAAGATCCGCGGCAGGCTGGTGGAGTTACATTGGAAATCAAACCACGCGCCGGCCGGCAGCGCGTTCACCACCGTGGCGTAGGGGGCCGAATCGGCCAGCAGCCGCACCAGCGGCGGAAACGTGCGCCACGTCACCGGCGCGGCGCCGCGATCGCGCAGCAGGGGCAGATAGCGAAAGAACTGGATCGCGTCGCCGTGGCCCTGATCGTCGGTCACCAGCAGGGTTTTGCCGGTCAGGTCCTCGCCCTGCCAGACCCGATCGGCCAGCCTGTCGGGCGGGTCCGGATAGAGGCCGAGGATCGCCTCGCGCGCCGCATAATCGGCCCACCCCTCTCGGAAGCGACCGAGCCGCAGCAGGTTCATGCCGCGCAGCATCCGGGTCACCACCAGGTCCGGCCGCATCGCCAACGCCTGATCGAGATACGGCATGGCGTCCGCGAATCGCCCTTCGGCGATCGCCAGTTCGCCCAGCATGGCGACCGCGGTCGCGTCCTGGACGGAACCATCCGCACCGGAATCGAGCATCGGGCGCAGCACGTCCCGGGTTTCCGCACCGCGTCCGGTCCAGGCCGCGAACTGGGCTAGCCGGAGGCGGAATTCCGGATTCGGCGGCTGGATGTTCACCGCCCGCCGCGCGGCCTCGATCGCTTCGTCATGGCAGCCCGCCGCCCACAGCGCCGACGCGCGCTGGTTCCAGGCCGGGGCGAAATTGGCCTCCGCCGCCAGCGCGGCCTCGATCAACCGCAGCGCTCGGACATGGTCCTTGCGCAGCATCGCCAGTTCAGCCTGTTTCGTCAGCGCCATCGGATGCCCGGGATCGGCAATCAGCGCCCGATCCAGCAGCGAGGCCGCCTCCGCAACGTCGCCGCCCACGATCGCCGCCGTCGCCGCCTGCACCAACAGGTCCGCTTCGGGTTGCTGCAGGAACATCGGAAGCACGGCCGGTCGCGTTAGCCACAGGCCGCGAACGGCGCCGCCCTGGTATCCGATCGCAGGGAAGCGTGGGCTGCATCGAAACCCCGATTCGCCGCGTGAACGGGATACGTCAGGGACAACACGACGTACCGCGCTGCACCGATAGG
>DATARX010000067.1:0-8203 GCA_036263955.1 Rhodopila sp.
GTCCTGGGGATCGATGCTCAACGCCGCCCAGCGCTTCCTCACCCAGGCGCCCTGGCTGGCGATCTTCCCTGGCGTGGCGATCTTCCTATGCGTCCTGTCGTTCAACCTGGTCGGCGACGGGCTGCGCGACGCCCTCGACCCGCGCAGCCGATGAGGTGCGGCCCGATCAGGTAGGTGCGGCCCGATGACGTGCGGCCCGATCAGGCGCGGCCCGATCAGGTACAGGCACCGCGGCGTTTCGCGAGGCCCTACCGCCCCGCCGCCCGCTGCTCCTGAAAATAGCGCAACGTCGCCTCCCGCTGCGCCGGCGTCAGATGCGGAACCCCGTGCTGCGTCAGGTACGCATCGAACTGAGCCTGCATTTTCGCATCGGTGATCGCCGGCGCCGCGGCACCTGGACCATGTTCCGCCAGCCACGCCTGCGCCGGCGGGAAACGCACCCATCCCGGCTGCGAGGCGGCGAGATTGACATTGTGCCAGGCCGGGTGATGCGGCGGCTTCAGCAACTCCGGGAACTTGGTGAAAAACGCATCGACGAACGTGACAAGATTGCGGTATCGAACCGAACCCGGCCGCCACCCGAACACCGCGAGCGTCACGCCGACACCCATGGTTTCAACCACTTCGTTCTCCGGCACCAGCGTCGGATAGTCGGCATGCGTAAGCTGGCCCCCGGGGAGATAGACCTTTTCCAGCGCCTCATTTGACGGCACCGGAACGAAATGCAGCCCCGTGCCGGCCGGCGAATTGGCGAACAAGCGGATCGGCCTGCCGCCCAGGTAGACGTTGGCGGCGATCTCGCCACGCCGCAGCTTGTCTTGTGCGATCGTCGGTTCATTCGTTTGGAACGCCGGCGCAATCCCCAACGTCTTGAAGATCGCTCGCGACGTCAGGTTGGTGCCGGCCCCCTCGACATCGATATTGACCGGCTTGCCCTGCAGGTCCGCCAGGGTGTGGATGGTCGGACCGGCGCAGACATGCACGTCGTTGTCGTAAAGCTTGCTGATATACTCGACCTTTGCCAGTTCGCCGGGATACAGGTTGTTACTCTGGGCATAGGTCAGCGCATCCGCCGCCACCATCGCCAGGTCCACGCCCGGCAGGTGCAGCAGGTCGCCGATATTCTGCAACGATCCCTTGCCGACCAACGGCACGATTCGCATGTCGTTGGTATTAAGGACTGATGTCAGGTCGGTGGTGATCCGCATGAAGGTGCCGTCGATCTCGCCCCCCATGATGCCGATGGTAGCCGGCCGCTCCGGCACCACAGCGGCGGCGCCGCGAACCCCGGCGATCAGCGCGGTGGCGGGAAAAGCCGAGAGAAGAGTGCGACGATGCATCGTTTACCTCGCGGCCAGTGCTTGAAGGAGAGGACCCGCCTCGGCGTCGCCCATGGCGACCGCCCGTTCGTACCAGTGGCGGGCCAGCGCCGGATCGGGGTCGATCCCGCCCAGCGCGGTTCGCTTGAGATAGGCCGGATCGTACAGCCGCCCAAGATCGCGCGCCGCCGCCGCGCTGCCTTGCGCCACCGCGCTGGCATAGAACCGCCGCGCGCCGGACAAATCGCCCTGGCTTTCGGCCGCCTGCCCACGCACGACCAACTCCGCCGCCCGCTGCCCCGCTTGCCGCGCAACCTGGTTGGGTAGCTGCGGCGCAATCGGATTGGCCAGTTGCGGAGCAACCGGATTGGCCAGTTGCGGCGCAACCGGATTGGCCACTTGCGGCGCAACCCGATTGGTTGCCTGCGGAGCAACCGGATTGGCCAGTTGCGGCGCAACTTGATTGGCCACTTGCGGAGAAACCGGATTGGCCACTTGCGGCGCAACTTGATTGGTCACCTGCGGCGCAACCCGATTGGCTGCTTGCGGAGCAACCTCATCGATTGGTCGCGAAGCAGCCCGATTGGCCTGCTGCGGCACAACCGGATTGGTCTCCTGCGGAGCGCCCGGATTGGTCAATCGCGGCACAACCGATTCGGCCGCTTGCGGCGGGGCCTTGTCCGCTGTCGCCCCGCTGCTGGCCGAGCCAGAACGCCGCGGCACATCCGACCCCTGCACCTCACGCAGGTGCCCCGCATCGCTCTCCAGCAACGCCGAAAGATCCTCGAGCTGCTTCGGTGTGGCGGTGCCGATCAGATCCATCATCCCGGCGACCGTTTCGGTCATGTTATCACCGGGCGGAGCCCATCGATGCCCCGCCGCAGCCTGCGCTTCCGCCTTGGCAAGCAACTCCGAGAACGTCGGCCGATCAGCCCACGCCGCCGACGTCGCCGCGATGGAAAGCCCGGCAATAACCGCCAGGTAGATCCGCCGGGCCGGCATCTCACGTCACACGCGCGCGGGGGCCGTCTCGACCGGTCCGCGCTCCCTGTCCGCAGAAATGGTCCTGTACCCTGCCAGCACGCTCTTGATGCCCCCCAATTCTCCGTAGACCGGAGTCACAACCGCATAAAATACTTAGAAACTTCGGGAACTCTTCGAGCCCAATAATCAGTAAAACCACATTTCCCACGCAGGTGCACGTTAAAGCAGCCTGACATTCTCTTGAGCATGTCAATGCAGTCCCGTAAGGAAAGGCGGCGGCGCGCGAAAAGCGACTCTGATCCCGGCGGCACGTGCGCCGGCCGGGATCAATCCATCACTGCGGCATGCTCCGCCGCGCCGCCACCCGCCCCATGCTTCGGCCTGCGCATCAGCAACAGCAACGGCAACATCGGCAACGACATCAGCATCATCAGCTTCCAGTCGTTGTTGTACGCAATGATCTCCGCCTGCCGGTTGACCATCGCGTCCAGCACCTGCGCCCCATGCGCCGTCACCGGCGCCAGCGACGCCGCCGCACCCTCGAATGCTCGGTTTAGCGGCGTAACAAAACCGGACAGCACCGAATGCTCGATCTGCTGGTTCTGCGTCACCAGCGCACCGGTCACCGAGATCCCAATCGCGCTGCCCACATTGCGCAGCAGGCTCAGCAGCGCCGTACCCTCGGTCCGCAACGCCGGATCCAGCGTCGCGAACGCAATCACCTGCAGCGGAATGAACACGAACCCCAACCCAGCCCCTTGTAGGATCGTATTGAAGATCATCGTCCATTCCGAAACCGCCGGCGTCCACCCCGTCATCAGGTAAAGACTCGCCGACAGCAGAAGGATCCCCAGCGCCATCAGCAGCCGCGGATCCACCTTGTTCGACAGCCGCCCGGCCACCATCATCGCCGCCATCGTGCCCAGCCCGCGCGGCGCCATCACGATACCCGCCGTCTCCACCGGATAATTGCCCAGGTCCTGCAGCCACGGCGCCAGCAGCGCCGAGACCGCCAGCAGCACCATCCCGACCGCGAACATCACCAGCATCCCAGCCGACAGGTTACGGTCCTTGAACACCGAAGGCGTAATGAACGGCCTCTTCGCGGTGAACATGTGCACGATGAACAGATAGAACCCCAGCGCCGCCATCACCGCCTCGATGATGATCTCCGACGAGCCGAACCAGTCCTGGGTCTCCCCGCGATCCAGCATCAGCTGCAGCCCGGCGATGCCCATCGCGAACACCCCGAAGCCGAACCAGTCGAACCGCATCCCGGAACCCGCCTCGGTCTTCGGCAGAAACGCCGCCATCCCCGCCGTGGCTAAAATCCCGAACGGCAGATTGACGAAAAACACCCACCGCCAGTTATACAGCTCGGTCAGGTACCCACCCAAAGTCGGGCCCAGGATCGGACCCACCATCACGCCCATGCCCCAGATCGCCATCGCCGATCCGCGCCGCTCCGGCGGATAGATGTTCAGCATCGTCGACTGCGACAGCGGCACCAGCGCCGCCCCGAACACGCCCTGCAACAACCGGAACGCCACCATCTCCGGCAACGATCCGGCCACGCCGCACAACATCGACGCCACGGTGAACCCGACCATCGATATCAGGTACAGCCGCTTCAACCCAAACCGAGCCGACAACCAGCCCACCGGCGCCGTCATGATCGCCGCCGCCGTGATATACGATGTCAGCACCCAGGTGATCTGGTCGGAACTCGCCGACAGGCTGCCCTGCATATACGGCAACGCAACATTCGCGATCGTCGAATCCAGCGACTGCATCAACGTCGCCAGCATCGCACAGACGGTGATGAACGCCCTATGCGGCACCACCCCCTGCGCTTCGCCTGCCATCACGAAAAACCCTAGTAAAGATCTGAAAGCGTGCGGACGTGCCCGGTATCGATGTCGATATCGGCACTCATGCCCGCGCGCAGCGGCGGATCGCCCGGCTTCATGTCAACCCGCACCCGAACCGGAATCCGCTGCACCACCTTCACCCAGTTGCCCGAAGAATTCTGCGCCGGCAACAAGGAGAAATTCTGGTCGGTCGCCGGCGCCACGCTTTCCACCGTCCCGTGCCAGCTCCGCCCGGGATACAGATCGAAGCTGATATCCACCGGATCGCCATTCTTCGCATAGGTCAGCTGCGTCTCCTTCGGCTCCGCCTCCACCCACACGTGATCGGTGGAAACCAGCCCGAACGCCGCCGTGCTGGCACCCAGGTACATCCCCACCTGCAACTTGTTTACCTGAGTAACGACTCCATCATACGGCGCCCGCACCACCGCATGGTTCATTTCGCGCTCGGCTTCCGCCACCTGCGCCCGAGCCTGCTTGAACGATGGCATATCCTCAACCCTAATCTCGGGATTTCCGTCCAGCTTCGCCAGCAGCGCCCGCGCCTGGCTTTCCGAGGCCCGTACCGCCAACTGGTCCGCCGCCAGCTTATACTTTGCGTCGTCGGTGGCCTGCTGCGTCACCGCGTGCTGCTTCACCAGCAGCGCATAGCGGTCATAGGTCGACTGATCCGAGTTCACCTGCTCCTGCTTGCCGCCGGTATCCCGCAACGCCGCCTGGTAATCCGCCTTCGCCGCTTCGATGTTCAACCGCACCTGCGCCAGGTTTGCGCGGGCGTTATCAAGCGCGATCTGAAACTTCTGCGGATCCAGGGTGAACAGGATCTCCCCCGTCTTCACCGCCTGGCCCTCATGCACCGGAATGGACGCCACGATGCCGGACACGTCGGTGGACAGCGTCATGCTGTCCGCCTGGACATACGCATCGTCGGTGTCCACCCAGCGGCCGCCGGACAGCCAGTAATACCCACCGCCGATCACCACCGCCAGCACGCCGCCGGCCATCAGGGTCCAACGCAGCAATTGTGTGCGCGACCGCCCCTTGGCGGCCGGGCGGGTCGTGACGGTATCCTGGAAGGTGGTGGCGGTTTGCGACATGGATGGTGGATCCAATCGTACGGACTAACTATTGTAAGGTAGCTTACTGTATGTCGGCCGCAAGGGAATTTGCCATGCACGCCGCTGGCCCCACAGGTGCGAGCCATGCGTGTCTGTTCACCCGCCCGGTCGCTTGAAGCCCGGCGACAATCCGCCCTACACCCACTTCGCCCCAAGACCCCGCCGCCCCCTATACTAATCCTGTATAGGAAACGATTTTGCCTTGATCGAAGCCTTCATCGCCCACTGGCAGGACCGCGAAGGCGGCCAGGAACGCGCCGCACCATCGCCAGGGCAATCGGGTGAACGGGCGTAGCGCAATCGATTCGCATTGGGCGGCCGGCGGGTAATCGTGCGTCGCAGGAAAAAAGGTTCAGCGTGCGGCGATCGGCCGCCAGCACAATCCGGCCCACGCGCGCAACACGCGCGACCGTTGTGCGGGCTCCAGGCAATGCGGCGCCGGCCTGTCGCCGGTTCGCCCGATTTCCCGTCACGACTGCAGATTCCTGTTGCGTTCTCACACAACTATCGGTAGAGGAGAACAGAACTCGAACTTGATCCTAGCAGGACCGCCGCCCCCCACCATGAGCCAACGGATGGGCCAAACGATGAGCCAAACGATGCGCCAACCAACAAGCCAGCCCAATCAGGAGACGTCAGTCTTCAACTGCACGCTCGAAACCATCGTCGGCTTCCTGCTGCCGTTCTTCCTGGCCGCCGCCGGCGGAAACACCGAAACGGCGGAGGCCACCGTCAGGCACCTGATCAGCGCCTACAGCGCCACCACCGCCACCGAACTCGATCTGGTCGGCCGCATCATCGGCTTCGGCATCGCCTCCTTGGACAATCTGCGGTTGTCGATGGACCCAGGCTTGTCCACCAACAAGCTGCTCCGCTACCGCTCCAACGCCGTCTCGCTCAGCCGAGCCTCCAATCAGGCACAGAAAGCGCTCGACGCGCTGCGGACCAGGCCGGACCAACCCCTTCCAATCCCGCGCCCGTCCGTCGCCGCCGCTCTGCCCGCCGCCGCTCTGCCCGCCGCCGCTCTGCCCGCCGCCGCTCTGCCCGCCGCCGTCCGGACCGCGCTGCCCGCCCCTCAGGCCGCGGAATCCATCGCCTTCCCGCCGCTCGACATCGAAACGATGAAGCGGGACGCCCGCATCATGATGATGGCATTCTCCAAAAACGGCGCGCAGCCCCACACCGCCGCCTCCGCGATCGCCAATCCGGCCATCGGCGCCGCAGCCTTCAAAGAAACCCGATACTGAACCAGGGCACCGCCGCCACCACGATCAGCCCCGCCAGCACCGCCAGCAGATACGGCCAGATCCGCGTCATCGCCGCGTCCGGTGAAACCCGTCCGATCGCGCACGCCGAGTAATACCCAACCCCGAACGGCGGCGCGAACAGCCCGATCCCCATCGCCAGGATGACCACCATCGCGTAGTGCACCTCGTTGATCCCCGCCGCCTTGGCCGACGGAAACAGCAGCGGCCCGAACAGCACGATCGCCGGAATCCCTTCCAGCACGCTGCCCAGCACCACGAACGCCACGATCGAAACCGCCATGAACCCCGCCGCCCCACCCGGCATGGAGGCCATCGCCGCCGCCAGTTGCCGCGAAAACCCGGACTGCGTCAGCGCCCACGCCATCCCCGTCGCCGTCCCGATGATCAGCAGGATCGCCCCCGACAGCGCCGCCGTCTCCACCAGCATCGGATACAGCCGCCGCAACGGAAACTGCCGGTACACCACGATCCCGACCACCACCGCATAGACGATCCCGATCGTCGAAACCTCGGTCGCCGTGGCAATCCCCTCGATCACCGCCGTCCGGATCACGAACGGCAGCACCAGGGCGGGCAGGGCGACGATAAACGCTTTCCCGATCACCCCCCAAGGCGGCCGCACCACCCCGCGCATATCCTCATTCCGCCCACGGAATCGGGCGATCAACGCCAGCGCCAACGCCAGCACCAAGGCCGGCATCAAGCCCCCGGTAAACAGCGCCGAGATCGAAACCCCGGTCACCGACCCGATCGTAATCAGCACCAGTGAAGGCGGAATCGTCTCGCTCATCGCGCCGGAGGCCGACAGCAGCGACACCAGTTCCCCCTCGTTCGCCCCCCGCCGCTTCATGTCCGGAAACAGCACCGGCGCCACCGCCGCCATATCCGCCGCCTTCGACCCGGAAATCCCCGAAACCAGGTACATCGCCCCCAGCAAAACGTACGACAGCCCACCCCGCACATGCCCCAGCAGCGACGACAGGAACCCAACCATCGCCCGAGCCATGCCGGTCATCTCGATCAGCAACCCGAGGAACACGAACAGCGGCACCGCCAGCAGGATCAGCGAACTCATGCCCTCATCCATCCGCGAGACCACCACCGTCAGCGGCGTCCGCGTCAGTGTCGCCAGATACGCCAAGGTCGCCAGTCCGAACGCGAACCCGATCGGCACCGACAGCAGCACCCCGGCCCCCAGCAGGACGACGAAGAACAGCACCAGGTTCCAGTTGCCGAACCCCTTTAGCCACGGCGCCGCGAAGTGCAGCACCACCGCCAGCCCGACCACGATCGC
Organism: Rhodopila sp.; assembly: GCA_036263955.1. Lineage (GTDB taxonomy): Bacteria > Pseudomonadota > Alphaproteobacteria > Acetobacterales > Acetobacteraceae > Rhodopila. The sequence continues at coordinate 7,855 of DATARX010000067.1, forward strand.
CACGCCGAACAGCGCATCCGCCCAGGAAAGCCGAAGCAACCGCGTCACCGCCGTCACCACCATCAGCACCCCGCCCACCAGGATCGCCATCGCTCTGAACGTGTCGTGAATCCCCAGCGCCGGAGTCTCGATAAACCACTGATCCGACGCGTAATCCCAGGCCGAGGGCACCACCATCAGCAGGAACACCGCCACCGCCGCCGCGGCCAGCGCCTCGGTCCGGGCACGCGCAGATGGCGACATCCCGCCTACCACTGCAGTCAGCCGCATATGCTCCTGGCGTTGCAGCGCTATCACGCTGCCCAGCATCGCCAGCCACAGGAACAGGATCGAGGCCAGTTCATCCGTC
>DATARX010000174.1:0-7459 GCA_036263955.1 Rhodopila sp.
GGGGTGAAATCGAGCACAAAATAGGCTACACGTCCGGTTCGATGTCTCATACCATCATCGGTATGAAGACCTCTCGGATATCGCCCCACCGAACCTGGCATGGCGTGCGGATGCGCCGGACCGATGCTTCACCCGATCCCGACAGCGCGCCGCGTGTCGTGACATTGCCTGCCTCCTGGGACGACTCGGCGGCGGCGGCCGTGGCGGCGCTGGCGTCCGGCAAGGGGCCGGTCACACTGGCGGAGGCGGCGCAGGCTTGGATCGGGCCGATCGCGGCGGCGGCGACGCAGGCGGGGCTGGACATTCCGCTGGCCGACCGGTTGCATCGCCTGCTGCTGCTGCGGCGCGGGGCACCAACCGAGGCGGTGTGGCGGCTGGATGCCGAGGACGGGCCCGGGTTCGTGCTCAATCTGCCGGCGTTTCTGGACAGTGACGGACAGCTGGATTTTTCCGATATCGCCGAGGCGGTCGAGACGGCCGTCATCGCATTGAGTTTCGCGGCGCCGAAGGTGCGGGACATCGACGTCGGGATGGCCGACCTCGCCGGATTGCTGGCGGCGTTGGGGATCGACTACGGAACCGAGGCGGCGCGGGACGTGGCGCGCTGCCTGGCGGTGATTTTGCGTGGCCGAGCGGATGCGGCTTCGGGGCGGCTGGGGCGGCTGGGTGGACCGATGCGGCCGGCGGCGTTCGACTGGCCGACGCCACCGGCGCAGGTCGCGGTGCGGGGGCTGGCGGAAGCGGCTCGGGCGGCGCGCCAGGATGCGGCCGGGGTGGAGGGGCTGCGGCACCGCGCCACCACGGCGATCACGCGGGCCGGGTTGGCCGAGGCTCTGCTGGGGTGCGAGACCGGGGGGATCGCGCCGGCATTTTCCGCCATCGGCCACAGCGGCGGGCTGACGCGGGCGGCGCGGGCGTGGCTGGGGGTGAGCGGGATTACGGCGGAAGAGGCGCTGGCGACGGCGCTGGCCGGGGGAAGCCCGGTCCCGCTGCATGGTTCGGCGGCGCATGCGGCGATGCATGATGTGGTCGCGCCGTTCATGCATGCGATGCCGTCGCGGCCGGTGCCGCTGGCGGTGCAGAGTGCGCCGGCGCGGCGGCGGGAACTGCCGGGGCGGCGGAGCGGGTATACCCAGAAGGCCTCGGTGGGCGGGCACAAGCTGTTCCTGCGGACCGGGGAGTATGACGACGGGTCGCTGGGCGAGATCTTTATCGCGTTGCACAAGGAAGGCGCGGCGTTCCGCGGGCTGATGGATAATTTCGCGGTCGCGGTCAGCCTGGGGCTGCAGCACGGGGTGCCGCTGGAGCGGTTTGTCGAGGCGTTCACGTTTACGCGGTTCGGGCCGGCCGGCGCGGTCGAGGGCGACCCGGCGGTCCATGCGGCGACGTCGCTGCTGGATTATGCGTTCCGGAACCTGGCCGCCAGCTATATGGGCGGACGGGATATTCCGGCGGCCGAGATCGAGGAGGCGGATACGGTGGGGCACGGCGCGCGCGACCAGTCGCCGCTGTTGCCGCTGGATCTGCCGGATGAGGCTTCGCCGCGGGCGCGGCGGCGGGGGTTGCGGGTGGTTTCGCGGGGCTGACGAGGCCCCTGCCCCGATCGGCCTGGCCGGGCCACGTATTGCGGTGCCGCCTGGGGCGAGACCAAGGTGACTGTCCGAGGTTGGTTGAACCTCGGACAAGCGCGTCCTGGGACGTCGAGGGCCCGTTCCTTACGGGATCCGCCCTAGCGGTGACCGCCACCGCCGTGGAAACCGCCACCGCCGTGGAAGCCGCCGCCGTGGAAGCCAGCACCTCCGCGCCAGCCAGCGCCACCACGCCAGCCAGTGCCGTGCCAGCCACCACCATGCCAGCCGTGGCCGTAGTATCCGCCGCGACCCCAGCCCCAACCCCAGCCGCCGACGAATCCGTCATACCCGTACGGGTAGTCGTAACCGTAGGGATACCCGTATGGGTATGCGTAAGGATACGGGTAGGCGGCCGCGTACGGATAGGCATAGGGGTAGCCGGCGCCGCTGTCCGCCGACACCATCTGCACGGTGTCGCCGCGTGCCGCCATGCATTGCACGTAGCTGACTTCGCCAGGCGTTTCGGTGGCAACCGGGATCGGCGCGCTGACCGAGGCGGCGACCGCCCCGGGTGGCGTCTCCGCCGGCACGCGAGCGGCGACGGGTCCGGTGGGGGACGTGGGCGTTAGACGTATGGGTGTTCCGCTCGTGGTTATTCCGTTGGGGGGTACTCCGTTGGCGGGTATTCCGTTGGCGGGTGCCGACGGTGCGCCATATCCGGATTGCGTCATCGCGTGCTGCCAGCAGACAGCCTGATCCTGCTGAAAGGCCGCCTGGGTCTTGTTGCTTCCGGGAATGACCACGACGGAAGGGGCCGGCGGCGCGGCGACGGCACACGCCGCGAGTGTGAGGCTCGCGCCCAACGATGCGAGTATGCGGGCGGGCTTCATATCCAATCCTTTCTTTGCTTCCAGCGGCGTACCGGCGCCGCGGGGCTAAGAGGTTTGGTTCGACAGGAAACCCATCAAGGGGGTGGTCGCAACATGTCTAAAATGTTCAAATCCGCAGGCGTTCGTTTAGTGAGCGGCGCCTGAGCCGGCGCGGCTCACAGGCACTGGCGATTATCGCGCGATATCGAGTCGTTTCAGGCCGTCGTCCGCTAGTTTCAAACTTGTATCGACTGCAAGCGCCGCGCGGTAATCGGCGATGGCGTCTGCGCGACGCCCCAGTTTTTCGTAGATTTCCGCTCGGGTTTCCAGGAAGGCCGCCTGCTTGGGTTGCAACGATACCGCCTTCTCGGCGTCGGGGAGGCCGAAGGCGTCCTCTCCTTTCAAATGAAACGTCCAGCCGCGGTTGTTGTATGCGAGCGCGTTATCGGGCGCGCGCTTGATGACTTCGGCGAAGTCGGCGATGGCCTGATCGAGCAGGCCTTTGTCACTGTAGGCGTTGCCGCGGCGGAGGTAGGCGTCGACATCATCGGGCCTGCTGGCGGCGATGGCCCTTGTGTCATCGGCGATCGCCTGGTCGATCTGGCCCGCCTTGGCATAGACGAAGGCACGATTGATGTAGCCGTTGGGATTGCCGGGGGTCAGCGCGATGGCGCGGGTGTCGTCCGCGATGGCCTGCTGGGTCATGCCCTTCCGGTCGTAGGCGGCGGCGCGATTGACGTAGGTCTTGGCGTCGTTGGGCCGGAGCGCGATGGCCTGGGTATCGTCGGCGATCGCCTGGTCCCCCATGCCCAGCCTGGCGTCGATCGCGCCGCGATCGGAATAGGCAATTGCGTAATCGGGTTTGATCGCGATCGCCTGGGTGAAGTCGGCCATCGCCTGGTCGTTCATGCCGGTTCTGGCATAGGCGACACCGCGATTGATGTAGCTTCCGACGTTATCGGGTTTCAGCGAGATCACGTGGGTGTAATCGGCGATGGCCTGCTCGTTGAGGCCTTTGCCCAGGTAGGCGACGGCGCGGTTGTAGTAAGCGGGCGCGTCGTCGGGCTTGAGGTCGATCGCCATCGTGTCGTCGGTGATGGCCTGGTTGATCAGGCCCTTGTTAGCGTAGGCGGCACCGCGGGTGACGTAGTTCGCGGGGTTACCGGGGTCGAGGGCGATCGCTTGCGCGTAATCGCTGAAGGCCTGGTCGTCGGATCCTTTCCCGCTATAGGCGAGGCCGCGGTTATAGTAGGCCAGCGCGTAGTCGGGCTTCAGCCCGATGGCCTGGCTGTCGTCCGCGATGGCCAGATCGAGCTGGCCTTTCTGCCCATAGGCGAAGCCCCGCGCGGCGTAGGCGACAGGGTCGGCGGGCTGCAGGGAAATCGCCAGGGTGCAGTCGGCAATGGCCTGATCGAACATTTTCTTCTGCACATAGGAGCCGGCGCGGGCGGCATAGAGGGCGGGGAGGTTGGGATTGAGTGCGATCGCCTGGGTGAAATCGGCAATGGCCTGGTCGTAGAGGGTCTTCATGCGATAGGCCGCGCCGCGATTGGTCAGGGCGAGGACCATGGTTGGAGCGTCCGGGCCGGACTGGATCACCGCGGTGCAACCGGCGATGCTGGTTTCGGGCGTGGCGCTGGCGCAAAGCGACGCATTTTCGTTTTGTGCCTGTGCCCAGGCGGGTGATGTGGCGAGCAGCATGATCAACCCGGTCGCGATCCGACGCATCCACGTTTCCTTCGTGTGTTCCAGCGCAATTCGATGGCTGATCCCGCAACGATACCGTGGGTGGGCGTATGTTTCCAGTGCCGGATCGGTGCCATGCCAGAAAGAAAGCCGGGCGGCGCCGGTATCGGGAGGGGGCGGCGATATCGGAGGGGCGGGTATTTGAGGGGCGGGTATTTGAGGGCCGGTATTTGGGGTCGGCATTTGGGGGCCGGTATTTGGGGGCCGGTATCGGGGTTTGCCGACGGCTTGTGCCATGGGATATTTACGTGCGTTCCGGTGGCGGCCCCCTGCTCTCCCCACCTGTTCGTTCGCCGGCCCGGGCCGATGGGCGGACCCTGCCGCGGTCGGTCGCGTCGGCCAGCGGAACGGCGCGACTTGACCTTGTCCCCGCCGATCATCATGGTCCCGCCGAATCAACAGAACCAAGGGGCCTGATGTCAAAAGAGGACATGATCGAATTCAGCGGGACGGTGATGGAGCTTCTGCCCAACGCCATGTTCCGGGTTAAACTGGACAACGAGCACTCCATTCTTGCCCACACCAGCGGCAAGATGCGCAAGAATCGTATCCGCGTGCTGGCGGGCGACCGGGTGAACGTGGAGATGACGCCGTATGACCTGTCCAAGGGCCGCATCACCTTCCGCTTCAAATAGAGTGCCGCCCCAAGTAATGTGCGATACCAGCGGGTGAAGCCGCTCCCGCTGATCCTGGCTTCCTCCAGCCCGCGACGACTGATGCTCTTGCAGCAGATCGGCATCGTGCCGGATCAGGTCGTCTCCCCCGACATCGACGAAAGTCCTTTGCGTGACGAATTGCCGCGTCCTTATGCCGAGCGCATGGCTCGGTTAAAGGCGGATGCGGTGCCGTCGCCCGATCATTTCGTGCTGGCGGCCGATACCGTGGTGTGCGCGGGGCGGCGGATCCTGCCGAAGGCGGCGGATGCCGGAGAGGTTCGGGATTGCCTGGCGCTGCTGTCGGGGCGTCGGCACCGGGTGATGACGGCGATCGTGCTGATGGCGCCCGATGGCCGCCGCACCGAGCGGCTGGTCGAGAGCGCGGTGACGTTCAATCGGCTGACGGAGGCGCAGATCGCCCGGTACGTCGCGCTGCGCGAGGGCGAGGGCAAGGCCGGCGGCTATGCGATCAATGGCCATGCGGCGAGTTTTATTCGGTTGTTGTCCGGCAGTTACTCGGGCGTGGTCGGGCTGCCGCTGTTCGAAACGGCGCAGTTGCTGCGCGGATATGGCTGGCAGGTGCCGTGAGCGTTTCGATCCGCGTCGCCAGCAGTCCGGGCGAGGCGCGGGTGGCTGTGGTCGACGGCTTGCGGCTGTTGGATTTTTCGCTGTGGCGACCGGGGGCACCGGACGGGGTGGGCGATGTGCACCGGGGGCGGGTGATCGCCTCGGTTCCGGCGATGGCCGGCGCGTTCGTGGCCCTGGCCGATGCCGAGGGGTTTCTGCCGGACAGCGAGGGCGCCAGGGGGTTGCCCGCGGGGACGCTGCTGACGGTGCGGGTGACGCGGGCGGCGCAGGGCAACAAGGGGCCCCGGCTGACGGCGAAGGTGGAGGGCGCGCAGGCGGCGGAGGGGCCTGTCGGGCTGGTGCGGCGCGGGCCTGATCCGGTGCGGCAGTTTGTCGCCCGGTATCCCGATGCGCCGGTGGTGGTGGACGACGCCGGTGTCGCGGCGGCGCTGGGGATGGGGACGGTTACCTCCGAGGTGTTCGACGAGGATATCGCCGACGCGATCGACGCGCTGTCGCGGCCGGTGGTGGAGGTGGCGGGCGGGGCGACGCTGTCGATCTGGCCGACTCCGGCCTTGGTGGCGATCGACGTCGATGCCGGCGGGATGCTGGCGGGACGGGTTCGGCATGAGGCGGTGAACCGGGCGGCGCTGCCGGCGCTGGCCGGGCAGATCCGGTTGCGCAATCTGTCGGGCGGGATCGTGGTGGACCTGGCGGGGTTGTCGCCGCGCAAGCGGGCGGCGCTGGGGCCGGATTTCGTCGCGGCGCTGGCGGACGATCCGTTGCGGCCGCGGTTTTTGGGGTTTACCGCGCTTGGCCTGGCGGAGATCGTTCGGTCACGGGTGCATCCGCCGTTGCACGAACTGCTGGCGGGGCCGCTGGCGGCGGGGCTGGCGGCGCTGCGGGCGGTTCTGGCCGGGTTTGACGGCGATCCGCGCGCGCTGGCGGCGATTCGGGCGCATCCGGCGGTGATTTCCGCGTTACAGGGGGACCCGGCCGCCCTGCCCGATCTTGCGCGGCGCACCGGACGCGGCGCTACACTGCGTTCCGACCCATCCCTGCCGGCGACGGCGTGGGTGCTGGAGAAGGACAATGATTAAAGCACCGTCTCGCTGTCCGATCTGCGGGCGGCGTTCCTCGGAGGCGTATCGGCCGTTCTGCACGGCGCGATGCCAGGAAGTCGATCTCGGGCGCTGGCTGAGCGGGGTTTACCGCGTTCCGGGGCCTCCGGCGGAACTGGATGAGGATCCGCCGCCGTCGCCTGAAGCGGCGTGAGAAGAAACCGCCGCAAGTGGGTTGATCGGGGACAGATCGACACTTGATCCGGTCGCGGGCATGGGTTAAGCACCCGCCTCCGCTGCTGATGCCTTCGGGCACGGCCAGAGGCGAGAGTGGCCACGGGGCCCAGGTAGCTCAGTTGGTAGAGCATGCGACTGAAAATCGCAGTGTCGGTGGTTCGATTCCGCCCCTGGGCACCATTTTGAAATCATTGAGTTTTTCGGTGATTTTGGCCTTAAAAATCCACCCCTGAAAATCAGCTAATTTTAGGTTGCGGACCCCTGGCGGACCCTTTTTCTCCCGGCGTCGTCACCCTCGGCCAGGTCGCGAGCCGCTTCCCCATGCTGGAGGGGTCCTGTAACCGATGCGATCGCCGCAGGAGGCTGCGAACCGGCCGCCTGCTGACCGAGCATGGGTCCGATATGCCGATACCGAAGTTGCCGCGAGTCGCCGCCGCCGGACTGCCCCCGGATGATCACCGGGCGGATGCATGACGTGTGCGGGGTGCAGTTCCCCGGACTGTCGCGGGTGGCATCGTAGCCGGCCAGCGTCCATTCCCCCGATGCATAGGTCCATAACCAGACCCGCAATTATCGTATAGCAAGCGCAGACTGATCTATCCGTCCATCATAAGCCGGACATTCCGCCCGACAGCAGATGGAGAATTCCGATGAAGACTATCATCCTCGCTGCCTTCATCGCCCTCGGCGTGACCGCCTGTTTCGCTTCTCTGGCCAACGCGGCCGCCGCCTTGATCAACACATCCGACCAG
>DATARX010000185.1:0-1765 GCA_036263955.1 Rhodopila sp.
CCCGTTCCTGGTCGATGCCTGGGCCGGCAGCATGCTGAACGTCCACCCCAGCCTGTTGCCCGCCTTCCCCGGCCTGAACACCCACGCCCGGGCGCTGGCGGCCGGTGTGAAACTGCACGGCTGCACCGTCCATCTTGTCACCCAGGAGGTGGATTCCGGCCCCATCCTGGCCCAGGCCGCCGTGCCCGTGCTGCCGGACGACACCGAAGCCGCCCTGGCTGCCCGGGTGCTGTGCCAGGAACACAGGATCTACCCAGCCGCGCTGGCCGCCTTCGCCACAAGGCGGCCCACGGCCTCGCCCGAACCCGAGGCGTCCCTGGCCAACCCGCTGGCATGGAGCGGATCAACCGAATAGGGCCGGGGACATTGCCGTCGCCGAGATGCGGAGCCGGCGGGAACCTCCCGAACGACTCAGACCACCGGGGTCGCGCCGCCGTCCATGTTGATCGCCGTCCCGGTGGTGAACCCGGCATGGTCGCTGCACAGGAAGCACGCCATCGCCGCGAATTCCTCGGCCTTGCCGATCCGCCCCAGCGGGACGGCCGCGCCCATTTTCGCGGCAAATTCCTCATAGGACGCGTTGGACCCTTCGCGCTGGTGCTTCCGCCGGTGCTGATCCGAATCGATCAGGCCGACCAGCATACCGTTGACCAGAATGCCGTGTGGCGCGCCCTCACCCGCCAGCACCTTCATCAACGCCATCCCGGCTGCCCGGGATACCGCCGTCGGCGCCCCGTTGGCGCGCGGCGCCTTCGCCCCGCTGTTCAACACATTGATGATGCGGCCCCATTTCCGAGCCTTCATTCCAGGCCAGCACAGCCGTGACAGCCGGATCGCGGCGAACAGCTTCAGGTCCAGGTCTTCCTGCCAGACCTCGTCGGTGATCTGCTCCGACGGCATGGCGCGGGAGATCCCGGCGTTGTTGATCAGGATATCCACCTGCCCGAACGTCTTGATCACCGCGTCGAACGTCTTCGTGATGTCGTCCGCCTTCGACACGTCGCAGCGGAACGTCGCAACCTTGCCGGACGCCTTTTCGGACGCGATCGCCCGCGCCTCGGCCAGGGTATCCTCATTACGCGCAAGTATCGCGACGTTGGCGCCAGAGGCAGCGAACTCCGTCGCCATCGCCAGGCCCAGGCCCTTGCTGGCCCCCGTTATGATCGCCGTCCGGCCGTCGAGACGCACTTCCATCGGTTTTCTCCCGTTTCGAAAACCCCAGTTTGCGGAAGATACCCAATCCGCGCAACGCGTGCGAAACTACGTCCATGTCGTCATTCGAATTCATGTCCGCGCTGTGTCTCTTGGCGGCGGTCCTTGGAATCGTCAATCACTGCATCTTTCGCATGCCACGCACCATCGCGCTGATGGCCGGATCCCTGATCCTTTCCATCATCGTCCTGATGATCGACCATTTGGTCGATTTCGTGGACCTGCGTGCATGGTGGAAGGATCTGGTTACCTCCACCGACCTGCCGCACCTGTTCCTGGACAGCGTGTTGGCGTTCATGCTGTTTGCCGGCAGCCTGCACGTCGACGTGGATAGTTTGCGTGCACAGAAATGGACCGTCCTGGCGCTGGCGACACTTGGAGTGCTGCTGGCGACCGGTTTGTACGGCTTCGGCATATGGTTCATATTCGCCGGCGCGGTGCCGCTGCCCTGGTGCTTCGCCCTGGGCGCCCTGCTCGCCCCTACTGATCCGATCGCGGTCGGCAGCCTGCTGCGGGAAGCGGGTCTCCCACCTGGCCTGCTGGCGGTGGTGAG
>DATARX010000244.1:0-5796 GCA_036263955.1 Rhodopila sp.
TCCCACGACCACGCGCCGCCGGTTCGGCTCCGTGCCCAGCACGACCTGTCGCTGCCCCTCCAGCATCGCCGCGTCACCCAGGCGCTTGCCCTGGCCCACCGTGTAGCGGGCGATCCCGTCGTGGCGGCCGACCACGCGACCCTCCGGCGTGACGATCTCCCCGGGTGCCAGCGCATCCGGGCGCAGCTTCGCGACAATGTCGGTATAGGCGCCCGTCGGCACGAAACAGATATCCTGGCTGTCCGGCTTCTCCGCCACCCCAAGACCCAGGCGCTGCGCCATGTCGCGCACCTGGCGCTTATCCGGCATTGCGCCGAGGGGAAACAAGCACAGATCGAGTTGCGTCCGCGTCGTCGCGAACAAAAACCAGCTCTGGTCCCGCGCCGGGTCGGCGGCGCGATGCAGTTCCGCGCCGTCCGGCCCGTCGATCCGGCGGACATAATGGCCGGTGGCCAGCCGCTCCGCTCCCAAATCCCGCGCCAAGGCGGACAGGTCGGCGAACTTCACCGTCTGGTTGCAGCGAATACACGGCACCGGCGTCTCGCCGTTGGCGTAGCTGTCGGCGAATGCGGCGATCACCGACTGGGCGAACCTGGCCTCGGCGTCGATCGTGTAGTGGGCGATGCCCAGCCGGTCGGCCACCCGCCTTGCGTCGTGGATATCCTGGCCCGCGCAGCACGCGCCCTTCCGCCCGGAGGCCGCGCCATGGTCGTAAAGCTGCAAAGTGACGCCGACGACCTCGTGTCCGGCCTCGTGCAGCAGGCCGGCCACGACGCTGCTGTCCACGCCGCCCGACATCGCGACCACGACGCGCATGCTCAATTCATCCCATTGCGTTGCGGGTCGAGGACGGCAGCTTCACAACCAGCCCGTCCAGGTCCTCGGTCATCACGATCTGGCAGCCCAGCCGCGACGTCTGGGTCAGGCCGAACGCCAGATCCAACATGTCCTCCTCGTCCTCGGTCGGGGTTTCCAGCTTCTTGAACCAGCCCGCATCGACCACGACGTGACAGGTCGAGCAGGCCAGCGACCCCTCACAGGCGCCTTCGATATCGACCCCGTGCTTGTGGGCGATCTCCAGCACCGACAGCCCAAGCGGTGCGTCAACCTCGCGACGAGTGCCGTCGCGTTCAATGAAAGTCATACGGGGCATACAAATCAGGCCTTACTCTGCGTAGTGGGGGTTTGTGCCTCAACAGCGGCCGCGGCACAGGCGGCATGCGCCGCGATCAGTGCCGTCGCGGCGTAATCGATATCGGCGGCCGAGGTAAAGCGTCCAATCCCGATCCGCAAGGTCCGCTCCGCTTCCGCATCGGAAAGCCCGAGCGCGCGGAGCACATAGGACGGCTCGATCGCAGCGGAGGAGCAGGCAGAGCCGGTGGAGACGCACAGATCCGGCAGTGTCGCCATCAGCGCCGAAGCCGCCGCGTCCGGAAAGGTCAGATTGAGGTTGCCGACGATCCGTGCCGCGAAGCTCCCGTTGACGCGGATGCCGGGGATTTTGCCCTGCAACCGGTCCAGCAGCCCCCGCCGCAATTCGTCGACCCGTTCGGTTTCGGGCGCCATCTCCGCACCCGCCAGCCGGCAGGCCTCGCCAAGCCCGACGATCAGCGGCGTCGGCAGCGTGCCTGACCGCCACCCACGCTCCTGCCCGCCGCCGGAAAACAGTGGTGCCAGCCGCACCCGCGGGCGACGACGGACGAACAGCGCGCCGATACCTTTCGGGCCATACAGCTTGTGGCCGCTGATCGAGCCCAGGTCGACCTTCCAGCCGGCCAGGTCCACCGGGATCTTCCCGAACGCCTGCGCCAGGTCGGAATGAAACAGCGCCCCGCTTTGCTTGGCGATCGCCGCCAGTGCGGGGATGTCCTGGATCACCCCGGTCTCGTTGTTCACAGCCATTATGCTGACCAGCAGCGTCGGCACCGACAGCGCCGCCCGCAGCACCAAGGGGTCCAGCAGGCCGTCCGGACGGACCGGCAGCACCACCGGCTCGAACCCTTCCGCCGCGAGGTCCGCCACTGCTTCCAGCACGCACTTATGTTCGGTCGCCACGGTGATGACCCGGCGCCGCGGATCGCCCATGCCGGCGGCGAATCGCGCGGCGCCCTTGATCGCGATATTATTGGCTTCCGTGGCGCCGGAGGTGAAAACGATCTCCCGGGTGTCCGCGCCCGCCAGCGCCGCCACCTGGGCACGCGCCGCTTCCACTGCCGCTTCCGCCCGTTGCCCCATGACGTGCTCCGCGCTGTGCGGATTGCCGTACTCCTCGGAGAAGAACGGCAGCATCGCCTGCACGACGCGCGGATCGCAGCGCGTGGTCGCCTGGTTATCCAGATAAACGGGCCGATTGGGGCGTGACGGCAATTTGGTCATGGCCTTGACTTAGGATCACGCTGCCCGCGAAGCCAGTCCCCCGCGAAGCCAATCCAGGATCCCGCGAAGCCAGTCCAGGGTCCCGCGAAACCAGTCCAGGGTCCCGCGAAGCCAGTTCGGGGCATAGCCGGGCAGCCACGCGTTGGTATGCGGCCGCGAAGCCATCGATATCCGCGCGCGTGACGTTCCAGGGCAATGAGAGGCGGATCGCCTCGCCCGCCAGCGCGCCCAGGCCCATCGCCCGGAGCACGTGGCTGGCCTGCACCTTGCCGGAACTGCACGCCGAACCGGCGCTGACGGCGACGCCCTCCAGATCCAGGGCGATCACCTGCACACCGGCCGCGGCGCCCGGCAGCGCGAGGCACGTTGTGTTCGGCAGTCGCCGCGCCGGATCGCCGCACACCAGCGCACCGCACGCCACCGCTGCGCGTTCCGCTGCGTCCCGCAATGTCCCCAGTTCGGCCAGGTCGTCCGCCTGACTGGCCTCGGCGGCGGCGGCGAAGCCTGCGACCAGCGCGACTGCCTGCGTGCCGCCGCGGCGTCCCCGTTCCTGGCCGCCGCCGCCGATCAGCGGCGCGGCGAACGGGGCATCGGGCGCCAACAGCAGCGCGCCCATGCCCGCCGGCCCACCCAGCTTGTGCGAGGAGATCGCCAGGCTGTGCGCCCCCAGCCGATCGAGCCGCACCGACATCCGGCCTGCCGCCTGCACCGCGTCCACATGCAACACCGCGCCATGCCGGCGGCAGATCGACGCCGCCTGCTCCACGGGCTGGATCACACCCGTTTCGTTGTTCGCCAGCATGAGGCAGACCAAAGACGCCACACCGTCGCCCAGCCTCGCCTCCAGCGCCTCCAGATCCACCACGCCATCCCGTCCGACCGGGACGGTCTCGGCGCTCCCGGCCGCGAACCGGATGGCATCGTGCTCGATCGCACTGGCCAGCAGACGCCGTCCCGCCGACAGCGCATGGATTGCCAGCGCATCGGCCTCGGTCCCGCCCGAGGTGAACACCAGATCGCCCGGGCGCCCGCCGAAGCAGCCCGCGATCGTCTCCCGCGCATCTTCCAGAATGCGACGCGCGCCGCGTCCCGCCCCGTGAACCGAGGACGGATTTCCGGTGATGGCGAACGCGGCAAGCACAGCATCCCGGGCAGCGGGCCGCAGCGGCTGGGTCGCGTTGGCATCGAGGTAGGGCATTCTACTCGCTCCGACCTGCTGGCAATGGCGACACGCGCGCGGCACGCCCGAGCACCGTGCCGTCGACGACGTCCGCCAATGTCAGGCCGCCGAGGAACAGCGCGATCTGTCGCCCGAGTTCGGCCCACAGATCGTGCGTCTGGCATTTCTCCCCGCAAGCCGCCGGCGCCGCCGCCACCATGCAGCCGCCGGAGCCGACTTCGCAGCGGGTTGCCTTGATCGACTCATCCACCGCCACAACGATGTCGGCGATGGCAATTTCGGCCGGCGGCCGCGTCAACCGATAACCGCCGCCCGGACCACGTGCCGACCCGACCAGACCGGCTCGTCGGAGCTTGCCGAAGAGCTGCTCCAGATACGATTGGCTGAGTTGCTGACGGGCGGCGATATCGGCCAGGCAGATCAGCCCGCGATCGGGATCCGCAACCTGCCGCGCCGCCAGATCGACCATCGCCATCACCGCGTAGCGACCCCTGGTTGAAAGCTGCATCGCCTGTCAGCCCGGCGCTCGCGAAGACTTCATGCCGCAAAGGCTGTCAGCGGCAAGCACGCGACGCGGCGGAGACCCTGCTACGATTGGCAGAGGCAGGGCGCGGCAGCCACATTCTATAGTGCAGGGAGATTTCATTTATACACGCATAAGTAGCATAAACTCGGACCAACTTGCAGATTTCAATCGAATTCGTGGCTTCGGTTCGGTCTTTTTGTCCCATGCAAGAACATGAAAGCTATGCGACATTTCCATTATGAAAGATCGCTCCACTTGTCCTATAACGTCGTCCTCTCAGGGGGCGGAGCCTCCTGGAGCGGCCTGCGATTGGCAGGATGGTGAGAAGGCAAAGGAGACGCGGGCCCAGAACGCCAAAGGAAAAACCCCATGTAAAATTCCCGAGTCTGCAGGTCAAGATTTGATCGGTTTGATTCTGCGTCTGACGGAACTGACATCAGGGGATTGCGTTCCTATCTAATTACGGGTTAGCGCGGCCAAGGTTGTATCCGCTGGCCGTCGACATTTAGGCCCGGCAGGGTGTTTGAAGCCGCGGTGGCTTTGGGACATGCGCTGCCGGTGGGACAGGGAACAGGTTACTATTGCCATGCCCGAGGTCATGTTTGCCGGTCCTGATGGACGGCTCGAAGGTCGCTACCACCATTCGAAGGAGTCAGGGGCACCGGTCGCACTCATTCTGCATCCTCACCCGCTGCATGGCGGGACGATGAATAATCGCATCACCTATTCCATGTACCAGGCGTTTCAGAAGCTTGGTTGCTCCGTGATGCGGTTCAATTTTCGCGGTGTCGGCCGCAGCCAGGGACGCTATGACGGCGGCATCGGCGAAATCGGCGATGCCGCGGCGGCATTGGACTGGATGCAGGCCGTTAATCCTGGTCACGGGGGACTATGGATCGCCGGCTACTCCTTTGGCGCGTTCATCGGTATGCAGTTGCTGATGCGCCGCCCGGAAATCTCCGGCTGGGTCAGCGTTGCGCCGCCCGCGAACCACTATGATTTCGGCTTCCTCGCGCCGTGCCCCTGCGGTGGATTGATGCTGCACGGTGACGCGGATGAGCTGGTTCCGGAACCGGCTGTCCGTAAGCTTGTCGACAAGCTGAATACGCAGAAAAACGTCCACGTGGATTATCGCGTCGTCCCCGGCGCTGATCACGTGTTCGCGCGCCATGCCGAAACCGTGTCGGAGGCGATCGACGATTATTGCGGCAAGGCCATTGCCCGCAAACAGATGGCGCTCGCCGCCGACTAACCGTCCCTGTGTCATGGCCGGCCTCGTGCCGGCCAGCCACGCCCAGCCGGTATCGCCTCCCTTTCCCAGTGCTGCGCGGTGCTATCCTGCGCGCCGGCCCGGACGGCGTGTTCATCTCCGCGCCCGCTTGCACGGACGAGGTGGAAAACGCGGCGTAAACAGCGTAACCAGCCGCTTCCCCTCTCGGACTCGGAATCGCATTGGCTAAACCCACCGCCCGTTTCGTCTGCCAGTCCTGCGGGGCCGTCACCCCCAAATGGGCCGGCCGCTGCGAGACCTGCGGCGAGTGGAACACCGTCGAGGAAGAAGCCATCGTCGCCCGGCCCGGTCCCGCCGCCAAGGCGCCCGCCGGCCGAGGTGTCGCCTTCGTCGGCCTGGCCGGCAGCGCGGAACCGCCGCCGCGCGCCGTTATCGGCATCCCGGAGCTCGACCGTGTCCTCGGCGGCGGCCTCGTCCCCGCCT
>DATARX010000257.1:0-8179 GCA_036263955.1 Rhodopila sp.
ACCGTTCGATGAGGCAGAGGTCCGCCCACTGCTTAATTAGAGCCTCGACGGTGAACTTAGCCTCGGCTTCAGCCAGTCGCGCGGCGGCTTCCTCCGCTGCTGCCACGGCACGCGCGGCAGCCCGTTCAGCCACAGGGTCACGCTGATCGCGAACCTGACCCCGCAACACCTCCGCCTTCTTGCGGGCCTTGGCTGCGGTCAACTCGACACCCCAGGTCCCCAGCGGAACACGCCGAATTTTGCCTCCGGCACCACGGTACTGAAGGATGAACTGTTTGGATCCGGACTTCGACACCCGGAGGCAGAAGCCCTTGAGATCGGAATCGGTGAACATCGCGTCTTGCCGGTCGGCCGGGCAAACCAAGCCCTCAACGACCGCGTCGGCAAACTTGATGTCGGCCATACGTGCTCCAATCTGCGGACTCGGTGCGGACTCATTAGCCTCGGATATCTACGTCCGCCTATGTCCGGATGATATCGCAGTGCCCCTTCGGAATCCATCGATATATCAGCATATTTCGGAGCATTCGTGCGGCTGATAGTTGCGTCCGTCAAGCTGTGCAAAAGTTGCTTTGGCTTTAGCCGGTGATGTTTCTTTGTTCGGCTGATCGGGGCTGTTTCTTCGCCCCGGCCTGATAATGCATGGGTGTCGGGCGTGGGCGCGGTCAAGGATGGCCGCAGGCCACCGCCGCAGGCGGCGCGCAGCGTCCTTGACGGCGGCGAGCGCGGCACCATCCTGGTCAGGGCCGGGACCCGGCTCATGCCGCTGCTCGCATCTGCTGTTTCTTGTGCTCACGCAGGTCATCCATGTTCAGGTAGCGCGGACTTTCCAACCAGTCCTCGTGGGTCTCCACGGCTAGCGCCAGAACCAGCCGCAGACAGCTCTCGCGACTGGGGAAGATCCGCACCACATGTGTGCGGCGTTTGATCTCCTGGTTCAGCCGCTCCAGCATATTGGTCGATTTCATGTGCTTGTGGTGGGACAGCGGCAACCGGTAGTAGGTCAGCGTCTCCTCGATGTTCTCTTCCACCCAGGTGCACAGCCGCGGGTATTTGCTGCTCCACTTGCCCAGCCACGCGGCCAGGTCGCGGCGCACCTCGGCCAGTTCGCGCCGGTCATAAATCCAGCGCAGCTCCTGCAAGCAGTCGTCGCTGGCCCGGCGCGGCAGATGATCCAGCGCATTGCGCAGGAAGTGCACGTAGCAACGTTGCCAGGCCGCCTCGCTCAGCACCTCGCGGATCGCCTGCCGCAGTCCAGGATGGTCGTCGGATACGACGAATTCCACGTCGTGCAGGCCGCGTTGCTTCAGCCCGAGCAGAAAGTCCCGCCAGGTTGTCCCGCTCTCCCGGTTGGCCAGTTCCACGCCCAGCACCTGCCGGTGCCCGTCGGCATCGACCGCGATCGCGATCAGCACTGCCTGGCTGAGGATCACACCGCCCTCGCGCACCCGTTCATACCGGGCGTCCAGGATTAGGTATGGATAGGCCTCGGTCAGTGGCCGCGCCGCAAACGCACGCAGAGCCGTGTCCAGCGTGCGGTTCATCTCGCTGACCGTGGAGGCCGAGAAGCTGTGCCCGCACAGCGTTTCCGTCACCTCCTTCACCTTCCGCGTCGAGACGCCCTGCACATACATCTCCGCCAGCGCGCTCACCAACGCCTTCTCCGAACGCTGGTAACGCTCGAACAACGCGGTGGAAAACAGCCCCGCACGGTCGCGTGGAACACGCAGCTCCAGCGTCCCGACCCGGGTGGTCAGTGAGCGGCTGTAGTAGCCGCTGCGATAACCCTGACGGCCTTCCACCCGCGCGCTCTTCTCTGCCGACAGCGTCTCCGTCATCTCCGCTTCCAGCACCGCTTGCACCGCCACATCCATCACCGCGCGCAGGAAATCGCCGTCCGCAGACAGCAGCTCTTTCAGTTCAAAGCTTGGGTTCCTACCTCCGCTCTTGGCCATGGTGTGCGCCCTCTCCACAGGGTTGGTGACGTCGAACATCACCAGCATGCCATGGCTGCTTCGCGGGCCATCGCTTTTGCACAACAAGGCGGACAGTACCCCGAATATCGTGCCGCTGCAGTGGCCACATCGCTCCGTGGTCCTCCGTGGTCCTCTGTGTTCTCCGTGGTGAATCCTTGCTTGCCGAAGAAAGCGCGCCCCCGCCGGTCCCGCCTGCCCAACAAGCCGATCGCCACCAAAACCACAGCGCCCAAACAGCCCAGTACGTTACCTACAAGTTCCGTATTACCGCCCCCTTCCCTTCCCGGCCCGCCCACCACACCCCGGTCAGGCAGTGATGAACCAGGCCGGCATGCCCCGGCGCGAGATCATTGCTTGACCAACGTGGCCACCGAGATGTGCGGCCAGTCGATCCCCAGAAAGTGCAGGATCACCGTCTGGCTATATTGCAGCTGCATGAAGCTGCTTCCGTCCGGCTGCTCCACGGTCTCGATCCAGAACACCGCATCCAGCCGCGTGGCATTGGCGTTGCTGACCACAAACGGAATATTCACGATCCCGCCCACCGGATTGGTCGAGATCGCCAGCACCACCGTCTTGGTAATGGCCTGGCCGTCGATCGCCGTGATCAGCGCCCGATTGGGATCCACCACCCAGGCCGGATCCACCCCCGGCGGCAGTGGCGCCACCGGGTTGTTGAAACCGCTCAGGTAGGCAGGCGTGACGCCGGGCCCGACCGGCCGCGAATCGGCCACCGCGATCTTCGGTCCACCGTCCAGCGTCAGGACGGCGGTGCTCTGCGCCAGCAACGAGTCGCCGTGCGGGACCGACCCCATGCGAACCACAGTGGGGCCTTGCACCGGCTGGACGTTGCTTGCCGGCACATTGACCCATATGCCCGGCTCGATATGCAAGGCGGCGTTGCTCACCGCATCGCTGACACGCTGAAGATAGGTCAGCCCGAACAGTTCAATGTCCGTCTGCCCGGTGCCGTTGCCCAGGTCAGTCAACGCGCCGCGGTTTGGAACCGCCCCCACGATCGGCGTGAACTGCAGCAATTCCCGCGTCGCGTTCAGTTTGATACGGAAAGCGCTTGGCCCGGTGCTGGGCGCCTTCGAGTCAAAGTCCGGCAATGACATCACATTGAAACCATTACCTACCCAGGTTCCAGCCAGCTCAGCCAGTGGCTCCAGATTCCGCTGGAAAACAGGCAATGGATCACTGGCACGCAGCGGCCCGCCGGAAGCTGCAGGATAGGCCGGCGATGAAGTGTCAGACATCAGCAACAATACTCCTGTTATTTCGAGCTATTGGAAATGAACCAGTGCTTCAGGATACTGCATTGAAGCCAGAAATCTCCGGCTTGACATGTCCGACCATTGGCTCCCCGGAAGATTATTTTGTCGGACGTTGCCATTTCGCGCAACGATAAAATCGCCGGAAGTGGCTATCGCAACCTCTGTGTCTGCGACGATTGTACGCTCCATGATCGGGGCAGCGTCCATCATTGCAACCATAATTAGGAAATATTTCTTGACATCCCCCACGGACCCAGCTATAGAACAACCGCAAGAACCAGAGTCAGCGCCGCATGTCCGAAACAATCGCCCTCGCCGACACGCCGCAGCACGCTTCGGCCATCGCGCTCCACCCCGCCGACATCCTGATGACCGTCATCGTCGCCTTCCTGGCACCGATGTTTCTCACCTCCAGCGGCGGCGACATCCAGTTCGCCCGCATGGCCGCGATCGAAACAGTGAACGCCTACCGCGCCCGCAACCACGCAGACCTGATCGCGATCGCCCAGGTCATCGCCTGCGGACTCACCGCTCTCGGGTCACTCGCCCTGTCGCTGGCCGACAACCTGTCCCTTTCCATGACCCTGCGCCTGCGCAGTAATGCCGTCGCGCTGAACCGCGCGGCCGAACTGAACCGCCGCGCACTGCGCGAAACCCCCATCGGCGACCGCGTGCCCCAGGCCGGCGAAACAACCGATCCGACCTTCGCCACGCAGATCGATCAACCCGATTACCACGCCGAGGTCATCGCCAGTGTCGCCGCGGCCCAAGGAATGGCCGCCGAAGCCTTTGCCAATCTGGCCAAAGACCCCGCGCCCGCCGCCATCAGCCAGGCCCCCACCCCGGAGGCTGCGCTATCCCTCGCAGCCCCATCCCTAGCGGCCCCATCCGTCGCAACCCCATCCGTTGCAACCCCCGGGACCGCCGCCACGACGATCGCCGTCCCATCGGCCGCCACGCCCAAGATGGCCGACCGCCAGCGGCAGGACGTGATTTGGGCCTCCGCAATCGCCGATGTCGCCGGAGAATTCGCGGCCGACATCGGACATCTCTCACCGAACGACCAGATCAAGCAGTCCCGGATGGCCGCTTTGCTCAGCCGATGCGCCAGCGACCTGATATCCGGCAACGTGCCATCACAGCGAACACCGCCCGGCCTCGCCGCGATCATCCACCCGCGCACCGCCTGAGCACCCCGGCCGCCTGTCCCGGCTACAGGTACCGGCCACGCTCCAGGATCTCCAGCGTGTAGTCCCGATAGGTCATCCCAAGCGCCTCCGCCCGCTCCAGGCGGCGTAGCGCAATCTCGCGCGGCGGCGTCTTCCACGCCGATCGATGCGCCTTGCGCCAGCAAAATAAGCGCCACGACGCCCCTTGATCCTCCGCCGCCTCATCCTCCAGCGGTGGGCCCCCGTTATGGCCCCGTCCCGGATCAGGCATCAGCGCCCCTCCGTCCCGAAAACATCGCCTGGGCCTTCACCGTCCGGCCGCTCAGCCAGCCTCGCCTCATCGATCCCGATCCCCTCAGTCCTTGCCTACCATCCTTGCCCGCCGTCATAATTCCACTATAGTGCTGCTATGTCTACTATAATGGATCACTCCACCGTCGACGCCAGCCTGGCCAACCGCTTGCGCGCCGAACGCGAAGCCCGCAACTGGACCCTGGCCGACCTCGCCGAACGCTCCGGCGTCAGCCGCGCCATGCTCAGCAAGATCGAACGCTGTGAAGCCAGCCCGACCGCCGCTCTCCTCGGCCGCCTCTCCGCCGCCCTCGGCCTCACCCTGTCCCAGCTTTTCGCTCGTGTGGAGGACGCCGGCCAACTCGCCCACGCCACTGAACAGCCGGTCTGGCGCGACCCCGAGACCGGCTTCGTCCGTCGCTCCCTCAGTCCGGCCGGCAACACGCCGCTGGAACTGGTCTGGGGCGAGCTGCCGCCCGGCGCCCAGATCCCCTACCCCGCCTCATCCTACGCGTTCATCGCCGACCAGCAGCTGGTGGTGATCGACGGCGCCCTGACCATCCGCCAGGCCGGCACCACCTACCGACTGGAGCCCGGCGACTGCCTCCGTTTCGGGCCACCGCGAGACGTCCTGTTCGACAATCCCGGCCCTGCGCTGTGCCGCTACGTCGTCGCCGTGCTGCGAACCGGCGCAGACAGCCATCCGCGTTGACGGCCGGCATGCTCGTCCGGCTCACCCCAGTCCTCTTCGTGCTGCTCTGGAGCTCGTCGTTCATCGCCGCGAAGGCCGGTTTGCGGCACGTGTCACCGCTGCTGTTCGTCGCTGTCCGCATGGCCGGATGCGCCCTTGTCCTGACCATTCTGATGCTGATCCTGCGCCGGTCCTGGCGACCGCTCGCAGGATGGCGCTGGCTTCATTGCGCCATCGCCGGTGCCCTGCTGAACGCCGTCGGCCTGATGGCACCGCATGTCGGGCTGCTGCTGGCACCGGCCGCCCAGATCGCCCTCGTGCAGTCCCTCACCCCGCTCTTGACCGCGATCCTCGGCGTCGTCCTGCTGCACGAACACCTGGGGCCCCGCCAATGGTTCGGGCTGGCACTCGGCATGGCCGGCGTCGGCCTGGTGGTCGGCTACGCCGCGTTCGAAAGCCCCTCCCGGTTCGAAGGTCTGCTCCTGGCATTCCTGGGCGTCCTGGGCCTGGTCGCCGGCACGCTGTATTTCGGCCGCTTTTGCCGAGGCATCCCGCTGCTGCCGGGCGCCACCGCTCAGTTCACGTCCGCCGCCATCGTGTCCGCCATCGGTGCCTGGCTGCTGGAAACACCGCGAGCAGACTGGACCGAAACTGCCATCGCCGCCATCGCATGGAACACCGTCATGGTCTCCCTCGGCGGCATGGGCCTCTATTTCGTCATGCTCACCCGCGGCACCGCCGCCCGCGCCAGTGCGAATTTCTATCTTGTTCCGGGCACCGCCGCGCTTCTCGCCTTGGTATTTCTGCAGGAACACCTGACACTACTTGCGGTAACCGGCCTCGTCGTCGCCTCCGCCGGCTGCTGGCTGGTCAACGCCTCGCCACGCAAGGCGGCCTCATCTTGGCGCAAGACAGCATAGCGGTTGCCATGGCTCGTGCTGCGGTGCAAAAAGATTCCGCCCCAATCTGTTCCGAGCAAGCAAAATGCCGCTGCACGTCGCCCTGACCCACAAGACGTCCTATCGTTACGACCGTCTTGTCGCGCTCGGCCCACAAACGATCCGCCTGCGCCCCGCCCCCCAGGCCCGCACCGCGATCCTGTCCTATGAACTGACGGTCGAGCCAAAACCGCATTTCATCAACTGGATGCAGGATCCGCAGGGCAATCACCTCGCCCGCGTCGTGTTCCCCGACAAAGTCGACCGGTTCGAGGTCACCGTCGATCTCGTTGCCGACATGGTGACCATCAATCCGTTCGACTTCTTCCTCGAACCTGAAGCCGAGACCTGGCCTTTCAGCTACGACCCGGTGCTCGACCAGGAACTTGCCCCGTTCCGCAAGACCGAAACGCCCGGCCCCCAGCTCACCGCCTTGCTCGCCGCCATCCCCCGCGTACCGCAGCAGACGGTCGACAAACTGGTCGCCCTGAACACGCTGATCCAGAAGCGGGTCGCCTACATCGTCCGCCTCGAACCCGGCGTCTTCAGCCCCGAGGAAACCCTCGCCGGCGGCACCGGATCCTGCCGCGACTCAGCCTGGCTGCTGGTGCAGGTGCTGCGCCACCTCGGCATGGCGGCGCGCTTCGTCTCCGGCTACCTGATCCAGCTTGTCGGCGACGTGAAGCCGCTTGAGGGTCCCGAGGGCCCGACCGCCGACTTCACCGACCTGCACGCCTGGGCCGAGGTCTATTTGCCCGGCGCCGGCTGGGTCGGCCTCGACGCCACCTCCGGCCTGCTGTGCGGCGAGGGCCACATCCCGCTCGCCGCCAGCCCCGACCCGATCTCCGCCGCCCCGATCTCCGGCCTGGTGGAAAAGGCCGAAACCACCTTCGACTTCGTCATGAGGGTCGAGCGGATCAAGGAAACCCCGCGCACCACCAAGCCGTATACCGAGGCCCAGTGGCAGGCCATCCTCGCCCGCGGCCACGATGTCGATCGCGCCTTGAAGCGCGGCGACGTGCGCCTGACCATGGGCGGCGAGCCCACCTTCATCGCCGCCAACGACATGGACGCGCCGGAGTGGAACACCGACGCCCTCGGCCCGACCAAGCGCAAATACGCCGGAAGGCTGATCCGCCGGCTGATGGATCGCTGGTCCTCAGGCGCCGTGCTCAACCACAGCATGGGCAAGCAATACCCGGGTGAGCAACTGCCGCGCTGGGCGCTGCACTGCCACTGGCGGGCCGACGGCGAACCGGTCTGGACCGACCCCGCCCTGCTTGCCTCCGACGATGACACCGACAACGCCACGGCGCAGGATGCCGCCCGCTTCGCCTACAGCCTGGCCGAACGCCTGCAGGTCGACCCGGCTTTGGTCATCCCGGCCTATGAGGACATCCACTACTACCTGTGGAAGGAACACCGCCTGCCCGCCAACGTCCTGGTCGAGGACTCCAAGCTTGCCGACAAGCTCGAACGCGCCCGCCTGGCGAGGGTGTTCGGCCAGGGCCTGGCCAGCAGCGTCGGCAGCGTGTTGCCGCTGCGCCGGGTGATCGATGGCGGCACGCGCCGGTGGCAATCCGGCAAGTGGTTCTTCAAATCCGGCGAAATGTTCCTGATCCCCGGCGACAGCCCGCTCGGGCTGCGCCTGCCGCTGGAATCGCTGCCCTGGGTCGACCCGGAAAAGGCCGAATACGACCAGCAGCCCGACCCGTTCGCGCCCCGGGAAAAACTGCCCACCCGCCAGGCGCTGCAGCCCCGAACCGCTTTGGGCGGCACCGGCGGCATTGAGAATTTCCGCCCCGTGCAACAGCAACTGCCGGTCATCGGCACAGAT
>DATARX010000293.1:0-9745 GCA_036263955.1 Rhodopila sp.
GTCCCGACATAGGTCCGGTTGAACGCAATGAATCCCTCATCGGTGAACGGCGCGGGGGAGCGTAGTTCACAGGCGCAGAACGCGGTCAGGGGCAGGGCGGCATCCCGCAGGAACGCTTCGATCCGCTGGAATCCCTCGACCAGCGGAACCGGGTTGGCGAACCGTACCCGTTCGATCGCGAATCCCGGCAGCGCCGCGACGCCGGCGGAATATTGAAACGGACCAGGAATATAACGGTAACCTTGGCGATCGACCGTTCCGCTCATTGTAGGCTCCTTTTGCACATCAACCTCGTTTCTACCCGCGATTCAACCTGCTCGGAAGGCCTGACATTTTTTCCGGGATGTTAACCACTCGTTCACCTCTCAACCGTCATATGCGGGATCGGCGGGGGTCGAGGCGCGTCCGGTCCACGCACCGGTATGCAGGAGGTCTGAATGCGGTTCGGCCCGTGTATCCGTGGCTGGGAACGACGATGGGTGTGGTGGCTTTTGGCCGCGGTCCTGCTGTGTCCGGACCGCGCCCAGGCTGTGCCGTCGTTCGCCGAACAGACCGGACAGCCTTGCGCCGCCTGCCATGTCGGCGCGTTCGGCCCGCAACTGACGAAGTTCGGCCGCGACTTCAAGCTGAACGGCTATACCGCCACCGATGGCAAGAAGCACGGATGGCCGCTGGCCGTTACCACACAGCTTTCCTTCACCCATACCAACAACGATCAGCCGGCGGCCGCCGCCCCGCACTTCGCCACCAATGACAACGTCGCGGTTGACCAGGCGTCCGTTTACTACGCCGGCCGCATCGCACGCGGGTTCGGCGCCTTCGTCCAGCTCACCTATGATGGCATCGCCCACCAGGGGCAGGTCGACAACGTCGATATCCGCTACGCTCACGACACGGATCTGTTCGACCAGGATCTGGTCTACGGGGTCACCGCCAACAACAGCCCCACCGTCTCCGATCTGTGGAATTCGACGCCCGTCTGGGGCTTTCCCTACAACAACTCTGCCCTGGCGCCCGCGCCGATCGCCGCGACCCTGATCGACGGCGGCCTGGGCCAACGCGTCGCCGGCGCCGGCGGCTACGCAATGTGGAAAGAGCTGGTATATGCGGAGTTCGATCTGTATCGCGGCCTCGGCTACGACGTGTTGAATGCCACCGGCATCGTTCCGGTCGCCAATACCGCCAAGACCCAGGGTGTCATCCCGTATTGGCGGCTCGCGGTGCAGCAGTCGTTCGGCCGCCACTACGCCGAGTTTGGCACCTACGGCCTGAACGCCAACGTATGGCCGGGCGGCGTGGAAATCCCCGGACGCGCCGACCAGTTCACCGACCTGGCACTGGATGCCAACTATCAGTTTACCGTCAATCCCCGCAACGTCACCAGCGACATGATCTCGGCGCACGCCACCCTGATCCACGAGAACGGGTGGCTTGGTGCCAGTCAGGTCATCGCCGGTTCGCTGCCGTATCACGGGCTGGATACGTTTCGCGCCGACGTCTCCTACAGCTTCGGTGCCACGGTCACCCCCTCGATCCAATACTTCCAGACCAACGGCACCAGCGACCTTGCGTATTGGGGCACACCCAACGGCAGCCCCAACAGTTCCGGCATGATCGCGGAGGTTGCCTATGTGCCATGGGGCAAGCCGGACTCCTTCATCACCTGGGGCAACGTCCGTCTCGCGGTGCAATACGTCAGCTACTTCCGATTCGATAGTGTAACTAACAACGCGGCCGCCAACAATGCCCTCTACTTCAGCGTCTGGGCGGCAGCCCATTTCTGAACCATCCCGATCCAGGAGAGTGTATTGTGCGCCCATCAGCCGTCATCTTACTTGCCGTCATTCTGATCGCCGGCGGATCCGGCGTGCGCGCGTCCAGCGTGACCATCACCCAGTCAGGCCAGAAATTCAGCGAAAGATCGGCCGATCTGAACCGTGGCGACGTGCTGCAGTTCGCGAACCAGGATGACGTTAGCCACAACATCACCGTGGCCGATGACGAGGACGACGCGACCGATCTCGGCCTGCAAAAGCCGGGTGAAAACCTGAGCTATACCTTCGATAAAGCGGGACGTTTCAAAATCCGTTGCAGTATCCATCCCAGCATGAAGATGGCGGTAAGCGTCAAGTGAAACCGCAGCCGACCAGGAAATCCTGATGTCCGTACACACGAAAATCCTGGCCGCATGCCTTGGGTTTGTTGCCATCATCGCCCTGCTCGGCGGACTGGCTCAGCAGCAGGCCGCGCAAATGGGGCGTCAGGCGATCAATATCTACGACCACGCCTTCATGGGGATGTCCTACGTCGATCAGGCGCAGGAGGAGTTTCTGCGGCTGAAGGGCGCGCAACAGGCACCCGGCGAGACGATCGATACCCGTGGCAAACTGCAGAAGGCGCTGACATTGCTGGATGTCGCCCTGGAACGCGTCACCTCTGACCGCACCCGCGATGCCGGCAAGCAGACGCGGGCGTTGCTGGTCGCACTCCCCGCCACGCCGGTGCCGCAACTCGCCGAACGGATGTCCCAGGCGGACAAGTCGCTGACCAAGCTGGTGCGGCGATTTGCCGCTGACGGGTTGGAAACCCGCGATGATGCGGAAGCCATGGCCACCCACAGCACGCATCTGGTGCTGATCCAGATCGCGGTTGCCGTCGCCATCGCCCTTGGGTTCGGGTTCCTGTTGGGGCGCAACCTGTCACGTCCGTTGGGGCAACTGTCCCGCGCCATCGACAGCCTCGCGGCCGGCCGCCTGGATCATGAAATTCCGGCCCGCCTGGCCGAAAGGCGCGATGAAATCGGCGGTCTGGCCCGAGCGACCGCGATCTTTCGCCAGGCGATGCAACAGAACGCCCGGGCCGGCGAGGAACGCGAAAAGGAACACATAAGAAACGAGTCCGAGAAGGTGGAGGCGCTCCGCATCGCCGCCGATAGTATCGAGCGCGAGACGACGTCCGTCGCGGAACGATCCGCCCGCAGCGGCGAACTTCTGGCCGACCGGGCCGAGAAATTGGCCGCGTCGGCCGCCCGCATGCTGACCTGCGTCGAATCGGCGAGTGGCGCCAGCGCCGACGCGTTGGGCAGTTGTGAGATCGTCGCCGCCGCCGGCGAGCATCTTTCCGCCTCGGCCCAGGAAATCGCCAGCCAGATCACCATGACATCGACGGAGATCGCCAACGCCGCGCGCGCCGGCGAACAGGCGCGCCGGATCATCAATGCCCTGTCCGCATCGATGGACCAGATCGGCGCGGTCGCCCGCTTGATCCGCGATATTGCCGGACGCACCAATTTGCTGGCACTGAACGCCACCATCGAAGCGGCCCGCGCGGGGGAAGCCGGGCGGGGCTTCGCGATCGTGGCAAGCGAGGTCAAGACGCTCGCAACACAAACCGCGCGATCCACCGAGGAAATCGCCCGCGCCGTCGGCGGAATTCAAGGCGCCACGCAGGACGTGGTCAACGTGGTCGAAGAGGTGGTGGGGCGCGTCGCCTCGATCGATCGCATCACCCACGCGATCGCTAGCGCCGCCGAACAGCAGACCGTCGCCACCAGCAGGATCGCGCACAGCGTCCTGGGCACGGTCGAGGCGATGCGAGTCGTTTCGTCAGAAGTGCGGACGGTCGCCGACGAGGCGCGGGGCACCGGTACGGCGGTGAACGAAATGCAGGCAGTCGCCGGCACGGTCGCGGAAGAGATCTCCGAATTGCGCAGCGTTATGGTTCGTATCGTTCGCACATCCTCCGATGCCGCCAATCGGCGCGGCGAAACTCGTATTTCCATCGATCTGCCGGCCGCGCTTGCCCTGGACGGCACCACAATACCGGTGACCTGCCTGGATCTCAGCGCCGGTGGCGCGCGCGTGCGGGCGAAACAGGCGCTCGCGTCAGGAACCGGCGCCATCCTGCGCTTGCCGGGACTGCCGGATCTGAACGGTTCGATCCTGCAGGGCGGCGAGGAAGCCAGCATTCGCTTTGCCTGGGATGCGGCATCGGCTCCGCCCGTACTGCTTGACCGGATCAACAGAAAGCAAACCGCCTGATGCGCGTCGCCCTGCTCGTCCTGGCCGTTTTGCTCTGCGGCTCGGCCTCGCGTGCTCAAGCGCCGGTCGCGATGAGCGACATCTTCAGTGCCAACGGTGTCTTGTCCGCAACCCTGACAGCAGCGGAGGGCAAAATCCACGTCGGTGCCCTCGAACGCGACGGCGCTACCTACAACGGTGACTACGTCGGTCCGGTGCTGCACCTCCACCCGGGCGACCTGATGCGCATCAGGTTGATCAACCATTTGTCGCAGCCGACCAATCTGCATTTCCACGGCATTCGCACCTCACCGCTGGGCAATGGCGACAACGCCCATCTCGTCGTGCAACCGGGCCAGGCCTTTGATTACGAGGTGCGCATCTCGCCCGCCCAGCCCGAAGGTTTGTTCTGGTACCACGCCCATGTCCATGGCATCTCCGAACACCAGATCATGGGCGGCCTGAGCGGCACCATCGTTGTCGAGCCATCGACCAGATTGCCAATTGCCCAGCGGCTTTTCGTGCTGAAGGACATGGTTTTCGACGACGACTCCGGCAATCGCGAAATCGACGACGTCCTGCACGGCATCGTCCAGTCGGTGAACGGCCAGCCCACGGTTAATGAGGCCATGCGGTCCGGCGAGACCCAGCTTTGGCGGTTCAGCAACCAAAGCGCCAATCGCGCCCTGCACATCGCCCTTGACGCCCATCGCTTCCGCATCGTCGCCGAGGACGGCGCGTCCACCATCGCCGAACGATCCACTGACGTGCTGGATATCCAACCCGCGGCCCGCGTCGACGTGCTCGTCGACGCGGGAGCGGCCGGCCATTACGCGTTACGCGCGAAAGGTGTGATGACCGGCACAGGCGCGGCGCTTCTACCCGACCGGATCATCGGCGCCCTGGATGTCGCCGGCGACCCGCAACCGCCCTCTGCCGCACTGCCGTCCACGCCGCCACCGCCGGATCTGCGCACTGCCCGGATCGACGCGAAACGGGAGATCGTGTTCTCCCAAACCGTGGAATCAAAGCAGGCGCCCCAGCGCTTCTTCATCAACGGCAAGGTCTTCGACGCCGCCCGCATCGATACGCGCGTGCCGCTCGGCACGATCGAGGAATGGACGATACGCAACGACTCCGACGACCTGCACGTGTTCCACATCCACCAGATCGGCTTTCAGGTCGTCGAGATCGACGGCAAGCCCGTTCCGTTTACCGGCTACATCGACACCGTCCGGGTGCCCGAACGTGGGCAGGTCAAACTGCGCATGGCGTTCACCGACCCGCGGATCCTCGGCCGCTTCGTTTATCACTGCCACGTCCTGAAGCACGAAGATGCCGGCATGATGGCAAACATCGAGGTCTTCGACCCAGCCCCCTCCGCGCTATCAACCCGCCTCAACCGCCTCTATCAGCACGTGTGGTGGTGGTGGCACGGCGTGCCATGGTCGCTGTGCGGCCTCGCGGACGCGTAACGCCGCGCCCGCTAATCAACCCCTGCTATCCAACCCCCGCTACCCAACCCCCTCCGGCCGCATGCCCTTCGGCAGTGTCGTCAGCGACTCCGTCGTATCGAAGTCCCGCAGCACCGCATCATCCGCCATCTCCACCTCGCACACCGCTTCGGTGTGCTTGCCGACCAAAAACCGAGCGCCCGAATCGCCGCTGATCTGCAGGATCTCCGGAAAAAATCGCTTATCCCACAGCATCGGATTGCCCTGCTTCCCGCGGAACGTCGGCAGCACGATCAGCCTGCCTTCCTCGGGATCGTACATAGACAACAGCCGGTCGATCATCCGTCCCATCACCAGCGGCATGTCACCGAGGCACACCAGCGCGGCGGCGCATTCCGGCGGTACCGCGGCGATACCCGCCTTCAGGCTCGCGGAGAGGCCCTCGGCATAGTCCGGCGCGTGCACATACCGCACCGGCCGCCCGCCTAGCGCGTGCTCCACCTGCTCGGCCTGATGCCCGGTAACCACCAGGATCGGCCTGGCGTTGGAGGACAGCACGTTATCGACGACGCGCGCGATCATCGTCTTGCCGGATTTGTCGGTGACCAGCAGCTTGTTGTGCGGCGCCATCCGGCGCGACCGCCCGGCCGCCAGCACCACCGCGGCGATCAACGGCGCACTCCGCGGCGCGGCGCCGTTGCGCGGCGTCCCCGGCGCTTTTTCGCGCGGCATCGGCCGCGTCTCCATTTCCTTCAGCAGTCCGCCGACGCCCATGCGCATCATGTCGCGCGACGTGACCGGAAGGCCCGCGAACAGCCGCGTCAGCACGAAGTCAATCCCGTTCAGGCTGGGACTGCGCGCGCATCCCGGCAGCACCAGCGCCGGCTTTTCGCCGATCCGCCCAAGGCAGATCAGATTCCCCGGGTCGACCGGCATGCCGAAATGCAGGATCTCGCCGCCCGCCCGCACGATACCGGCCGGCCCGACATCACGCCGGTCCACCACCGCCGAGGCACCAATCACCAGCAGCAGATCCGCGCCACCGGCGACCAGTCCATCCAGCGCCCGGCCGACCGCCTCCTCCTGATGCGCGCACCGTACCGGCGGCAACAGGGAACCGGTGAGGGCGGTAATCCGCGCTTCCGTGATCTCGATCGTCTTGTCGGTGACGCTCTCCTTGAACCCAGGCAACTCGGTCACCACCAGCCCGACCTTCAGGTGCTGGAATGGGTGCAGCGTCAGTGGACTGGCGCCCTGGCGAGCCAGCGCCTCAGCCACCGACAAGACGGTGCCGGGCACCGAGAACGGGATGATCTTGATCGTCGCCACCAGATCCTTCGGCGCGACAACGGCATAATCCGGCAGCGTGCCGATCGTCATCGCCTCGTCGATCGTGTTCAAACGATCGATCCGCGCGGTATCGATCCGCAGCAGCCCCGGCACTTCAGCCAGCAGATTCACCCGCCCCGTCGCCGCGCGAGACCGAGCGATCAACGGTGAAACCAGCGGCGTCGCCAGACGGTCCGCGGCGATGTCCTCCGGCACGTCGCCGGGTTCCAGGCGCGCGCAGATCACTTGCTCCATGCCCGCGCCGCGCAACGCCTCGATCGCCGCGTCGTCCAGCAGCGATCCCTTGCGGATCATCCGCTCGCCCACCTTCTGGCTGTGCGCCATGATCGCACCGCGCGCCTCGTCCAGCGGGGCAGGGCCGAACTTCATGGAGTGGGTTTCGGCGGCAGCGGCGCGTTGCGGCGCACGGCGACGATCTCGGCAATGATCGACAGCGCGATTTCCGGCGCCGTCACCGCCTCGATATTCAGCCCGACCGGCCCCCGGATCCGCGACAGCGCATTATCCTGGTGTCCCAGCTCCCGCAGCCGTTTCAACCTGGCCGCATGGGTCCGCCGCGACCCAAGCGCGCCGACATAGAACGCCTGTGACTTCAAGGCCCGATCCAGCGCTGGATCGTCCAGCTTCGGGTCATGCGTCAGCGTGACCACGGCGGTCCGGCTGTCCGGGGCGAATGCCTCCAGCGCCTCATCCGGCCAGTCGGTCGAAATCGCTACATTCGGAAACCGCTCGTCCGAAGCAAACGAACGCCGCGGATCCACGACAGTCACCGAGAATCCGCACGGCACCGCGAACGGCACCAGCGCCTGCGCGATATGCACCGCGCCCACCACGATCAGCCGCAGCGGCGGGTTGTAGGCGTGCAGAAACCAGTCCGCGTCGCCCACCTTGGCGGTGCCGCTCTCGTCCCGATCGAGCGCCCGCGCCGCCGCCTCGTTCAGATCGGCCGGCGCATCGGCGTCCGGCAGCAGGCGCTGCTCGCCGGTCGGCAACCGCGTCGCCAGCACGACGGGCCGCTTTTCACGCTTCGCCTGTTCAAGAGCGGCAAGGACTTCAGGAGTCATAAGCGTTCATCCCGCGACAATATTCCAACCAGCATAGCGCCCTCCGCCGAAAATCGGGAAGGCGCCGATCGTATCCGGCAAAACCGGGGCAGGGGCGGGACGCCCCTTCAGTTTAGCTTTTCGACGAACACTTTCACCTTGCCGCCGCATGCCAGACCGACTTCCAAGGCGCGTTCGTGGCTGACGCCAAAATCCAGCAATTGCGGGCTGCCGGTTTCGATTGTCTGCATGGCCGCTTCGGCCACCGCGCCTTCGATGCAGCCGCCGGACACCGATCCCGCCATGCGGCCCGACTTGGTCACCGCCATCTGGCTGCCGGCCGGCCGCGGCGAACTGCCCCAGGTCTCGGTCACCGTTGCGACCGCCACTTGTTCCCCGGCGGCGCGCCATGCGGCGGCGGTGCCCAGGACATCCTCGACTTCGGTGGCGCTCATTGGGTGTTTCCCTTCATCTCTTTGAACCTTGCGGCACGGGGCGTGACAAAAGATCGATCAGGCCACGCAGGCTGGCCAGATTATGCACCGGACGGAATTCGTCCACATACGGCAGCATGGCCTTGATGCCCTGGGACTTTGGTTCGAACCCGCTCCATCGCAACAGCGGGTTCAGCCATACCAGCCTTGTGCAGGACCGGTGCAGCCGATCCATGTTCTCCGCCAGGCCGTTTGCGCCGTCGCGGTCCAGCCCGTCGGTGATCAGCAGCACCACCGCGCCCTGGCCCAGCACCCGCTTGGCCCAGGAATGGTTGAAGCCGGCGATCGCCTCGCCGATCCGCGTGCCGCCCGACCAGTCCGGCACCGCATGCGCCACCATCTGGAACGCCACTTCCGGATCTCGCGCCCGCAACTGCCGCGTCACGTTGGACAGCCGCGTGCCGAACAGGAACACATGCACCCGGTCCCGGTCATTGGTCACCGCATGCAGGAAATGCAGCAAGATCTGCGCATACCGAGCCATGGAGCCGGAAATATCGCACAGCACCACCAGCGGCGGCGGGCGCGTCACCCGCCGGTTCCGGGCGATGCTCAGAATCTCCCCGCCCTGCCGCAGGCTGGCGCGAATCGTCCGCCGCAGATCGGTCGCCGGCCCGTTCGCATCCGGGCGCAGCCGGCGAGTCCGCCGCAGGTCCAACGGCAGCACCAGCCGGCGGATCTCCCGCTTCGCCTCGGCGATCTCCGCCGCGCCCATCGCCTCGAAATCCATCTGCTGCAGCCGCTCGTGCTCTGACACCGTCATCGTCATGTCGGTAACCGGCGGCTCATCCTTCGGCTGAGACGGCTTGTCCTTTTTCGAGGCAAACGCCTCCGCGACCCGGCGCGACGCCGGTGGCGCGCGGTCCGCCTTCTTCTCCTTCTGCGCATCCAGCAGCGCCATCGCGGCCGCCTGTTCGGCCGCCGTCGGGTCCCGCCAGAACAGCGCGAACGCCTGTTCGAACACGTCCTGGTGCTCGTGGCGATGGATCATCGCACTGCGCAGCGCCGTGCGCGCCTGGGTCCTGGAGGACAGGTCGATCCGAGTCAGCGCCTCCTGCGCCGCGATCGTCTCCGCCGGTCCGACCGGCAGCCCAGCCCGGCGCAGCAGACGCGCGAAGTGCATGACATTGGCGGCAATGCGCGGCTGCGGCTCGGCGGTCGGTGCGAAGGTCGTGGACATCGGTCTTAATGGAGGGCAGGAGAGGCCGCGGTGCAAGGGGGTGACCCATCGAGACACCGGGCTGGCGACAGGAAAGTCCCGGCCGGATCATCCCTGCCGGGTCATATATGATCGTCGTTATCACAAAGCCAAGCGGGATCGACGCCTTGCCGATCGCGCACGCCCACGGACTTTAATGGCACCGTCATGATTCGATATCGACGAC
>DATARX010000373.1:0-12537 GCA_036263955.1 Rhodopila sp.
GACCGCGATGCGCCCCCTGCCAGAAAAGCCGCATGAAGCCGCCGGCGTCGCCGTGACCGACGCGGCCCACGTCCCGAATGGGTGATCGAGTTGCGCGATGCGCACGGCCTCCCGGTAAACCTCCATCATGTCGTAGTCGCCATAGGCATAGAACGGATCACGGCAATTGTCGGACGCAAACGACACCGGCACGCCAGCCGCGTGGAACTCATGCACCATGGTAATCCCGCGCCACCGCGGCGTGTGGCCAGCCCGGCGCCCCTGCAGATACATGTTGCACATCGGCAGGTTGATGACGCGCAAGCCAGCCTCGGCACACAACCGGATCGTTGCCATGGCGTCGGATTCGGTCTGGACAGACAGAGAGCAGACATGGCCGACCTGGATCGGCGCTCTGAAGTTCCGGCGGATGGCGGTGCGGGCCACGGCATCCAGGGTGCGGGAGGTCGGGTCACCGCTTTCGTCGAGGTGCAGATCCATGGCGAGACCGCGTTCCTCGGCCAGGGTGAAGAAGCGATCGAGCAACGCCTGGAATTCCGGGGATGCGGCCTGGCCGCCCTCACCGGTGGTGGTCATGCCAAGGATGCCGCCGGATTCCGCGACCTCATTGGCTAGCGCGACGCCGTCGTTGCCGACGAAACGTTCCAGCGGGCAGATGCTGACCGCCTGCAGGTCGATGCGGCCGGCCCAGGCGTTTCTTAGCCGGCGGAACACCGCCCAGTGCGCCTTGGCATTCGGCCAGTAGCTGTCGAGATGGGTGCGGATCGCGGCGGTGCCGTGCGCGTACGCGCAGCGCAGGCCGAATTCGAAGCGGGGTTCGATATCGGCCTCGGAATAGTGCTTGCCGCGGTCGGCGATGACGGCGTTCTTGGCGCCGGGATGCGTGCCGTCCGGATTGGGCTGGCGCGGCCAGGTTTGCGTCTTGTCCAGATGCACATGCCCATCGACGAAGCATGGCCAAACCTGCCCGCGGTCCAGGTCGATGCCGCTGTCGGCGGTTCCGAATGGAACAACCGCGGCGATCCGGCCGTCGGTCAGGCGCAGATCCACCCGCGCCAAGCCCTCGGCATCGGCTGGGGCGCCGTCCATCAGCGTAGCGGGAACCGTGGCGTTGCGCAGCCAGACGTCGTTGGGAAGAGAAGCTGGGATCATGTTGGCATCCGATGTGCTTGGGTCAGGCCACACGCAAACCGTGTGGAGACAGGATGGAAAAGCTGCTGGCGGAACTCGCCGATATACCGTTTACGACGGAACCCGCTTTGGTGCGCCAGAAATCGCGGGATTTCTTCTGGTACAGCCCGGTGTTGAACCGGCAGTTGCGCGACTGCAGCGCCCAGGCGGTCATCAGCCCCCGTAACGAGGCCGAGGTGATCCGGGTTGCCGCTGCCTGTTTCCGGCACAAGGTGCCCATCACCGCCCGGGGTGGCGGTACGGGCAACTATGGGCAGGCGGTGCCGCTGCATGGTGGCGTGGTGGTGGATATGACCGCAGTCGATACGATCGAGTGGCAGCGCCCCGGCATGGTTCGCGTTGGCCCGGGCCGCAAATTGATCGATATCGACCGTGAGACCCGCCCGAACGGGTGGGAACTGCGGATGCATCCGTCGACCAAGCGCACCGCCACGATCGGCGGCTTCGTCGCCGGCGGTTCGGGGGGCATCGGTTCGGTGACCTGGGGGGGATTGCGCGAACCCGGCAACGTCACGGCCGCGCGGGTGGTGACGATGGAGGCGGAGCCTCGGGTTATCGAATTGCGTGAGGGCGAGGCGCAGGCGGTCAACCACGCCTATGGAACGACCGGCCTGATCACGGCGCTGGAGATGCCATTGGCGCCGGCGTGGAACTGGATCGACATGATTGTTGCGTTCCCAACGTTCATGGACGCGGTGCGCTTCGGGCACGCGGTCGCGCTGGCGGATGGGATCGTGAAGAAGCTGCTCTCGCCCGTCGCGTGGCCCACGCCGGACGCGTTCCGGCAGGTGCGCACCCATTGCCCCGACGGACAGGCGGTCCTGATCGCGATGATTGCCGAACCATCTGTCGCCGCCTTCAAGTCGGTGCTGTCGCGGCGGCATCAAACCGGAACGATCACCTTCGAGCAGCCGACCGCCGAAGCGCCCGGCGAGGTCCCGCTGTATGAGTTCACCTGGAACCACACGACGCTGCAGATGTTGAAGCGCGACCGCACGGTGACCTATCTGCAGGCGCTGCATCCCGCCGCGCGATTGCTGGACAGCGTCGCGGAAATCGAAGCGCTGTTCGGCGACGAACTGGTTCCGCATCTGGAGTTCCTGCGCGTCGGCGGCCAGGTGACGGCGAGCGGGCTGCCGATCGTGCGGTTCACCACCGAGGAGCGGCTGAACGCGATCATTGCGGCGCACCGGGCGCATGGCGTATCGATCGCCGACCCGCACGTGGTCACGCTGGAAGATGGCGTTGGGCACAAGCAGGTCGATGCCGACCAGTTGGGGTTCAAGCGTCATGCCGATCCGTTCGGGTTGCTGAACCCGGGGAAGATGCGGAGTTTCGAAGTGCCGGTTTAGATCGGTTCGGGGATTCCCAAGGGGGCATCTATGCCCCCGTCACGACGTAATTCCGGGTCACCTCCGGCTCATTGTGTTCTGCCAGAAGCTCCTGCAGGCGGCGCCGCATGATCAGTCCGGGGCGGTCGGAGGTCATGTTCGCCTCCGTCCGATGCGCCATGTCCAACGCGGCGTCGGGATCGGTGGCCTCCAGGATGTCGCGATCCTCGTATACGACCGCGGCGTCCCAATCGATCAGCGCCTGGGTCGGGCAGTCGCCCTCGGTATCGTTGCGGTAGAGCAGTTGCACCAACTGGATACGGCCGTCGTCGATCGGCGTGGCGCAGTTGATGATGATGTGGCGGATGCCGCTGGGGTAGGTCATGTCCATACGGCGGCAGAACGGCATGTACCAATGGTTCCGCATGGTACGGGTTGTCATCGGATCGGTCGTTCCGGTCACGCGGAACGCCGCGGGCGGATTGACGATATCGACGACCGTCGTTGCCACGAAGCCGTAA
Organism: Rhodopila sp.; assembly: GCA_036263955.1. Taxonomy (GTDB): domain Bacteria; phylum Pseudomonadota; class Alphaproteobacteria; order Acetobacterales; family Acetobacteraceae; genus Rhodopila. The sequence goes on from DATARX010000373.1 coordinate 3,044, forward strand.
TCGGTTTCCTCGATCTCGTACTTGCTGGGCTTCGGCTGTGCATTGTTGCCGAACGTGCCGCGGTGGACGAAGGAAAAATGGGCGTTATCGAAACTGTTTTCCATCAGCCGCAACGGGGCGGTCTGCCACTGGTCATAAAACTGGAAGATGCGGCGGAAGCCGGGCGCACCGTCCTCGGGGATCTCGAACAGCGGCAACAGCGGTTCATCCAGCGCGACCCAGACGTAGCCGTATCGGGCCTGGCAGTGGTACGACTGGACGTTGTGGCGCGGCAGGTTCGCGGCCGGATCGTATTGCGGGATTCGAACAACCTTGCCGTCGCGGTCGTAGGTCCAGCCATGATAGCCGCAGACGATATTGCCCGCGTCCAACCAGCCCTTCGACAGCTTGGCCGTGCGGTGGCAGCAGCGGTCGCGCAACGCCGCCGGGGCGCCATCGGCATCGAGGAACAGCACGATATCCTCATTCATCAGGCGGAACGGCTTGGGGCCCTCCGCCAGATGGCTGACCGGCATCGTCGCGTACCAGAATTTTCGTAGTGTCTTCTGTTGCGTGGTCAGCATTGCCTTACCTTTCCGTTTTTACCGCGCTGTCGTGCCAATGGCCAAGCAGGAGCCGGTCCAACCCTACCATCAGGCCGAATAGCGCCACACCGGTGACGGTGATCAGCAGCAGCGCGGCGAACATGCGAGGGATATCCAGCTGGAAGCCCGACTGCAGAATCTCATACGCAAGGCCGGCGCTGCGGCCACCGGTCCCCGCAACGAATTCCGCGACCACCGCGCCGATCAAGGCCAGGCCACTGGAAATCCTCAGGCCGGCCATGAAGAACGGCAGCGCGCTGGGTACCCGCAGTCGCCACAAGGTCTGCGCGCGCCCCACCTTGTTCATGCGAAAATACGCCAGCAGCCCGGGATCGACACTGCGCAGGCCAATCGTGGTGTTGCTGATGATCGGGAACAGCGCGATCACCGTCGCACAGGCGGTCAACGCCAGAGGCGTGTTCTTCACCAGGATGATGATCAGCGGCGCGACCGCGACGATTGGTGTCACCTGCAACAACACCGCGTAGGGCAGCAGGCTCATTTCGATCCAGCGGCTTTGGATGAACAGAAATGCCGTGAGCACGCCCAGGATCGTTGCAAGGGCGAATGCCGCGAAGGTGATTTTCAATGTGCTGCCCAGCGCGTGCAACAACGGCTGCCAGTTCTCCATCAGGCTTTCAGCGATGTCGGACGGTGCCGGGAACAAATAGATCGGGATCTGGAAATAGCCGCAGCAGAACTGCCAAACCCCTAGCAATAACGCTCCGACAACCAGCGGTGCCACCACCGGGGCGAACCACTCACGTTGCATCAGGGGGCGCATCAGCCGCGGCTCGCGATGGAGGCGTCGGTCAACAGTGTCGACAGATCCCGGCACAGCGCGGCAAAACGCGGGCTGGTCCGGAAATCCTCGCCGCGCGGCCGCGGTTCGTCTACGGTAAATTCCGTGAATATCCGACCCGGCTGGGCGGCCATGACGATGATCCGGCTGGACAAAAACACCGCCTCATAGATCGAGTGCGTTACGAATACCGAGGTCAACTGACGCTCCCACGATAACCGGGCGAGGTCCTCGTCGAGACGGTTGCGGGTGAATTCATCGAGCGCGCCGAACGGTTCATCCATCAGCAGCAGATCCGGATTGGTCACCAGGGCTCGGGCAATTGATACCCGCATGCGCATCCCGCCGGACAACTGCCTCGGATAGCGGCGCGTTGCATGGGTCAATTCCACCTGCGCCAGCGCCGCGGCGACGCGGGACCGAGCGGTCGCCCGATCCACACCGACGAAATCCAAAGGCAGGCGCACGTTGTTTTCGACCCGCGCCCAGGGCATCAGAGTGGGGTCCTGGAAGACGAATGCCAGTTGGCGTCCGGCCTGTCCAACTTTGGAAAAATCCCCACGCCACCATTGCAGCCGACCGTCACTGGGCTCGATCAGGTTGGCGATGAGCTTCAGCAACGTACTTTTGCCGCAGCCGGATGGGCCGATCAGGCTGACGAACTCCCCGCGCCGAATCGACAACTCGATCGGCGCGAGGCCGCGGAATCCGTTGGCGAAGATTTTTTCCGCCGACAGTACGTCGACGACCGGAACATCCGGCTGAGCGATGGAAAAATCGTTCATGCCATCATGATGTGCAGGTCCTTCACGAATTCCGTCGTGTAGGCACTTTTCCAGTTGGTGGAGGCCTTGAGCAGGTTGGCCTTCACCAGGAAGTCGTAGGTGGCTTTCCACCGAGCCTCGGTCATGACGCCGATGCCTTGGGTTGCGGCGGCGTCGCCGTCGAGGAGCTTGATGTCCTTCATGGTCTTGATCGCGAAGTCGATGCGATCATCGGTCATCTTGGGATTGTCCTGCTTGATCAGGACATTGGCCGGCGCCGGATTGGTCAGGTAATCCTTCCATCCCTGCAAGGACGCTTTCACGAAGGCCGCCGCGGCCGGCTTGTTTTGGGCGAGGAACCCATTGGTCGTCACCATCGTGCTGCCGTACGGCGGATAGCCCTCCTTGGCGAACAGGAAGAACTTGACGCCAGGATCTTCCTTGCGCGCCTCAAACACTTCGGATGTAGCGTAACCCTGCACGGCCAGCGTCTTGTCCAGCAAGAATGGTTGCAGGTTGAAGGTGTAGGCACCGGCCATATCGTCGGTAAAGCCGAAGCGCTGCTTCAGCCATGGCCAGAACGTCGCGTAGGAGGTGCTGGCGATGAGGATCTTGTGGCCCTTCAGGTCGGGAATGGAGTTGATGTCGCCGTGCGTCATCACCCCTTGCAGGTCGTATTGAAACGATGTGCCGATGGTCACCACCGGCATGCCCTTCGCCACCGCGCTCAGGGTCTGGATATCGTAGCCCATGATGACGTCGGCCTCACCGCCGGTGAGAAGTTGCAGGCCGTTCACCTGCGGTCCGCCCATCTTGATCGTTACGTCCAGCCCGGCTTTCTCATAGAGGCCGGTCGCTTTCGCCTGGTAGAAGCCGCCATGCTCCGCCTGGGCGAACCAACTGGTCAGGAAGGTGATCTTGGTGGCGGCCTTTGCCGGACGCGCCAAAATGGCGGCCGAACTCAGCGCGGCGCCCCCAGCCAACACCGAACGGCGCGTGGTTTGCTTCATCAATTCGCACCTGAACCATGGTTATTGATATCGGAATGGTTAGCAGGAACCGTGCCACCCGTGGCCTGGCGGGCGCCATGCGTGTTCTGCCTGGGCAACTGATGCCGGAGCCTGGGCAACTGATGCCGGAGCGTGCGATTGCTGCATTCGTGGTCACCGAGGGATGTTAGATATGACCGTATCCAGGCATTGGCAGGACCTCACCTGGACCGATTTTCGGTCGCTGCCGGAGGACGCCGTCGCCATTTTGCCGGTCGGGGCGGTGGAGCAGCACGGACCGCACCTGTCCGTCAGCGTCGATGCCTCGATCAATGCCGGTCTTCTCGCCCGGACGCTCGACCTCGTGCCGCCGACGGCGACGGTGCTTGCGCTGCCGATGCAGTCGGTGGGGCTGTCGGTCGAGCACATTCGCTTTCCGGGCAGCCTGACGCTGTCCGCCGAGACGCTGATCGCGGTGCTGACCGAGATCGGGCGTAGCGTGGGCCGGGCCGGGGTGAAGCGGCTGGTGATTTTGAACACCCATGGCGGGCAACCGCAGGTGGTCGATATCGTTTGCCGCCGCCTGCGCGGCGAGGGGCTGTTCGCCGTCAATTGCATGGCGAGCCGTCTTGGTTTGCCAGACGAGGTGACACTCAGCCGGGCGGAACACGAATACGGCATCCATGGCGGCCTGGTGGAAACCAGCCTGATGCTGCATCTGCATCCTGATCTGGTTCGAATGGACCGGGCGATCGATTTCCGCAGCGCGTGGCTGGCACAGGAAGGTGCGTTATCTATTCTGACCCCGGAGGGTGGTGTCGGTTTCGGCTGGGAGGCGCAGGATTTGCACCCGCTGGGCGCCCTGGGCGACGCGGGTGCCGCCACGGAAGCGATCGGCAAGGCGATCCTGGAGCACCAGGCGGCGCGACTGGCGCTGCTGCTGGACGAGGTCCGGCGGATGGATATCACGGCCTGGATGCGACCGGGGCCATGACAAACCGCGCGTGAAGGTCTAGCGTTTGCCGGTAATGGCGCACATCAAGGTTCAGATTGAGGATTTCGACGTCGGCGCGGAAATCGCGGCGCTGACGGCCGGCCGTGCGGATATCGGCGGCATCGGCTGCTTCGTGGGCACGGTGCGTGCCGACGCAAAATGCTCGGACTCCAAGGTCACCGGCATGACGCTGGAGCATTATCCCGGGATGACCGAACGGGCGATCGGCAAGATCGCCGATCAGGCGGCCGAACGGTGGCCGCTGCTGGGCTGCACGATCATCCATCGGGTCGGGCCGTTGCGGGCCGGGGAGAACATCGTGCTGGTGATCGCTGCCTCGGCCCATCGGCAGGCAGCACTTGATGCGACCGCCTTTCTGATCGACTGGCTGAAAACCAAGGCACCGTTCTGGAAGCGCGAAGACTTTGCCAACGGCGACGGCGCCTGGGTTGATGCGCGTGAGGAGGACGATACGGCGGCATCCCGCTGGAGTTAGTGTCATGCCCCCGCCGTTCATCGCACTATGCGGTGGACGCAGGGGATAACAGGCCACTGAAAGCAAAGCGCCTGTAACAACAGGGAGGAGCTGGCAGAATGACAACAACAACGCTGCCAATCGACGCGATGATCGATACCGATCGTGGCACCATAAGCCGGGAGATTTTTGTCTCGCCCGACTTTCATCGGGAAGAACTCGAGAAACTGTTCACGCGCGCCTGGCTGTTCGTCGGGCATGAAAGCCAGATCCCCAATCCGGGTGATTTCTTCGTTTCCCGCATGGGCGATGGATCGGTCATCCTGTGCCGTGACGCACAGGGTTCGGTGCATGTGTTCCTGAATTCCTGCCGGCATCGCGGGATGAAGGTGTGCCGATATGAATCGGGCAACACCTCATTATTTGTGTGTCCGTATCATTCCTGGAGCTATACGACCGACGGTCGGTTGCAAGGCGTGCCGCTGTATCGCGTGCTGTATGAAGGCCAGCTGGACCGAGCGGACTGGTCGCTGATCGAGGTGCCGAAGCTGCACCTCTACAAAGGGACGGTGTGGGCGTCGTGGGATCCAGAGGCGCCGGACTTCATGAGCTACCTGGGCGATGCGGCGGATCATCTGGACCAGGTATTGGATTGCCGTGATGGGCGGCCCGGCGGGTCGGAGGTGATCGGCATCCACAAATGGATCCTGCCCGCCAACTGGAAGTTCGCGGCGGAAAATTTCCTCGGCGACACCTACCACAATCCCTCCCATCGCTCTGTCGATATGATCGGGATCGGCCCCAGCGCGAGGGTGGGACAGGCGGGTCGGCGAGACAACGAATACAACAAGGGCCAGCACGTCTGGGCCAGTTTTCCACAGGGTCATGGCGTGCACAGCGTCTGGATGCCGGAGGACTTTGATTACCAGCCGGCCTACATGCAATACCCGATCGTTGAAGAATACTTTCGGCACTGCTTCCACGAGCGTAAGCAGCGTCTCGGCGACAAGGCGCGCATCATGCCGTTCACCGGCAATCTGTTCCCAAACACGTCCTATCATGGTCGGCAGCCGCGCGGATTGTGCGTGTGGCATCCGCATAGCCCGACGGAAACCGAAGCCTGGCGCTTCTTCCTGGTCGATGCGGACGCGCCCGCCGAGGTGAAGGACGTGCTGCGCCATTTCTACATGCGCTACTCGGGTCCGGCGGGCATGACCGAACAGGACGATATGGAAAACTGGCTCTACGCCACCAAGGCGAGCGTCGGAACGATCGCGCGCCGGTATCCGTTCAATTACCAGCAGTCGATGGGTGCGTACAAACGAAACGACCCGCTGCCCGGGGACGTCAGCGTCCAGGTCACCGAACAAAACGCCCGAAATTACTACCAGGTCTATGCGCGCTACCTAAAAGGCCATGCCTGGCCTTCCCTCCTTGGACGAAACGAAACCGTTCGGCAGGCCGCGGAATGAGCGGCATCATCGAGGGGCCGCCCCGCGGCCTCGGCTGGTACGCCCTGAAGCAGGACGTCGAGGATTTCCTGTATATGGAGGCCGATCTGCTGGACCAGCGGCAGTTCCGCGAATGGCTCGATCTGCTGGCGGAGGATCTCGTCTACTTCATGCCGATCCGCCGCAACGTGAAGTTCGGCCAGCATGCCGAGAAGGAAAACACCAGGCAGGGCGAAGGAATTTCCTGGTTCGACGAAGACAAATGGACGCTGGGCAAGCGTGTCGAACAGATCCTGACCGGTGTGCACTACGCCGAGGAGCCGCTGTCTCGCATTACCCATATGGTTAGCAATGTGCGACTGCTGGAAGTCGCGCCATCCGTCGAAAGTCCGGATCAGGTTGTCGCTGGATGCCGCTTCCTCGTCTACCAGAACCGCGTCGAATACGAAACCAACACGTTTGTCGGCCGGCGTATCGACACGCTGCGCAGGCACGGCAATTCCTGGCTGATCGCCAGGCGGGAAATGATCCTGGAACAGAACATCCTATTGGCGAAAAACCTGAGTATCCTGTTCTGAAGGGGTGTGTGGGATGCTTGCTGTCAACGAGGTGGTGGTCGGCACGAAACTGGTTATCGCCGGTGGGTTGACCGCGGAGGTGATCGAGAACATGGGCGATGGCGAGTGGCTGCGCGTGCGCCTGCTGTCCGGTGTCGACGCCGGGGCCGAGGAACTGTGCCATGCCACGGACGTGGTGGACGCCGCGTGATGCGCATCGGCTTCCTGCCCAGCGACTTCAACCCGATGATCCTGATGTTGGGGGAAGCCGAGGACTGTCGCGCCCTCGGCGGCGTACTGCGCCGCTTTGCCCATGATGGCGCGGACGTGTCGTTTGGCGAACTGGGGTTCTGTCAGGTCGCGGGGACCGATCTGTTGCTGACGGCCGCGCCGGGCCAGCTGGGCGTGCAGCGATGCGAAGGCCACGCGTTCATCTGGCGGGTGCCGCAAGACCTCGCCGCGCGTTTCGCGGAACGGCTCGATGACCTGGCGGAGCCGGAACGTGTCGCGGGATCCGAGGAATTGGCGTGCGATACGGGGGACGGCATCACGGTGAAAGTTTCACGAGGCGAATACACCGACGACTTCCTGGGACGTGGATAAAGACCTGCCGTCGTCATCCGCCCGGCCGTGACACTACGCAAGACTTGAGCCCAATGGCCCTTCGTCCAGCCCGACGGGGGAACGATCGGCGTTCGGCGGTCAACGCGCGGCCGATTTGCCCGTACGGGCGGCCACCCAATTCTTCATCGCGGCGACCGGGGCGGGGCGCGAAATGAAGTAGCCTTGGCCCTCATCGCACTTCCAGTCCGCCAGCATGGACATCGCCTGGTCGTCCTCGATGCCCTCGGCCACCACGCGATAGCCCAGCGCATGCGCCAGATCGATCATCGACCGCACAATGATCGGGTCACGCGCGTTCGCGCTCAAGGATCGGATAAAGCTCTGGTCGATCTTCAGCGTGGTTGCCGGGATGTCCCGAAGATATTGCAGGTTGCTGTAGCCGGTGCCGAAATCGTCGATCGAGATCCCGACGCCGATCGCCGCGAGTTCCGCCACCGTGCCGCGGACCCGCGGGCTGTCACGCACCATGGCCCCTTCGGTGAACTCCAGTTCCACCAGGGCCGGGTCGACGGCGAACCGGCGGACCGCTTCGGCGATCCTGTCGGCAAAATTCTCCTCCGCCAGATTGACCGCGGAGATGTTGATCGACACGCCGAACGTGAATCCGGCCGCGGTCCATTCCGCGAGGTCGGTTAGCGCTCGATCGACCACCCAGGTGGTGATGAACCGGGCCATGCCGGTCTGTTCGGACAGCGGGATGAAATCCGACGGCGGAACGGGTCCCAGCGTCGGGTGGTTCCAGCGCAACAACGCCTCGACCCCCAGGCAATCCCCCGTGCCAAGCGCCATGCGCGGCTGATAGGCGAGCGACAACTGGTCGGTGGCGGCCAGCGCCACCGGCAGGCCGGCCAACAAGGCTTTGGTCCGGTGATAGGATTTTTCGGCATCGGACTCTTGCAGCCGCCAGGCGATATCCGCGCTGCGCGCATCCTGGGCGGCGGCCATGGCCGCACGCAGCACGAGTTCGCCTTCCGAACGGCCGGACGGGACATGAACAAGACCGGCACAGGGTTCGACCGCACCGGGCAGTCCGGCGCAGTCGAACGGCTGCCTCAGTGCCTTTACCAAGCTCTCCAGCAGGGGCTGCCAGCCGCCGGTGCCATCGTCGGGCAGGACAAATGCGAAACATCCCGCATCGACCTGATGCAACCGGACGGCCGAACCGACCCTTTCCTGAATACGGGCCTCGGCTGCATCGACAAGACTGTCGGTATACCGTGGGCCCAGCAGGCGTGGCACGCGATTGGACCGTTGCAGGTCACCCAGATCGATAACAACGCAAAACAGCGGGCCCGTGGCCGCGGCGTCCGCAACGTCCGTGACAAGGCTGGTCAGAGCCACGCTCCCACCTGACCGCGACATCGCGGATTCGTTAACTGAGTAGTCGGCGTGCGCCATGGCTCAATGTCTCGCGGGTGGGAGAGGCGGTGATCCTAGTCAGCCAGGGTCGCAGACCGCCCCATGTCTGGCGAGCGAGACCCCGTCTGATGCGGCAAGATGCCAGTTTCCGTTCGGTGTACGCAACCCTTACCGATTCGTTGCTTTTGACACAGGCGCGGCGATTGATCCACAGTTGGTATCAGTGCCGTCCGCGCCTGGATTGGGAGCCGCCGGAAGCATTGCAGCAATTCAACTTGCTGCCTATCGCCTTTCCAGGCATCACGGGCAGGATGACGCCTGTTGTTGCCGGATGAACCCGTTTGCCTGGCTGATCGGCCTGCTCCTCCCCGCTTGCGGCTTGCCAGCGGTGCAGGGGCTGCCGACTCCACCGCTGACGGACCTCGGACAGATCGTCCGGCCTGACAGCCCGAACACCGCCTTGGCCGCCCCGGCGGGTTTCAGCCCGTCTCCTGACATCGTGACCCCGCCTTATCAGGTCTCCGCCGACCGCCTGTTCGCGCTGATCAGGGAGGTCGCGGCCAGTCAACCGCGCACTTATCAGGCCGCGGTTTATCCTGAGCGGCTTCAGGCCGATTATGTGGCACGCAGCCTGGTGTTCAATTTCCCCGACCGGGTCGTGGTGCAGGTTGACAGATCCGACGCGGACCGCAGTTTCCTGATCATCTACTCCCGAAGCGTTTACGGACGCTCCGACTTCGGCGTGAATCGCAGGCGCGTCGAAACCTGGCTTGCCGTGCTAAAGGCAAAAATTCCCCTGCCTATCGAGAGATAATCGGTTCATGCGTGGTATCGGCCCCTTTCTGAAAGACGCCTGGCGACTCGCCCGCCCCTATTTCATGACGTCGGAGGAGCG
>DATARX010000402.1:0-1749 GCA_036263955.1 Rhodopila sp.
GAAAGCCAAGGGCGTCCCCTGGCCCAGCGTCGACACCTGGTATCAACAGGAACTAAAAACCTCCGCCGACCGCATCCGCGACTACGAACGCGCCACCTACTACGCCGGCACCTGGCGGCCGGAATACGAAAAATGGGTGGACATGCTCGCCGGCCTGAACAGCGGGCCAGGCCACAAGATCGTCGCCTGGAACTCCGCCCTGATCTACGACATGCTCTACACCCAGCCGGTGGTCTACGAACTCGGCAATCTCACGATGCCCGTGCTGCTGATGGTCGGCGACAAGGACACCACCGCGATCGCGAAAAACTTCGCCACGCCCGCCATCCGCCCAACCCTCGGAAACTATCCCGAACTCGGGAAGCAGGCCGCCGCCCGCATCCCCCACGCCAAACTGGTCGAGTTCCCCGATCTCGGCCACGCCCCGCAAATCCAGGACCCCGACGCCTTCCACAAGGCGCTGCTGGAGGGATTGCAGCATCCGGCCGCAACGGGGGATGCCCCGAAACCCTGAACCCGCAATGTTCGGATCCCGTTGTCGTCAACGCTTCAAGCATTGGAATCAACGATTTGATTGGCTATGCTCCCACCAGCAGGCCGGGAACTCGATCCGATGAGCAGCATCACGATCCGAAACCTTGATCCGGCGATCAAAGAACGTTTGCGGGTCCGGGCGGCGCGGCATGGCCACTCCATGGCGGCGGAAGCCCGGCGCATCCTCCAAACCGCCTGCGTGGAAACACCGGACCGTCCCCCCGGCCGTAATCTTTACGACCGCATCCGGGCCCGCTTCGCTCCGCTCGGTGGAATCGAATTGCAACTGCCGCCCCGCGAGCCCGCGCGATTCGAGTGATCTGCGCCGGGCCTTGCGCGGTCAACGAGCGGAACACCCAAACGTGTCGCTGCCACCGGCACCTACTCTTGGCGTGTTTGGCGTCTTGGCGTTTCACGCATAAGCGGTCATTGCCAGTGGCCGTTGGTATTAGAGGCGCGCCTCGATCAGGCCGGGGGTAACGATCCTGCCGGTCACGGTCTTTCCGCGGCCAGGTCCCAGCCCGTTTCGCGCAGCCATGCCGACGCGAGATTAGGCATCAAGTGCATCCCCCGGTATCCAACCCGACCCGCCGCGGCCAGATAGGTATCTCTCCCGAATCTTGTTAACCGGGCCGCCTGCGAACATCCGGCCGGGTATCCGCGGGCTTGTCGGTATGCCGCATAGCTTGGAAATTGCAGGAACGCGGAGACCCGCCGAAACCCAGCCAATCCACTGGTGAGATCGACCGGTGCGAGGAACCTGTTACCTTCCTGCTGATCGCGCCGCCCCATCGCTGTTGCGTAGCGATCGCGCCAGTTGAGCGGTAACCAGTGGCAAAATGGCAGCCTCGTGTCATGGCCAAGGATCGGGAACAATTGATTCGGCGTGCTCATCACCAACAGTTGCCGGGTTACCCGTGCGAGTTCGCGCACGGCATCTCCCTGATCCGTGGCGTGCTCCAGAACCTCGACACAAAATGATACGTCGATTGCGCGATCGGCGAACGGTAATCGACTAACCGAACCAGAAACCCACTCAATTCGCTCGGCCACACCCGCCATCCGGGCGAACCGCCGCGTACGCCAAAGCCGCTGAGGATTCAGATCCAGCGCAATGACCCGGTATGGTGTGAACAAGGCAAGTGCGACCGCGAGCCAGCCGTCGCCGGTACCGATATCACCCACGGTAACAACGGGACGATCGGCCGCCGCATA
>DATARX010000408.1:0-3243 GCA_036263955.1 Rhodopila sp.
TTCCTGTCGGTGCTGGATGTGCACGTCAACCGGGTGCCGGCGGACGGCGTGGTGACCCGCATTGCCTACCGGCATGGCGCGTTCGTGAGTGCCAGCCTGGACAAGGCCAGCGAGTCGAACGAGCGCAATGCGCTGGCGATCCGGCTGCCGAACGGACAGGAGATCGCTGTCGTGCAGATCGCCGGCCTGATCGCTCGGCGCATCCTGTGTTCGGTGCGCGAGGGCGATCCGGTGACGGCGGGCGAGCGATTCGGTATCATCCGCTTCGGCAGCCGCACCGATCTGTATTTGCCGGAAGGGGTGCGGCCGCTGGTGGCGGAGGGTCAGACCATGATCGGCGGCGAAACCGTGATCGCCGAGTTGGCGTCATGAGGGCTTTGGCATCATGGGTGCCCGATCGCGGGTGCCAATCATGCGTGCCAAATCATGAATGCCCAATCATGAGCGCCAGAAAATGAGTGATCGTCCGCCGGTTTCGCCGATCCACCGGCTGCGCGGCTACCGGCGCCGGCCGCGGCATCGGCCGCGCTACAAGGGTCCGTCGTTCAACCGGATGATCCCGAACCTGATGACGATGCTGGGGCTGTGCACCGGCCTGACATCGATGCGGTTCGGGCTGGAGGGACGCTTCGAATCCGCCGCCATCGCCATCGCCGTCGCGGCGGTGATCGACGGCCTTGACGGCCGCCTGGCTCGGCTCTTGAAAGCGACATCGCGGTTTGGGGCCGAGTTCGACAGTCTTTCGGATTTCCTGTGTTTCGGGGTCGCACCGCCGTTCGTGCTGTACCTGTGGTCGCTGGAGCGTGCCGGGGCGTACGGCTATGCGCCTTGCCTCATTTTCGCGGTGTGCATGGCGTTGCGGCTGGCGCGATTCAATGCCTCGATGGATGGCGCCCCGAAGCCGGCTTATGCCTATAATTTCTTTACCGGCGTTCCGGCGCCGGCGGGTGCGGGACTGGCGTTGTTTCCGCTGTTCCTGGGGCTCGAAGCCAAAGCCCTCGGTTGGGACTGGCTGTTGAGCGCCGCGCAGTATCCGCTGCTCAACGCGGTGGTGCTGGTCGGCACGGCGCTGCTGCTGGTTTCCACCCTGCCGATCTGGAGTTTCAAGAACTTCAAGGTGCCGTCGGAATACGTGCTGCCGCTGATCCTGGGCACCGGCGCCTATGCCGCGGTGGCGCTGGCCGATCCATGGGCGGCGCTGGCCGGGGGCAGTTTCCTGTACCTGGCGATGCTGCCGTTCAGCGTGCGCAGCTTCCGGCGGATCCGGCGTGAGGCCGAGGCGCCGCGGGATGAGGTGCCGCGCGATGACGTGCCGCGGGATGAGGCAGGGGGCGGGCGGCGCGGAAGCGCTTGACTCGCCATCCGGCGTGCGACCGATGTGGGCGTCGAGCGGGGCCTGATTACTTCGGACGCAGGCGGCGGGCATTGGCGCGGGAGCGGACCAGATAGGGCGCCAGGGCGGCCGCATTGCCTCTTCCGGTCATCAGCGCGAAGGTCGAGGCCTGTATGGCGGCAGCCTTTTCCATGACCATTCGCTGATACTCGGCGACGCTGCACGTCCCCTGGGCCATCATCATGCTGCGGTGGAAGATGGTTTCCCACGACGAAATCGTCAGTTGGGTCATCATGGCGGGAAGGTTGCGGGTTTTGCTCATATTTCACACGTGAGGTGGGGGAAGCGAAGCCGCAAGGCTTGCCTTGTCCGGGTTGGACGAGATCGCGGAGACGTTTGCGGGCGGGTGGCGGCTGGCTTGGGATGATTCGGGGGCGTTACAGGCGGGTGGAGCCGTTCGTGCGTCGATGGCCGGGTCACCCGAAGCAGGCGCCCGGCCATGACGGTCGATTTGGGGGGCGCGACGGCTTGCCTATTGGGGGCGCCCTCGACCGCCTCCGTATTGGGGCGGCACGACGGCTTCCGTGCGGGCGCTGCCGGCCGGAATTCCGTGCGGGGCTGCCGTCGCTTCCGTATGGCGGGGGCTCCGGGCAGCTTGCGGATCCGCAGGCTATTCGGCGGCTTTTCGGGGGACCTTGGGTTCGGTTTTTGCGGCTTTCTTGGCGGCGGTTTTTTTTGCCGCGGCTTTTTTCGGGGCGGCCGCTTTTTTGGGGGCGGCGGCCTTGGCGGGGGCGTCGGATGCGGCGGCCTTGGCGGGGGCTTTGCCCTTGCGTCCGCCTTTCGGCTTCAGCGCCTTGCCCTTCTCGGCCAGCAGCGTGACCGCCTCGTCGAGGGAGATGTCTTCCATCGCCACGCCACGTGGGAGGTTGGCGACGGTCTTGCCATGCTGGACGTAGGGTCCGAAGCGGCCCTTGCGGACGCTGACGAGGTCCTTGTCGGCCGGGTGCGGGCCGATGGTGCGGACGCTGGCGAGTTTTTTCGCCAGCAGGTCGACCGCACGGTTCAGGCCCAGCGCGAGGACGTCGTCGTCCTTGTCGAGGGAGCCGAAGACGGCGCCCATCTTTACGTAGGGGCCGAAGCGGCCGATGCCGGCCTCGATCTTTTCCTTGGTTTCCGGGTGCAGGCCGACTTCGCGCGGCAGCGACAGCAGGCCGAGCGCCTGGTCTAGCGTCAGGTTCTCGCCGTCCAGGCCGCGGGGCAGCGAGGTGCGCTTGGGGCGGACTTTCTTGTCCTCGGAGTTTTCACCCTGCTGCACGTAGAGGCCGTACGGGCCGCGGCGGACGGTGATTTCCTCGCCGGTGTCGGGGTGATGCCCGAGCGCGCGCATGCCTTCCTTGAGGGTTTCGCCGTTTTCCTCGCCGGCGTCGATCGCCAGGCGGCGGGTGTATTGGCATGTCGGGTAGTTGGAGCAGCCGATGAAGCTGCCGTAGCGGCCGAGTTTCAGGCCCAGGCGGCCGGTGCCGCAGGCGGCGCAGACGCGCGGATCGGAGCCGTCCTCCCGGGACGGGAAGAAATGTGGGCCGAGGTCCTGGTCCAGCGCGTTGATGACGTCGCTGATCTTGAGGTCGCGGGTCTGCTCGACCGCTTTGGAGAACTCGGCCCAGAAGTCGCGCATCACCTTGCGCCATTCCAGCGCGCCGGCGGAGATCTCGTCGAGTTTTTCCTCAAGGCCGGCGGTGAAGCCGGTATCGACGTAATGCTCGAAGAAGCTGACCAGGAAGGCGGTGACGAGGCGGCCGCGGTCTTCCGGGACGAAGCGGCGCTTGTCCAGCTTCACGTAATTGCGATCCTGCAGCACGGACAGGATGGAGGCGTAGGTGGAGGGGCGGCCGATGCCGAGTTCCTCCATC
>DATARX010000468.1:0-10560 GCA_036263955.1 Rhodopila sp.
CGTTCAGCCCAGCGCAGGCCATCCAGCGCGTCTTCAACGCAGAGCATCGACGGCGTGTTGATTGTTTCGCCTTTGAACACGCCTTCGGATAGCTTTCCTTTGGAGGTCAGACGAAAAATCTTCGGCAGCGGTCGCGGCGGCTTATAGGTCTCCAACCGCTCGACAGCCCGCGGCGACAACGCCAGCATGCCGTGCGCGGCCTCTCCACCCAGCACTTTCTGCCAGGACCAGGTGACGACATCCAGCTTGTCCCAGGGCAGCGCCATGGCAAAAGCCGCGGACGTGGCATCACAGATCGCGAGCCCCTGACGGTCGGCGGCCAGCCAGTCCGCATTCGGCATGCGCACGCCCGATGTGGTGCCGTTCCAGGTAAACACGACGTCGTTCGCGGGATCCACGGCGGCCAGGTCGGGCAGCTTGCCATAGGGGGCCGACAGCACGCGGGCATCGGCCAGTTTCAGATGCTTGACGATGTCGGTCGCCCAGCCCTCGCCGAAGCTCTCGAACGTCAGGATATCGATGCCGCGTGCACCCAGCATCGACCACAGCGCCATTTCAATTGCGCCGGTATCGGACGCCGGAACGATCCCCAACCGCCAGTCGGCGGGCATGCCCAGGATCGATTTCGACAGGCTGATAACCTCGGCCAGCCGCGCCTTCGGTTCGGCGGCACGATGGCTGCGGCCAAGAAACGCGCCCGACAGTGCATCCAGGGTGAAGCCCGGACGCTTGGCACATGGGCCGGAGGAAAAATTGGGATTCGCCGGACGGACGTCCGGTGTCGTGGCGTTTGCCATTGCGGTTCTCCCTTACAGAAGAAAAGCGTCCCGGTGGGGGGACGTGACCCGCCGCCGCATCTAGGCGAGCGCCGTGCGCGCGTCAATGAATTTCGCCGTAACGCAATCGATCCTTCATCTCCCTCACGTTCCCGTCAGATGTGCGGTTTGTCTGTCCCGCGATCCGCGGGCCGGTGCTATGCAGCGCGTCATCACCGCAACGCTGGGAGAAGATGATGTCGGAGATCGACGAAATCTCTGCGCGCCTGACTGTGCTTGAGACCGTGGTGAAGCAGCTCATCACGCATATGGCTGTTCGAGACGAAGACCCGGCGGGATGGGTGCAGACTCGCAAGACCCTCGCGATGAGTGCGATCGACGGGGAGACCTCCCGCCTGGCCGCTCGGTTGTACGGCGCGACCGAGGCATTCTTCGATCAGGCGGAAGCCGTGGCGCGCGACTACAGTGTGCTCTGCAAACCCGGAACGCCGCGTATGCTGATGCGTTAGGGGTGCAACGGCGTCGTCCATCATGGCGCTCAATTGCACAGGGAGACCCCATCATGTTGCGAGCGCTCTCGGTCACCGCTCTGCTGCTGATCGCCGCACCGGTGTTGGCGCAAAGTCCACAATCGACCAACCCGACTGTGCCGGTCGCGCCACGCAATGCACCTGCGCCCGCGCCGCCGGAGAAGATCGCTCCGGCTGACGGTGACCTCAGCAACCGGATGTCACGACAAAAGGGCATGATCAAGCCGCCGAACGTCGATCCCGGAATGAACGTCACCCCGCCGGCCCGCGGAAGCGCCTCGACGCCGGTTATTCCGCCGCCTGGGTCGCCTGGCGGCAATCCATCAGTCGTGCCGAAGTAATGCTTTCAACGCTGCGCAAACCGACTCGACCTCCGAGTCGGTCAGTTCCGGATAGAGTGGCAGGCTGAGGATTTCCCTCGCGGCGCGCTCCGTTTCCGGGCACCCGGACGGACCCAGGGCGACCCGTCCGGCGTAGGCGGGCTGCGCATGCACGGGAATCGGGTAGTGGATTCCGGTGCCGACTCCGGCCTCCTTGAGCCTAGCCTGGAATCGGTCTCGCTGGCCGGATCGCGTGACATAAAGATGGTAGACGTGATCGACGCCGTCTCGCCGCGCGGGTGGCCGCAAGGCACCGTCGGCCAGCGCAGCGGTGTAGGTGGTGGCAATGTCGGCACGCCGCCCATTCTGCCGATCCAGTTCGGTCAGTTTGACGCGCAGGATGGCGGCCTGAACCTCATCCAGGCGGCTGTTCACCCCAACCTCATCGCTGATGTAATGCTTTTGCCATCCGTATTGCCGCAGGGCGGCGATGCGTTCGGCCAGGGCCGGATCGCCGGTCGCGACCGCGCCCCCGTCGCCCAGGGCCCCCAGGTTTTTCGTCGGGTAGAAGCTGAAGGTGGCGGCGTCGCCGAAGGTTCCAACTCGCTGGCCATGCAAGCGGGCGCCATGCGCCTGGGCGCAGTCCTCGATCAGCGCGATGCCGTGCCGCCGGCAAAGCGGAACGATCCGGTCAAGGTCCGCCGGCTGGCCGTAAAGGTGCACGGGCACCACGGCCTTGATCGGCGGCAAACCGGGCAAAGGGTGCTCCAGCACCACCTGAAGCGCGTTCGGATCCATCGTATAGTGAACCGGATCAATATCGATCAACAACGGAGTCGCGCCGGTCATCTCGATCGCGGCAACCGTGGCAACAGCGGTGTGAGAAACCGTCACCACCGTGCAGCCGGGGCCGATGCCGAGGCCGCGCAGCGCCAGCGCGATGGCGTCGGTGCCGTTGCCGCAGCCGATCACCGAAGAAACGCCGAGCCAGGCGGCGAATTCGGCCTCAAAGGCTCGCAATTCGCTGCCGAGTATATACCATCCCGACGACAGCGCTCGGGCGACGGCCTCATCGATCCGCGGTTTCAGCGCGCGATACCCGGCGCCGGGATTCGCTTGTGGAATCATAGGTAGTCCGCCAGTCGGGTGCTGTACCATTGCAGGGTGAGACCGATTCCCTCCTCCAGCGAAATGCGCGGGCGCCAGCCGGAGGCGTTACGAAACGCGCTGTCATCGGCATGGTAACTACCGATGTCGATACGAGCGCGGTCGGCGGGGAATTCGCGCGTGACGTATTGTCCGGTTCCGCCCGACAGACGCACCATGATATCGGCCAGTTCCTGCAACGAAGCAGGTGGGGATCCGCCGATATTGAAGATGTGGCCATGGCACGCTGATTGTTCCGCCGCCGCGAGGAACGCGTCGGTAACGTCATCGACGTAGGTCAGATCGCGCAGCTGCGCCCCGCCCCAGACCTCGAACGGCCGGTTTTCCAGAACGCAGCGGATCCAGATGCCCAGGAAGGTCTGGCGAGCGTCACGGATGCGCAGACGCGGCCCATAGCAATTGGTCAGGCGCAGGGAGACGACCGGACGGTTACGCACGCGGTGTTCCAGCATCCAGTATTGCTCGCCGGCGAATTTGGAGACGCCGTTGGCGTCGGGCGGTGCGACGGGCTGGTTTTCGTCCACCGGCAATTTTTCGACGCGGCCGTAGAACTGGCGGGTGGAGGCGTGCACCACGATCGCATCCGGGGCCGCTTCCCGCGCGGCCTGGATCAGGCGGACCTGGGCGACCGCATTGACCGCGATATCAGCCAGCGGATCGGCCTGACCGCCCATGTGACTGGTCTGCGCGGCGAGGTTGAAGATAACCCCCGCACCCTCACACAACGGACGCAGATCGAGTTCGCGGATATCGCCGCGGACAAAGTCCACGTCGGCGCCATCCAGATTGCGCGGATTGGCGCCGCCGCCGAACAGGAAACCGTCCAGCGCGGTGACCTTGGCACCCCTTGCCGCCAGGGCGTGGCACAGGTTGGACCCGAGGAAGCCGGCCGCGCCGGTGACGAAGACTTTTTGGCCTGACCAGTTCATGGCGTACCCTCATTGTGGAGTGTATTCTCACGCCACAAAATGGCAACATTGAAGCGGGTTCCGGCGGATCCCTACGCATCGGGAACCGCCTGCCGCCACAGGCTGCCTCGCGGACCGGTCAGCAGGCTGAGCACCCAAAGGCCGCCGGCTGTCAGCACGATTGCCGGGCCGGCCGGGATGTCCAGGTTGAACGACAGGATCAATCCCCCAACCGACGCCACGCAGGCCAAAAGAACCGACACGCGAACCTGCCCCGCCAACGAATCGGACCAATGCCGAGCGGCGATTGCCGGGAGCATCATAAGACCAACTGACATCAGAGTGCCAAGTGCCACGAAGCCCGATACGACGCACAGCACGACCAGCATCAGGAACACCAGGTGCCATAGCCCCCCCTTCCCCGTTGTCGCCGCCATGAAACCCGGATCGAGGCTTTCCAGCACCAACGGGCGCCAAAGCAGCGCCAGTGCCGGCAGCGTAATCGTCGCCACTCCAGCCATGCCGAATAGCGCGGTGTTATCGACGGCGAGAACATTACCGAACAGGATATGCGTGAGGTCGAGACTATGCTGCGCCGAAATTAGCGCGACTCCCGCCGCCAGGGCCAGCAGGTACATGCCCGCGAGTTGGCTGTCTTCCCGCCCGCCGGTCCGGCGCGCCAGCCATCCGGCCACCACCGCGACCGCCAGGCCGGCGACGACGCCGCCGGCGCCCATCGCCCAAACCGACAGGCCGGCAAAGATCGCGCCCACGGCAATGCCGGGAAGGACACCGTGCTGCAGCACGTCGCTCATTAAGCTCATGCGGCGCAGCACCAGGAAAACGCCCAACGGAGGCGCGGCGACCGATAGGGCAAGGCATCCCGCCAGGGCACGGCGCATGAAGCCGAGCGCGAACGGCTCCAACAGGAAGTCGAGCATCAGGCCGCCTGCAATCCCGGATCCGACATGACATCCCAGTGCGCGGTCTGGCGGGTTAGGAACACGGTATGGGGAAAGTGACGCCGCACCAGATCCATGTCATGCAGCACCGCGATGACGGTGCGGCCTTGCGCGTGCCACGCCGCAATCACCGACAGCAAAACGTGCGTCGTGGCGGCATCGACGGCGGTGAAGGGCTCATCCAGCAGGATCAGGCGCGCGTCCTGCACGATGGTGCGGGCGAACAGCACGCGCTGGAACTGTCCGGCCGAAAGCGCCTGGATCGGACGCGACTCCATTCCCCCCAGGCCGACACGCTCCAATGCCGCCTGAGTCGCCGCCAGGCTACCCTTGCCGATCGAGCGGAACGGACCCAGGCGCGTTGCCGCCAGCGCCACGACATCGCGGCAGGTAATGGGAAACGAGCGATCCAGATGGCTGCCTTGCGCCAGTAGCGCGATGTCGGCGGCCAGCAGGCCCTGACGGTCGATTTGGCCGCTGGCCAAGGGGTGCAGCCCAGCGATGGCCCGCAGCAGCGTGGTCTTGCCCGACCCGTTGGAACCGATCAGCGCGGTCTGACGGCCCGCCGCGAATTCGCCGGAAACACCGGACAGCACGGTGCGGGCGCCGTGCCGCAATTCAATGTTATGCAGTGAGATCATAGTGCCCAAAGCACTGCGATCCAGATGCAAGCCAACACCGCCGCCGCCAGAAAAAGGCGGGACGCCGCGCCGGCAGTGGGGGAAAGCGGGTCCATCATGGTTACAGTATAACATTGCGTTGGGTTGGACGGAAGAGAGGCGCTCGCCTAAAGAGAGCCTTAATGACCAATCCCGATCCTGATACCCTCGCCCGCCGGACGCTGCGCCATCACCGCATGTTCGCCTCCGGCCTGTTGGTCCTGATGGCCGCTTTGACAATCGCCTCCTATTTCCTGCCGCCAACGTGGGAAAGCGGACTGCTGCAAGCCGCCGCCAAGGCAGGGTTCATCGGTGGCATCGCCGATTGGTTCGCCGTGACAGCGCTATTTCGCCATCCATTGGGCATACCAATTCCGCACACCGCCATCATTCCCAACCAGCGTGGTCGGCTGGGCCAGGCACTCGGCCGGTTCGTCGCCAACCACGTGTTCACCGGTGAGGAAGTCTCCAATGTTCTGGCCCGGCTAGACCTGCCCGGCATCCTGCATCGCTTCCTGGCCGACCCGGCGGCCGCCCGCCCGGCGGCGATCGCGCTGTCGGGCATGCTGCCGAAACTGCTGACCAGCGTCGAAGACGGCCGCGCCCGCCGGGTGTTGGCGCGCGTCGTGCCGCGAATCGTCGGTGGCCCGGCGGCCGGGCAAGTGGTTGCGCGGGCGCTGCACAACCTGGTCGATGGCGGCCGGCATCAGGAGGTCTTCGGTTTCATCCTCGGCCAGTTGAAAACCGCCCTGGCCAGCCGGGAGGAGGCCCTGCGCACGGCGATCGAGGAACGCGTCCGCGAACAGGGTGGCCGCCTGGTCGGCTGGGCGCTCGGCGCATCGATCGCTCGGCGCGTTCTGGGACTGATCAATGCCGAAATGGACAAGATGAGCCCGGACGGATCGGAACTCCGGTTGGCGTTCGACGAATGGGTGCGGCGCGAGATCAACCGCATGGAAACCGACCCCGACCGGGCCGCGGAAGTTGGCGCGGCAATCCGCCGGGTGGTCGCGCATGAAACCATCCAGGCGTGGATGTGGGATATCTGGGCACGCATCCGCGTCGGACTTGAAGCGGATATCGCCAAGCCGAACGGCCGGGTGGTGGCGTATGTGGAAGGTGCTCTCGGCAACCTTGGCGCAATCCTTGAAGCTGATCCGGCCGCGCGCGCTCGGCTTCAGACCGCGGCTGAAGGCATCATCCGATCGTTGCTGCCATCGGCACAGCTGCGGATCGCGGAGTTCATCGGTCAGGTGGTTGCCAATTGGGATACCGCCACCGTGGTGGATCGGCTGGAGCTTCGGGTCGGCCGCGACTTGCAATATATTCGTATGAACGGAACCATCGTTGGATTCCTGATCGGCGGTCTGCTCTACATCGTGCTGGATACGCTGTTCGCACATACGACTTTCTGACGGACAATTTCCGGCAAGGGGCGCGGCGCATGGTACGGCTTTCGGTTCTGGACCAATCGACCATCGTCTCCGGCCGCTCGCCTGACGCGTCGATCCGCGAAAGCATTGCCCTTGCGCAATACTGTGAGGCGCTGGGGTATGCGCGATACTGGTGCGCCGAACACCACAACTCCGACAGCCAGGCCGGAACCGCGCCGGAAATTCTGATCGCGGCCATCGCGGCCACGACGCAGCGGATCCGCGTTGGATCGGCTGGCGTCATGTTGCCGCACTACGCGCCGTTGAAAGTGGCGGAGCAGTTCCGGGTGCTGGATGCGATCGCACCGGGCCGAATCGATCTGGGGCTGGGACGTGCGCCTGGATCCGATGGGCGCACTGCCTACGCCCTTAATCCCAGGGCCGATACCGCCGCCGATCAGTTCCCCGCGGACGTCCGCGATCTGCTGGCGTGGCTCGCGGGCGAGAAGCTGATGGAGGGACATCCGTTTCGCGACATCCGAGCGCAGCCGATCGGGCCGACGATGCCGGAGGTGTGGGTTCTCGGCAGTTCCGACTACGGCGCACAGGTCGCGGCGTATTTCGGATTGCCGTTCTGCTTCGCCCATTTCATCAGTGACGGGCGCGGCGTCGAACAGGCGCTGGCGGTCTATCGAGATGGTTATCGCCCGAGTGAGAACCACCCTGCCCCGCACGCCGCGATCTGCGTCTGGGCGATGGCCGCTACGACCCAAGAGGAAGCGTCGCATCTGTTCCGATCCCGTGAGATATGGCGCTTGAACCGCGATCGCGGCGTGTTCACAGCGCTGGTTTCTCCTGAGGAAGCCGCGGCACAGGTACTGTCCGAAGGCGAGCAGGCGCGACTCGAACGGATGCGCGCCCGGGCATTCTATGGCACGCCCG
Source organism: Rhodopila sp. (assembly GCA_036263955.1). Taxonomy (GTDB): domain Bacteria; phylum Pseudomonadota; class Alphaproteobacteria; order Acetobacterales; family Acetobacteraceae; genus Rhodopila. The sequence goes on from DATARX010000468.1 coordinate 7,638, forward strand.
ACATCGTCGCCGGAAAATTGCGCACATTGGCGACGGAGCATGCGGTGGACGAGATCGCCATCCTGACCACGCTGCATGACCCTGAGGCGCGCCGCCGCTCGTATGCTCTGCTTGCCAAGGAAATGATGCCGTAACACCTGACGCCGCGCATAGGCTGATGTGAAGTTTGTTTGAAATCTGGGCCTATGCCCGAGGCGATCGCTGCATATCGCGGCATTATCGGCCGACTCGTCAGCTGCATCCGCGTGCGAAAAATATGAAATGCATACCGATCTACGGAGAATATATATACACCCACTTATATTCCTATCAGGGATATATCTCAGCATAATCATTCCAATACATCATTTATATTATATGAAAAAACAACTTTCTCCCCGTAATCTGGTCCGCTAGTTGCACGTTCACTTCGGGCTTGACGCGGACGCTCCTTGGTCGGGGCGCTGCTCCGCGGACAGGCAATACTGAAGTTTATTACGCAGTCCGAGGAGGTTAGCGGGATGTATTGCGCGCTTTTTCATAAGCCAGATCTCAGGGTTGACAACGATCCGTGCGGGCATGCGGTCCGATACCGATCGCTCCCGAATGATCCGAAGGCGCGCGCCGCGGGCAAACCACTGAACCCATCGTCCTGCTGATTATTACGAGAATACTTCGTCCATCACCATCTGGGCGGCGGCTGTGCCGCTGCGGCAAAAAGAGGAAAATAGAATGCGAGTCAGCTTGTTCGGCATCGCGACCGCCTTGGGCGTCGTTGCCGTCCCGATACAGGGGGTCTATGCGCAGACCACGCCTGCCACGACGCCGGCGCCGGTTCCGACGCCGACCTCCTGCGGGACAAATCCCGACCCCTACAAGAACTACTCCTGCATGGACGACTATCTAGGCACCAACGTATTCGATCGCCTCTACAACTATTACAAGCTGGAATGGGGTCAGTCCGGCGCACCGACCGATCCGAATGCGCCATCGAGCCGCAAAGCCGGCTGGGATCCGGCGCCCCAGACGACCCCGCCGATGCCATTCACGGACTGGCCTTATGGTGGCACGACCGCGCTCGGAGGCAACCGCACCGGTTCGGTTGACAGCCCCCTGATGGCGGCGATCGCCAACACATCCGAAGGCAAATGGATGCAGGATAACGGCATCCAGATCTATGGCTGGCTCGATGTCGGCGGCAACGTCAGCAGCAATACCAACCGCGAGCTCGGCAACGCGCCAATTGCCTACGCGGCGTATCCGAACACGGTACAGCTCGACCAGGCGGTCATCTACATCGAACGCACGCCCGACACGATCCAGACGGATCATGTGGACTGGGGTTTTCGGGTGTCGGCGATTTATGGGGAGAACTACCGCTACACGACCTCCTACGGGCTCGCGAGCTACCAGTACACGAAATATAACGCCCAGAACGGCTACGACTTCCCGATGCTTTACGGCGAGGTGTACATCCCGCAGGTTGCGCAGGGCCTGATGCTCCGCTTTGGGCGGTACATCTCCCTGCCGGACATCGAGGCGCAGCTTGCGCCAAACAACTACATGTACACGCACTCATTGTCGTACGCGTATGACAACTATACCAACGAGGGCGTTCTTGCTTCGGTAGCGGTCACGCCGAATGTCATCCTGCAATTTGGGATATCCGACGGCACCGAAGCAGCCGTCAGCAATGTCGGGCAGACCATCATCAATGCCTCACCCAACGCGCTCTATCCAAGTGCGCGGATTCTGAAAGATCCCGGTGCGCAGATCCCGTCATTCACCGCCTGCGCCCGGATTCAGTGGAATCACGGCAACGATGATTTGCAGCCTTGCGCGAACGGTATCAACAACGGCCAATGGGGCTACAACAACCTCCAGTGGTACGGCGCGACCTATTATCATAAGTTCAACGACCATTGGCATATCGCGATGGAGTCTTACTACGAGTACGAAGACGGCGTGCCAAATCTGAACAATCCGACGGTCACCACCGGACTCGCCAGCGGAACGATCACCACGCCATTCAGCCAGTTGAACTTCAACGCACCAGGCATGGCGCACTGCGCCGATCCCAACGCGCTGCGGTGCAACGCTTACGCCGTCGGCGCTCTTGCCTATATCAACTATTCACCGGAGCCGATGGACAATTTTTCGTTCCGGCCAGAACTCTATTACGATCCGCAGGGCCAGCGCACGGGCACGCCTGCGACCTATTATGAGTTCACTGTGGGCTGGCAGCATTGGTACTCGCCTCAGCTCGAGGTGCGTCCCGAAATCGGCTACTACCATTCAGATGGTGCGAACGCCTTCAACAACGGCACCAAGAACTTCACTTTGATCGGTGCCGGGGACCTTATCTGGCACTTCTAAGGCCAACGTGGTGGCTTTCGCATAGCGGAGCCACCGCGCCCTTGCGCCCGCGGCGCGCCCCGAACGGCGCGCCGCTTTCTTTTGCGGTCGTTACGGCCGCCAGACGTTACGCTGACCCGCCGTCGCCCGCTGCGCGCGCCAGATTCTGTAGCGAAATACCACCCAGGCGACGACCGCGGCGCCAAACGCCACCGGCAGAATCAACAACGCCAGCCACAGCGCGAACGCCGCCATCGACAACGCCCCGGCAACGATTGCAACCACCACCGCCCACATCAGGATACGGCTGGAGATCGGTGCCTTCGGCGGCGAAACAAACTCGCCTTCGATCGTCATGTCCAGTTCGGGGGGGCGGCGTTGGTTCATCCCGGGAATGTGGCGCGCCCCTGGTCTGGGTTCAAGCCCAGCCCTAGGATGCGCCGTAGCAGAGAGGAACACCGCCATGAAAGTCGGGCTTTTCATCAACACGCAATGGCCGCAGGACGTCGATGTGCCGGCGCAGATCCCGGCCCTGGTCGAACAGGTGCGGGTGGCACGCGACGCCGGCTACAAATCGCTCTGGTTCCCC
>DATARX010000478.1:0-5313 GCA_036263955.1 Rhodopila sp.
TTGGCGGGGACGTGGTCTAACGGTGTCGGGAGGAAAATCATGTCCAATATTGTTTCTCGCCGAGAGGCGGCGGCTGTTCTGGCGGCGGCGCTGGCCTTGCCGCGGTTCGTCTTGCCACGGCCTGCCTGGGCGGCGGCGGATAATGCGGGTTTGCCGGCGGCGGCTCGGGACGAGGGTACGCTGACCTGGTACGTGGCGCAGACGGATGCGCAGGCGGCGGAGGATCTTGGCAGGGCATTTTCGGGGAGCAATCCGGGGGTGAGGGTCGGTGTGATCCGGACGACGGGGCAGGTGGCGTATCAGCGGCTGCTGATGGACATCAAGAACCACACGCCGCAATGCGACGTGTTCAGCACCACCGATATCTCCCACATGCCGATCCTGAAGGAGCGGCACGAGTTGACGGAGTATACGCCGGCCAATGCGGATGCGCTGCTGCCGGCGTTCAAGGCGCTGTCGGATCCGGGGTTTTCGTACATCACCAACGCGGCGCGGTATTTCCTTATTTACAATAAGGACAAGGTGAAGCCCGAGGATGTGCCGCGGGCGTGGACCGACCTGCTGGATCCGAAATGGAAGGGCCGGGTGGCGACCGGGCATCCGGCGTTCAGCGGCTGCACCGGGACCTGGGCGCTGGGTGTGAAGAAGGTGCACGGCTGGGCGTTCTTCGAACAACTGTCAAAGAACAATCCGCGCATTGGCCGGTCCGCCGTGGACCCGATCACGCTGATCAACGCGGGCGAGTGCCTGGTGGGGGTTGGCGCGGCGAACAATACCTATGCCTCGATCGACAAGGGCAATCCGCTGGGGGTGGTGCATCCGTCGGACGGGCTGGTGCTGTGCGTGACGCCGTCCGGGATTCCGGCGCAGGCGCCGCATCCGAACGCGGCGAAGCTGTTCCTGGAATGGATGCTCAGTCCCGAATATGCGCGGATGATCGCCGCGGCGGGCAGCGAGCCGATCCTGGCGGGCGTTCCGCCGCGGCCAGGCATGCCGCCGCTGGGCGAGCAGAAGATCATCACCTTGACGGTGGATGAGATCCGTAGCGGGGTTCCGGAGGTGATCGAGCAGTGGCGGGAAACGTTCGGCAATTAGGGCGCATCTGGTCAGGCGCGGCGCGCAGACGTAGCCTGTTCGTATCGCGCACCAGGGGCGCGGTACGTTGCTTTTGGTTTGAGGTATCCGATTCACGCAACGAATCGTGGTCGCTTCTCTGCGATCGGATACCAGGCGGGGAAACGATGTCACATAACGCGCGATTGGTGAACGATACCGGACCGGGCCGCAGACGACGGTGGGGCGCTTGAGTTCGGCGCTGCCCGGAATCCGCAGGCGCGCGCTTCCGTTCGACCCGCTGCTGATCCTGTGGATCGCGCTGGCGGTGGCCTTGGTCGTGCTGGTGGTCAATCCGCTGTTTCGGCTGGTGCAGACCAGCCTGCAGGACACCGATACCGGCGCGTTCACCTGGATGAACTACGTCACCGCCTATTCGCGGCCGCGCTACATCGCGGCGATGCTGAATTCGTTGCGGCTGGGTGTTGGCGTGACGGTGCTGTGCCTGGTGTTCGCGGTGCCGATGGCGTGGGCGGTGTCGCGCACCGACATGCCGGGCAAGGGCGTCATCCGGTTTCTGGTGCTGGGGGCGTTCGTCACGCCGCCGTATCTGGGGGCGATTGGGTGGATTCTGCTGGCGGGGCCGAATTCCGGCTGGCTCAATCGGATCTGGATGGGGCTGACCGGCGCGCATGAGGGGCTGTTCAACATCTATTCGTTTGGCGGGCTGACCTTCAACATCGCGATCTACTCGTTTCCCTATCTGTTCATATTCACCACCGCGGCGCTGGATCTGGTTTCATCTGAAATGGAAGATGCCGCCAACATCCTGGGGGCGGGCATCCTGCGCACCACGTTGCGGGTGACGCTGCCGATGGCGCTGCCGGCCATCCTGGGTGGCGCGATCGTCACGTTCCTGGAGGCGATCGCGCTGTTCGGATCGCCGGCGCTTATTGCCATTCCGGCTCGATTTAACGTGGTGACGACGCAGTTGCTGCAGTTTTTCAGCCAGCCGATCCGAGCCGAGGTGGCGGCGGCGTATGCGGTGCCGCTGCTGCTGATCACGGTGGTGATGTTCGGGCTGCAGCGGCGGCTGGTGCGCCGGCGCGGCTTCGTTGCGCTGACCGGCAAGGGCGGCGAGCGGCGGGTGATGGAGATCGGCCCCTGGCGCTGGGTGATGCTGGGCTATTCGCTGGTGGTTCTGTCGCTGTCGGTGCTGCTGCCTTATATCGTACTGGGACAGGCGGCGCTGTCGAAGGCCTGGGGGCGTGGCTTCAGCCTGGATAATTTGACACTGCACAATTTTACTTACCTGTTGTTCCAGCACGACACCGCGGCGCGATCCATCGTGAACAGCTTCAGCTACGCCGCGGCGGCGGCCTGCATCGCCATCACGCTGGGGCTGTCGATCGCGTATATCGCCAGCCGGCGGCTGCTGCCGTTTTCCGGGGTGCTGAGTTTCCTGTGCATGGCGCCGTTCGTGGTGCCGGGGATCGTGCTGGCGATCGCGTTCTATGCCGCCTATGCGCCGCCGCCGTTTGCGCTGTACGGTACCGCGACGATCCTGATCCTGGCGTTCGCGACCCGGTTTTTGCCGGTTGGCTTCGCCAATGCGGATGCGGCGATCCGGGCGATCAATCCGGAAATGGAGGAGGCCGTGCGGATCCTGGGCGGGGGGCGGCTGACGGCGATCCGCCAGGTTCTGGCGCCGTTGATGAAACGCAACCTGATCGGCGCCTGGCTGCTGGTGTTCATTCCGGCGACGCGGGAACTGTCGACGGCGATGTTCCTGTATGGGCCGAAGACCCGCACCATGTCGGTGATGCTGATGGACATGAGCGAGGAAGGCAATTTCGAGAATCTGGCGGCGCTGGGCTTCCTGTTGCTTGCGTCGACGCTGGTGATCGTCGGCATCGCCACCGCACTGCTGGGCCGCGACTTCATGCTGCGGCGGGAGAGGCAATGACCGAAAGCAAGCTTTCACTGATCGGCCTGGGCAAGAGTTTCGACTCCGTTCCGGCCGTGGTTGACGTTTCGCTGGCGCTGGCGCCGGGCGAGTTCGTTTCGCTGCTGGGGCCGTCCGGCTGCGGCAAGACGACGACGCTGCGGATGATCGCCGGGTTCATCAAGCCGACCGCCGGGCGGATCGAGGTGAACGGCGAGGCGGTTTCCTCGCCCAGCGCCGTGGTGGCACCGGAGCGGCGCGGCATGTCGATGATTTTCCAGAGCTATGCGATCTGGCCGAACATGACGGTCGGGCAGAACGTGGCGTTTGGGTTGCGGTTGCGGAAGATCAGTTCGGCGGAGGTGACGGAACGGGTCAATCGCATCCTCGACACGGTGCGGCTGCGGCATCTGAAGGACCGCTATCCTGCGGAACTGTCGGGCGGGCAGCAGCAGCGGGTGGCGCTGGCTCGGGCGATCGTGATCGAGCCGGAGGTGCTGCTGCTGGATGAGCCGCTGTCGAACCTGGACGCGAATCTGCGGGAGGAAATGCGCAGCGAGATCCGGCGGCTGCACGACGCGTTCAGGATCACCACGGTGTATGTGACGCATGACCAGTCGGAGGCGATGGTTACAAGTGATCGTATCGTGGTGATGAACCGGGGGCGGATCGAGCAGGTGGACGATCCGGTATCGCTGTACCGGCGGCCGCGGACTCGATTCGTGGCCGGCTTCATCGGCCGGACCAACCTGCTGGACGGCAGGCGGGAGGGGAGCCGGATCGTGTTCCCTGGGTTCGATGTGCCCGCGGCGCGGGCGCCGGTTGGCGATGATGTCTGGGGGGCGAGTTTTTCGGTGCGGCCGCAGAGCATCGTTTTGCACAAGGCCGAACCGGCCGATCGCGGCGGCGACTGGTGGGTGTCCGGCACGATCGAGGAGCGGGCGTATTTGGGCGAGTACTGGGAATATGTGGTGCGAACCGGTGGGTCGGACCTGCGGCTGCGGGTGAGCACCCCGCCGACGGAGCTGCACGCGATCGACCAGGTGGTGTGGATGCAGATCGATCCCAGCCGTATCGCGCCGATTCCGGGACCCGAGGGGGACATTCCATAGCGGTTTTGACGGTCAGGACGACGCCGGGCGAGGATGGGCGTTGATGGAAAGCGGCGGCCAATGTTCCGGAGACTTTATGACTTTCCGGCCCGGTTGGACGGCGGCGGGGCCAGCCACGTCCATTCGATGCGATTTTGGCGGATCGTTTGTGCAATTCATGTCGTGTTGCGCCATTGAGGGGCGAAGGATCGAAAACCGGTCCGGATGGGGCGGCAAATTCCGGCCGGCGGGCTGTTCTAAATCGGCATGTCGATCTGACCTTGCGCATTTGAAGTCAGAACCGGCGGGTTGATCCCGGACGACTGGTTCGGCCAAGAAGTCTATCCTTGCCGGCGTGGTTGTCGCGCGTGTCGGCGGCGGTGCTGATTTGCTGGCCGTCGGCCGCGGTTTGGCTGGTCGTGGACCGCCGATCCGTGAGCGGAGCCGAAATGGGATTCCTACGGGAACGATTCCGCGTGCGCGAATATCACGGTGAATTGTGGGGATTGGGCATAATACACCAATAAGTTGTTATTCTGATGGTGTGTGCTACCGATACTTCAGATGCGGGGTTCCATTACGTACTCGGTACTGTGTGGAATTGTAACGCTGCAATATCAACGGATTGGGTGGCGGCCGATTGGTTGGAGAGAATCTGGTCTGGGTCGTCTTCGGAACATTTTGGTCTTGTCAGGGCCGTGGGAGGGTATATGGTGTCCGTCTCAAAGCTTGGTGATCGTCGATTGGCGTGCTCACGCACCTGTGAGAAAAAGGTTGCGCTTTGCAATCGGGTGCGGATAGGTAGTGTCACGGGGCTCGGGTTTTTCCGCATAGCGATTGGACGGAGTTTACGATGGCTGTTACAGTACCTGGGGCCTCTGGAGCGGCAGTAACGATTGCGACCGGGTCCGGGGACGTGCTCGGACTAGCGCAACAGATCAGCAACATCCTTGCAGGCGACACGGTCGGCGGGTTGACGGTCAGCGTTGCGTCGTCGGGGTCCATTCCTGACGGCCCCGGGGTCGGCGCGACGTCGGAGCTGATCCTGACCGGTACTGGGGCCGCGACCCTCCCCTCGGGCGGAAGTTACACTTACGTCGTGACCGATTGGACGCCGCCCGGTGGCGCCCTGACCGGTTCGAATGCGATCATTGTCGGCGGCGGTAGCGTGGGGGGAGCCTACGACATCTCCGGCACCAGCACCCTGGCCGGGACCGGCGGACA
>DATARX010000418.1:0-5409 GCA_036263955.1 Rhodopila sp.
CCACGGCGTGCTCGACCCAAGAGGAGGGGTTTTGCTGCGATAGGTGTGCACGCGTTGACTGTTATCCGACCGAAACCGAGATGAAGCGCAAGAGTTCATGGTGCGACATTGGCTTTTCTAGCACCGTCATTACCCCAAGGCTGGCTGCCTTGCGCTCGACCTCCACATCGTGGATGCCCGTTATCAGTAGAGCTGGTATATTCACCCCTCGCTCCGACAGACGTTCGATCATTTGCAACCCGGTCATCCGGGGCATGTTCTGGTCAACGACAAGGCAGGCCAGCCTGTCGAATCGCGCCTCGGAGAGGAAATCCAAACCGGAGCGATAGGTTTCAACCTGGTATCCCATCGTTTCCAGCAGTCCGCCGAGGACATCGCCCACATCGTTGTCGTCATCGATGACCGCCACGATGCCCGCATTGTCCCTGTCCATAAGCCCAGTCCCCTCAAACGATCGCCGCCGCCACGGCACCGATCCGATTTCGCCGTTGATGGTAACCTGCCTGCTCAAGGTGAATAAGCCTTAAAGAAGCGGATCACTTGCTATTGTTAGTATCAAGGGATAGATAAGCAGCATCAGGTGACGCGAATCGGCCAGGTTAACATAATGTTAACCTGTTTTCTCGGATCGTCTTGCTTGCCGTGGAGCCAACCGTCTGTAGATGTGTCTTTTTTGGCATATATCCCAAGGAAGAGCCGACCGCGTTATGACGGCCCAACAAGATCTGGTTTCAATTGTGGCATCCAAGTCCACGAAGGGTCGACCTGGCGAAATGTTGGTACTCCTTATCACCGGGTGATAGAATTGTCTGAAAATCTGAAATTGCGACTTGAGACGCTTATCGGCGAAAATCAACAAGATAAAATGGTCAGAGCGGCGGATCCGTCGGCTGGCGGCGATACCGGGCCGATCGACGAAGCCGAATCGCAGATGCGAAAAGCCCTCGGTTTGATGGGCGAGGGACAACGGCATCGGCCCGATTCCGACCGGATAGAACAGCCGCACCGCATGGGTGACCGTTTCAACGGCGGATTGCATCGTCGCCGTTTCGTCCAGGACGGTGATATTCCGGTCACCGTATTGCGGCGGGACCAGGGCCACGAAGTGCCGGCGCATCGTGGCGTTGCCGCGGTCGCGGCGCCGACGAGCAGCCGTTTGCAGCGCACGGAAGCGGCCCTGGCGGCCGAGACCGCGGCGCATGAGAAGGCCGAACGATCACTGGCCGAGGCGCAGGCCTTGGCGCACGACCTGCAAACCAAAATCGGCCACGCCGAACTGGCGAAAAACGAGGCGATCGAGGCTTTGCACAGGGAACGCGACACGATCGCCCAGCTGCGGGCCGAGGCTCTGGCGTTCGATGAGCGCCTGCAGGAGATTTTGGCCCAATCTCAGGCCGCCGAAGAGGCCGCTTCGTCGTATCAGGACCAACTCACGGACGAGCGCAACGCGCGCAGGGGTGCCGAAAAGGCGCTACGGGCGTCGGAAATAGCGCGAGAAGCGGCAGAGCAGCTTGTTCGTACTCTATCGGAAGCGGCCCCCGCGCCTGTTCGCGCACCTGTTCGCGCGGCGGCCCCCCGCCGTCTCCGCGTGGAACCCGAAGTCGTCGCGGCGGCCTCTCGCCGCCAGCGTATGGCGGAGGCACCGGTCGCGGAACCTGAACCGGTCAAGTGGTGGCTCAACACGAAGCCGGCCAGTAAGCGCCGCTAGCGCCGCGTATTAACGAAGCGTGATACATCGATCGAGGTGAAGGACTTCGATATTCGCCTGGCGAATCGACGTCGACAGGCCGCTCGGTTGTCCCGGTGTCGGGGAGAGACGGCGCCGACGGCAGACAACCGCGCCGATCCGGTTCGGCGCAACGCTGCCGGGACTATGATGCGCAATTGATAAACCGACCGTGATGCCGCTGGACCGGGGTTGTGCGCAATATTGCGGCAGATGCTGGCGCCCTGTTGCCGATTGCAGCGCAGTAATGTCTTGTAACGAATGTGGTCGATTTATTTCGGTCTGCTTGTTATGTCCAGGACCTGAAGGGGTTTGGTAAAAAAGACGGAGGGAATCGGTTTGCACGAAGGCCTGACGCCCGATAAACCGGCGACCAATGGACTGTCAGAGTTCGACCTGCGCGGACCACGCGAAATGCCTCGGTTGATGGGCTTGGTGACGACATGCAACCCAGGATCGGTGCGGTGACCCCAACGGGCTGGGCAGGCACTACCCGTAAACTTATGGTTGCGGTTGCCGCCCGGCTGCCGCCCCGCGTGCACGCCAAGTTGCGTCGCGCGTTCGGCCTGATGCGGTCCGATCTACAGGATATCGAACGCGACTACCCGGCCTGGATCGATCGTTACGATCGTATTGATGCGGCGGCGCGGCGCACGATGGCAGCGCGCATAGAAGACATGGCATCACCGCCCGTCATTTCCATCGTTATGCCGACCTACAATCCGCGACCGCGCCACCTGACCGCGGCAATCCAGTCGGTCCAGGCGCAGATTTATCCTTGGTGGGAACTCTGCATCGCCGACGATGCGTCGACCGATCCAGCCGTTGCGCCTCTGCTGCGCGAGGCGCAAGCGGCGGATGCGCGAATCAAGATCGCCTGGAGGGCGCGGAACGGTCACATCGCCGCGGCATCGAACTCGGCGCTGGATCTCGCCTCGGGCGCGTTCGTTGCGCTTCTGGATCACGACGACCTGCTTGCCCCGCAGGCCCTGTACGAGGTGGCGCGTCATATCGTCGATCGGCCCGTCGTGGATATTCTTTATTCCGACGAAGACCATATTGATGACACGGGCCGTCGTTCGAAGCCGTATTTCAAGCCCGACTGGGATCCGGAGCTGATGCTGGGGCAGAACCTGATCAACCACCTGGGCGTCTATCGCCGCAGCCTGCTGGAGCGGGTGGGTAGGTTCCAGGTCGGGATGGAGGGAAGCCAGGACTATGATCTGGCTCTGCGCGCGCTGGCCGAAACGACAGCCGATCGCATCGCGCACATTCCGCGGGTGCTCTATCATTGGCGGCAAGGCGGCGGTGAGCGTTCGTTTTCCGAATCGGCCTTGCAACAATGCGCTCGCAACGGACGGCGCGCGGTGCTGGCGTTCCTGGCACCGGCTCTGCCCGGCGTCAGCGTCGAACCCGCTCCGGCCGCGCCGGCCTGGAACCGGGTGATCTATCCGATCCCCCGGCCTGAACCGCTGGTCACCATTGTCATCCCGTCGCGCAACCGCGCGGACATGCTCGCCCGAGCGGTGGACGGCCTGCTGCACCGCACCGACTATCCGGCGCTGGACGTGCTGATCGTGGACAACGGGTCGGATGAACCGGCGGCTTTGACGTTGTTGGCACGACTGCGCCAGGACGCCCGCGTGCGGGTGCTGCCGGCGGCCGGCCCGTTCAATTATTCCGCGTTGAACAACCGCGCGGTCCAGGAAGCCACCGGTGCGCTGATTCTGCTGTTGAACAACGATGTCGACGTGATCAACCCGGACTGGTTGCGGGAGATGGTTTCACACGCGATCCGCCCCGGCATCGGCGCGGTCGGCGCCAAGCTGCTGTATCCCGACGGGACGATCCAGCATGGGGGGGTCACGGTCGGCGTCGGTGGAGTCGCGGGACATCAATATTTGCACAAGGCGCGCGGCAACATCGGGTATTTTGGTCAGCTCAAACTGGTACGCAACGTGACCGCTGTCACCGGAGCGTGTTTGTTACTTCGCCGCCAGGCCTATCTGGAGGTTGGCGGACTGGACGAAACGGACTTGCCGGTGGCGTTCAACGATATCGACCTGTGCCTCAAGCTGGTCCAGCGCGGCTACCGCAACCTGTGGACGCCGTTCGCCGAACTGTATCACGCCGAGTCGGTGTCACGGGGGTCGGACCGGGTGGGCGAGAACGCCGCGCGGTATGCGCGCGACGTTGCCACCATGCGGCAGCGCTGGGGCGCCGTGCTGGACCACGACCCGTACTGGAACCCCAATCTGTCGCTCGACGCCGCCGGCATTTCACTGGCTTTCCCGCCACGCCACCGACCGGAGGCCATCTGACCAGAGGGCATCTGATCAGAGGGCATGTGGTCGGAGGCCATCTGGTCGGAAGCCATCTGGTCAAAGAGGCGCGCAGGCCACCGTCAACCAATCCAGCGCTGCCTCGTCCAGCGCTGGCCCGACCTCCCGCAGGACGCGGGCATGGTAGGCATCCAGCCAGGCCCGTTCCGCTTCCGTCATCAGCGCCGGGTTGAGCAGCCGCCGATCGAACGGGGCAAGGGTCAACGTCTCGAAACACAGGAATGGCTTGGTGGCATGCGCCGGCGCGGCCGGTTGGACCAGCAAAAGATTTTCCAGCCGGATGCCATACTGGTTCGGCAGGTAGAATCCCGGTTCATTCGACAGCACCATGCCGGCGGCGATCGGTATCGAACGGGCCAGCCGGGAGATGCTGACCGGCCCCTCATGCACTGAGAGATAGCTGCCGACCCCATGGCCGGTGCCATGGTCGTAGTCCAGGCCGACCTGCCACAGTGCCCGGCGCGCCAACGCGTCAAGATGCGCCCCGCCCACGCCCGCCGGGAACACCGACGTGGCCAAGGCGATGTGGCCCTGCATGACGCGGGTCACCCGGTCCCGCACCTCGTCCGGCGGGTCGCCGGGGCCGGTCCAGACGGTGCGGGTGATATCGGTTGTCCCATCCGGATACTGGGCGCCAGAGTCAATGAGGTAGACCTCATTCGGCCGGATCGTCCGGTTCGTTTCGTCGGTCACCCGGTAATGGATGATCGCGCCATGCTCCCCGGCGCCGGAAATCGCCGGGAAGCTTTCGCCGCGGAACCCTTCCACCGCGCCGCGCAACGCCAGCAGCCTGGTGGCGGCGGACATTTCGGTTTCCTGGCCCGTCGGGGCCGCGCCGGACAGCCAGTGCAGGAAACGGCAAACCGCGGTCGCATCGCGGTGGTGGGCGGCACGGGCGCCGTCCTGCTCGCCCGCGTTCTTGCAAGCCTTGGGCAGGGCGCAGGGATCGCTGCCAGCCGACACCACCGCACCGGCTTTCAACAGCTGCTGTGCGAACCAGACGGGCGAACCGGCCGAGTCGACCCGGACCGTCTTGTCCTTCAACCCGGCCAGCGCCGGCAGCAATGCGTCGCGGTTCCTGATCGACACCGCGTTACCCAGCCAAGCCTTGGTTTCGGCGGGTATTTTCGCGGGATCGATGAACAGGTCCGTCGTGGCGTCGGCGCGCACCAGGGCGAAGCCGAGGACAAAAGGGGTGAACGGCACGTCGCCGCCACGGATATTCAACAGCCAGGCGATCGAGGCCGGATCGGTCAGCACCGCCGCGTCCTGCTTCGCTTCGCGCAACAGCCTGGCTACTTCGGCCCGCTTATCCTCCGACGATCGGCCGGCATAGGCCAG
>DATARX010000528.1:0-4732 GCA_036263955.1 Rhodopila sp.
GAACAACTACGTCACGGCGTGCGGCTTTCCGGACGAGAACGCGCCGCGGTGGAAATACTGGCCGGCGGATGTGCATTTCGTCGGCAAGGACATCATCCGGTTCCACGCGGTCTATTGGCCGGCGTTCCTGATGGCGGCCGGCTTGCCGCTGCCGCGGCGGGTCACCTCCAACGGCTGGTGGCTGATGGACGGCGAGAAGATGTCGAAGTCGCTGGGCAACGTGGTGGAGCCGCGCAAGCTGGCGGAGATTTTTGGTCTCGACCAGATCCGCTATTTCCTGCTGCGGGAGAAACCGTTCGGCGCGGACGGATCGTTGAGTCATGCGGCGATCATCAGCCGGATCAACGTTGATCTTGCAAATGATCTCGGGAACCTGGCGCAGCGGACGCTGTCCCTGGTGGCGCGGAACTGCGGCGGCGTGCTGCCGGCGCGTGGCCCGGCGACCGAGGATGACGCGGCGCTGCTTGCCTCGGCCGATGGGCTGCTGGAGCTGGTGCGAGCGGCGATCGACCGTCAGACCTTCCATGACGGGCTGGAGGAGATCTGGAAGGTGATCCGAGCGGCTAACGGGTATATCGACCGGCAGGCGCCGTGGGCGCTGAACAAGACGGATAAGGTCCGTATGGGATCTGTGCTGCGGGTGCTGGTGGATACGATCCGCGTGGTCGCCACGCTGCTGCAGCCGGTCATGCCGGGCAGCATGGCGCGGATGCTCGACCAGCTTGGCGTCGCGCCGGAGGCTCGGTCGTTCGCGGCGCTGTCGGCACGGTTGCCGGACGGGCAGGGGCTCCCTGCCCCTCAAGGCGTGTTTCCCCGCTACGTGGAGCCTGCCGCCTGATGCTCGTGGATAGCCACTGCCACCTGGACTATTTTACCGCGATGGAACTGCCGGACGTGCTGGCCCGCGCGGCGGCGGCGGGCGTTGGGGAGATGGTCACCATTGGTACGACGCTGGCGCAGTCGGACCGACTGCCGGCGATGATTGCTGAATATTTAAACCTCTGGTGCACGATCGGGGTGCATCCGCACCACGCGGCCGAGGCGCCGATCCCGTCGCCGGAGACGCTGGCGGCGATGGCCGCGCATCCCAGGGTGATCGGGATCGGCGAGTCCGGACTGGACTATTTCTACGACAAGTCGCCGCGCGACGTGCAGGCCGAGAACTTTCGCGCGCATATTCGCGGCGCCAGGTTGGCAGGCGTGCCGCTGTGCATCCATGCGCGCGACGCCGACGACGATATCGCGTTGATTTTGCAGCAAGAGCGGGATACCGGCGGGGCGTTTGATTTTCTGCTGCACTGCTTCAGTTCTACCCGCCGGCTGGCGGAATCGGCGCTGGCAATGGACGGATATTTCAGCTTTTCCGGCATCCTGACGTTCCCGCGCTCGACCGAACTGCGGGAAATTGCCAAGGACGTGCCCCTGGACCGGCTGCTGGTGGAGACCGATGCCCCGTACCTGGCGCCGGTGCCGTTCCGTGGCAAACGGAATGAGCCAGCCTGGGTGGCGCATACCGCCAAGGTGCTGGCGGAGGTGCGCGGTATGACGCCTGAGGCGATGGCGGACTTAACCACCGCCAACTTTCGGCGGCTGTTCAGGAAAACCTCGCAAGGTTCGGCGCACATTGGCCAGGCTTCGGCATGAAAGTCACGCTGTTGGGGACGGGGGGTTCCGCCGGCGTTCCGATGATCGGCGGGGTGGATGGTAGCGGGGACTGGGGCGATTGCGATCCGAACGAGCCGCGAAATCGGCGAACACGGGCATCGATCGTCGTCGAAATGCCGAATAATCAACGGCTTCTGGTTGATACCTCACCTGATATGCGGACCCAGCTGCTGGACTGCCGCATTCCCGGCGTGGACGCCATCGTGTTCACCCACGCCCACGCGGACCATATCACCGGCCTGGACGACGTCCGTATCCTGAATCGGATTGCCAACCGTCCGCTGGAGGCCTTCGCCACTGCCGACACCCTGGGGGAGATGATCGAGCGGTTCGGCTACGCGTTCAGGCCGTGGAATCCCCCGTATTTCTATCGCCCTGTTCTTGAAGCAAAACCGGTTACGCCAGGCGATGTGTTCGAGGCTGCCGGCGCGGCCGTCCGGGGGTTCACGCAAAGCCATGGCAAGGTCGAGACGCTGGGCCTGCGGATCGGCGCCTTCGGCTATTCCACCGACGTCGTGGAACTGGACGATGCGGCGTTCGCGATCCTGGAAGGCGTGGATACCTGGGTGGTGGACTGCTTCCTGCGCCGCGACGCGCATTGGACCCACGCCAACCTGACCACCGTGCTCGGTTGGGTGGAAAGGTTAAAGCCGCGCCGCACCGTATTGACTCATATGGGAACCGAGATGGACTGGGCCTGGATGCGGGCCAATTTGCCGCCTGGGGTCGAGGCGGGATATGACGGGATGGTGCTGGCGGTTGGCTGAGGCTTATGCTTCAGCCGACATCCGCTATGGGTGGCTCGGAAACGCGTGTCCTGGTGCGTGTCGGGCTAGCCAGGCGTCTTCCAGGGCTTCCAACCGGGAAACATGATCACCACCGGGGACCAGAACAGCCGGAACGAGCGATTGAAGCGGATATCCATGCGGATTGGCGTGCCATCGGGTTCGTAGCTGATCAGCGCGCCGCGGCCATCGTCGGTGGCGTCGGCCATCACTTGTTCTATTTCAACGTATTGGCGGGCGCGCTTGCCAATCCACATCAGCTTCCATTGGCCGGCCCGGGTATAAGCGTCGCCACCGGTGGTGTATTCGAACCGGCGATCCTTGTCGTCCTTCAGCCGGACATCGCCGACACCCGCGGCGTAGCCCTTGGTCGATCCGCCGGACATCTTGCCGGCGACGCCAAGCTGGATCCACGGGGATGGCTTACGTGGCAATTCCGCCAGCAGCGTGCGGGCGTCATCGGGGTCGAATGTGCTGTCGCTGTCGTAGATCAGGCGGTCGACGATTGCGGCGATGACGAAGCGATCAACCATGATGCGTGCCAGCGGAAGTTTCCTGACCGCCGGTTGCCACGAAGGTTCGGGCCGCTGCAAGCTCGATCTCCATTTACCATAATATCCATTATGCGGTCTTTGGAGGAGGTCGCCGATGGAAATGTCACCCGCGTTCCCGCTAGAGATGGTACCGGGGCATGCACCCTTTGAGCAGCCGGACGGTGACGGGCGCCCCAATCAATGGGGCGGCCGCACCCTCTCCGTGCCCGCGCGATCAGGCACTCACCAGCCGTATCTCGTTGCGGATCACCCCGATCCGATCGATCTCGGTTTCCAGGATGTCGCCGGGCTTCAGGAACTCCGGCGGATTGCGTGCCGCGCCGATGCCGGACGGCGTGCCGGTGGCGATGACATCGCCCGGCTCCAGCGTCAGCCCCAGCGACAATTCGCTGATGATGCGCGGCACCTTGAAGTACATTTGCTTCGTATTGATCTGCTGCTTCACCACGCCGTTCACCCGCGTGGTCAGTTGCAGGTCATCGTGGTTGAGGTCGCTCGCCGCGATGATCCATGGCCCGATCGGCCCGTGCCCATCCAGGCTCTTGCCCTTGAACCATTGTCCGCCGTGGTCGACCTGCATGTCGCGCGCCGTGGTGTCGTTGATCACCGCGTAGCCGAACACGTAGTTCATCGCGTCGGCCTCCTTGATGTTGCGGCCGCGCTTGCCGATGATCACCGCGAGTTCGCCTTCCCAGTCGATCTTCACAGAAACCGCCGGATCGAACGGGATTGGATCGAACGGGCCGTTCACCGTATGGGTGTCCTTGGTGAAAAACACCGGGTGCTTCGGCAGGGCCGCCTTCGCCGCGTTCGCGGTGAGGCTTTCACCGAAATGCTCCAGATAGTTCCAGCCCACCGCATAGGTGTTGCGCACCGGCACCGGGATCGGCGCCATCAGCCGGACGCTTTCCAACGGTTCGCCCGGTTCCGCGGCGGCACACCGGCGGGCCTGCGCGACCGCTTCGGGACCGGCGGCGATCAGCGAAACCATGTTCGTCGGATCGAAATTCAGCCGGATCTTCGCGGCCCTGGCGGCCTTGGCCAGATCGACCACCCTGCCCTTCGCCGTCACCACGCCGATGCTCGGTTTTCCGCCGGCTTTTGGCTGGAACGTCGCCAGCCGCAGCGCATCGCCGTTCGGACCCGCCTGCGTCGGAACCGTCACGGTCTCGGCCCGCGCGGAGGCCTCCAGCAGCGAGCCGACCGCGGCACCGGTGCCGATCTTGAGGAAGGTTCGGCGTCCATTATCCATCGTCGTTTCCTGACCAGATTGTTAAGATTGTTGCCAACCTATCGCAGGTGTCACCGGCTGTGAACTGGCAGCGTGAACGGAACGACGTTGGGGCCATGAAAATGCGCGCGGCGGCGAGCCGGTTGATCGGCCGGGTTTTGGCGAACAGTTCGCGGAAGCTCCTGGACGACTTGGCCTTGCCCAGCGTGCGCGGCAGCGACAGCACGACGCCGGTCAGGACAACGGCGAGCATCGCCGCCATCAGCCACAGCGCCGGGCGCCACCCTTGCGTTCGTTGACGTGGACCACGGCTGCCGCTGAACTTGACCGGATCGGGCAGCGGCCAGGCGCCGGTCACCGCCTTGTCGCGGAAATCCGGGCAGACCTGCCCCTACCCCGGCAACGCCGCGAGCGCCCGCCTGACCCGAGCGACGGCGGGAACCATCAGCGGGGTCTGCAACAATGCCTGGTAGGTCGTGCAGGCATGTTGCTGCGCG
>DATARX010000027.1:0-1806 GCA_036263955.1 Rhodopila sp.
CTGGAAAATCCGCCGGTGCTGGAATCGGATGTGCCGGGACGGACCTTCCTGTTGCAGGCCAATCGCATCGGATCGCTGAATCTCGGTTCGCCGATCATGTTCCGGGACCTCGAGGTCGGCGAGGTCCTCGGCTGGGATGTCGGCGAAATGGCCCGCAGCATCACCATCCATGCCTTTGTGCGGGAGCCGTTCGATCAGTACGTGCACGACAATTCCCGCTTCTGGAATGCGTCCGGTGCGTCCGTCCAACTCGGCGCCAACGGCTTGCAGTTCAAGGTGGAATCGCTGCGCGCCGTGGTGCTGGGCGGCATCGCCTTTGAAACCCCGGACGAACCGCAGGTCACGGGCGAGAGCGAAGCCAACCATACGTTCCCGTTATACCAGTCGGAGGATGCAGCCGACTCCTCGGTCTACAAGCGCAGCCTGCCGTTCGTCGCCAATTTCACCGGATCGGTCGCGGGTCTGGCAGCGGGGGCGCCCGTCACCCTGCGCGGATTGAAGGTCGGCGAAGTTTCCAGCGTTTCCCTGGTCTACGATCAGAAGCTGGACAACGTCGTGGCGCCCGTCCACTTCACGCTGGAGCCTGAACGCATCGCGATGCTGGAGTTGCCGACTGGCGGCGACCTCGACGCCAAGATGCGGGAACTGGTGCACCGCGGACTGCGGGTGAAGCTGGACTCCGGCAATATTCTGACCGGACAGAAGCAACTCGCGATGGACGTCTATCACAATGCGGGCCCCGGCGCGTTGAGCAAGCAGGGAGAGGACTACGTCATTCCGGTGCTGGGCGGCAGCGCCGACGATATCGCCACCGCGGCCACGAATCTGGTCAACCGCCTCAACAGCATTCCGTTTGAAACGATCGGTACGAATCTCAACCAAACCCTGGCGGGGGTGAATGCGCTGGTGAACGACAAGCAGCTTGGCGAGTCGGTTACCGCGTTGCGTGCCACGCTGACCAGCACGCAGACGCTGGTGAATAATCTCAATCACGGGCTGACGCCGGCGATGCAGCGGCTGCCGGCGATCGCTTCCGGGCTGGAAGACTCCGTCCAGCGCACCGACAAACTGATCGCGTCGGTGCAAACCGGATACGGCGGCGATTCCCGCTTTAGCCGGGACGTCACCCAGTTGATGAGCCAGTTGTCGGATGCCGCGCGCTCGATCCGCGTGCTGGCCGACCTGTTATCGCGCCACCCGGAAGCGTTGATCCGCGGCCGTACCGACCAGGGGGTCCAATGAGTTTGTCCAGGCGGTCCGCGTTGCTGGCATTGGCGGCCCTGCCCGCCGCGTGCGCCTCGCCCAATCCGAATCTGTACGTGCTGGCGTCGGTGCCAGGCACAACGCACCGAGGTGCGCCGCGCACCATCGTGTTGCGCTCCATCGCCATCGCCCACTATCTGGAACGTTCGCAGATCGTCCGGTCATCCGAGGGATACCGGATGGATGTGCTGTCCAATGACTGGTGGGGTGAGCCGCTGGACGCGATGCTGAGCCGTATCCTGGTGGGGGACCTCAATCAACGGCTACCGGGCAGCACGGTTTACGCCGACAGCGGCGCGATCTCCATGCCGTCGGACGCCACGGTGGAGATCAATCTGCAACGATTCGATGTGGACCGCGATGGCGCGGTGCTGCTGGCCGCGCAGATCGCCGTGGACGGCAAGGGCATGGTTTCACGTGGGGTGACAATTACCGTGCGGCCGGCCGATACAACGACGCAGGCACTGGTGGCAGCCATGAGCATCGCGACGGGCCAATTGGCCGATACGGCGGCGGGGATGCTGGCGGGGGCCTGACGGCCAC
>DATARX010000052.1:0-9804 GCA_036263955.1 Rhodopila sp.
ACGTTATAACGCTGCATGTCCAGCGCGATCGACTTCGACAGCGCGGTGATGCCCAGCTTGGCCGCCGAGTAGTTGGCCTGGCCGAAATTGCCGATCAGGCCGGACGTGCTGCTCATGTGCACGAACGTGCCGCTTTCCTGCTTGCGGTAGTGTTCGGCCGCGGCGCGGGAGACGAAGAAGCTGCCGTTCAGGTGAACCGCAATAACCGACAGCCAGTCGTCTTCGGTCATTTTGTGAAAGATCACATCCCGCAGTATGCCGGCATTGTTCACCACGGCGTCGATCCGGCCGAAATGGTCCAGCGCCGCCTGGATGATCTTCTGCGCCGATCCCCAGGAAGCGACGGATTCGGTGCAGATCTCCGCCGCGCCGCCCTTCTGCTCGATCAGTTGCTTGGTCTGCTGGGCCGGGCTGGCAGAGCCACCCTCGCCGGTGAGGGACGCACCGATATCGGCGACAATGACCTTGGCGCCGGCGTCCGCCATCATCAGCGCGATTTCCCGCCCGATCCCGCCGCCTGCCCCGGTTACCACCGCGACTTTACCATCCATCATGCCTGGCATTGATTCCCTCCTGATTCGACACCGGCGAACCTAGGCGGGTCGGACGGTATTGTGAACCCGCGCGCCTTTCGGGAAGCAACGTCCGGGATCGGAACGACAGTGCAACGTCTTCAAACGATACTGGCAGGTGCTTTGGCGGGCACATGCTTTGGCGGGCACATGCTTTTGGGTGGCCCGCGCTTTTGGGTGGCCCGGGCTTTTGGGTGGTCCGTGCTTGGTTGGCCCTGGGACACCGGACCGCGGGACACCGGTTTCAGCGTCCGGCACCACTTAATTTCGCTGTTCGGTTGCAGCGGGACGGCCGCTTACCAAATCCACACTGGACGCTGGCGGGTTCCCTGCGCGACAAAGAACATGCCGGCATCGCGCATCAGAGGCGCGACACGTCGCTTTTGGTTTGAAGTATCCGATTCACGCGGCGAATCGTGGTCGCGGTGCGACTCAGGCCTCTCTGCCGATCGGACACTAGTTTGCTCGCATTGTATCCGGTCTTGTGTTTTATAAAGGGCCGATCATGCGCCACGGGGTGGTCCGTGGCGCCGAAGGAACAGAAAGCATGACTCTCCGCGTTCGGCATTTGCGGTATGGCTTGTTGATCGGAACCGCTTTCGTGGCCGGCGCTGCCCTGGGTCCGGCCCTCGGCGGTCTGGGCAGCGCATTCGCCCAGGATAGCAGCCACACCGACATGTATCAGATGCTGAAGGTGTTCGGGGACGTCATGCAGCGCGTCCGCGCCGAATATGTTGATACGGTCAACGACAAGGACCTGATCGAGAACGCTATCAACGGCGCGTTGACCGGTCTCGACCCGCACAGTTCCTACATGAACGCAAAGGCGTTCAAGGACATGCAGATCCAGACCAAGGGCGAGTTCGGCGGCCTCGGCATCGAGGTCAGCGAAGACAAGGGAATGATCAAGGTCGTCACGCCGATCGATGACACGCCCGCGGCCAAGGCCGGCGTCAAGTCGGGCGACATCATCACCGCGCTGGATGGCAAGACGCTGATCGGCATGTCGCTGAACGATGCCGTGGACAAGATGCGCGGCCCGCCGAATTCAAAGATCGTGCTGACCATCAAGCGGCAGGATGTGGACAAGCCGCTCGAGGTGTCGCTGATGCGGGAGACCATCAAGATCCCCGCGGTGAAGTCGCGGATGGAGCCGAACGACATCGGCTATGTCCGGCTGTCCCAGTTCACCGA
The DNA here is from genome assembly GCA_036263955.1 of Rhodopila sp. Taxonomy (GTDB): domain Bacteria; phylum Pseudomonadota; class Alphaproteobacteria; order Acetobacterales; family Acetobacteraceae; genus Rhodopila. The sequence continues at coordinate 1,767 of DATARX010000052.1, forward strand.
ACAGGCTGACTCCGGAATCAAGGCGGCGGTCAAGGCCCTGAAGGCGCAGAATGGCGGCAAGCTCCGCGGGCTGATTCTTGACCTGCACAACAATCCGGGCGGCCTGCTGGACCAGGCGGTGGCGGTTTCGTCCGATTTCGTCGAGCAGGGCGAGATCGTTTCAACCCGAGCGCGGCATCCGGAAGACAGCCAACGCTGGGACGCCAAGGGTGACGACATCCTGCGCGGCGCCCCATTGGTGGTGCTGATCAACGGTGGCTCTGCCTCGGCCTCCGAAATCGTATCGGGCGCGCTGCAGGATCATCGGCGGGCGATCCTTCTTGGCACCGGCAGCTTCGGCAAGGGATCGGTGCAGACCGTCATCCCGCTGCCCGGCAATGGCGCCATGCGGCTGACCACGGCGCGCTACTATACCCCGTCCGGGCGATCGATCCAGGGGCTGGGCATCACCCCGGACGTGCCGGTTCGTGAAACCCGGGAGGAGCGCCCGACGTTCGGCGGCGAAAAGGAAGCCGACTACAATCGGATCCTGACCAACCAGGGCGGCACCGGTCCGCAGGCGTTGCCGCCGCGAACCGACCTCCCGCCGATCGTGAAGCAGATTCCGGACCGGCCACCCGAAGGCTTCCCCAAGTTCGATCCGCTCAAGCCGGACGAGACCGACTTCCAGTTGCAGCAGGCGGTTGTGCTGGTGCAGGCCATGGCGGCGCAAAAGAGCGCGTCCGCCAACTGATCCCGGCCTTCGTGGCGGCCTCTTCCCCAGGCATGAGCCAATCCGGCGGCCTTTTATCGGGCTGGCGCGGGTTGGCTCGCTTCTGGGCCGCGGTGCTGGCGCTGGCGGTCGCCGGTATCGTCGTGTTGCAGACCCTCGGGCCGCCGCCGATCTTTCCGGTGACCGAACCGATCAAACCGCCCACCGGGCCGGCCGCGCGCACCGACGCGGTTTCGGCCGCACCCGTCCCATCCCAATCCAAGACGACCGACGGCAAGGCAGCCGATGCGAAGCCGATGGATACATCCCAGCAGGCGGACCTGCCGCTGCGGCCTGGCCGCATGACGCCCGGCCCGATCGCCGATCCCGATCCGGCGATGCTGGAACCGGCCGCCGGCGCGTCGCAGGCGTTGCTGCCGCGGATATCGATCGACGGCCGAGCGCCAATGAGCGCCTATGCGGCTGGGTTTGATGCGTCCACCTTGCGCCCGCGCGTCGGGATCCTGATCGCCGGCATCGGCATGAGCGAGGCCGATAGCATGGCCGCGATCAAGGCCTTGCCGGGCGGCGTCACGCTCGCGATTTCCCCCTATGCCGACGACATCGGCCGCCTGCTCGCGGCCGCTCGGTCCAACGAGCACGAATACCTGCTGTCGGTGCCAATGGAGCCGCAGGGCTATCCAGCGAACGACCCGGACGACCGGTCCGCGCTGATGACGTCCTTGCCGCCGGCCGAGAATCTCAGCCGATTGCAGGCGATTCTGACTCGCCTGACCGGTTACGCCGGGGTGACCAACGCGCTGGGGCCGCTGCACGGCGAGCGGTTGGCGAGCGTGGCGACGCAGTTGGATCCGGTGCTGCAAGAGATCGCCAGGCGCGGTCTGCTGTTCGTCGATGTTCGGACCGGCCAGAAGGTGTTGCCGCACGTCTGGAACCGGTCGGCGGACATGGTGCTGGATGACGATCCGCTGGACGCCGCGGTGCTGGATCAGCGGCTGGATGTGTTGACCCATCTGGCACTGGACAAGGGCTCCGCGCTTGGCATCGTGTCCGTGCCGCGGCCGGTGACGGTGGAGCGGATCGCCGCCTGGACAAATACGCTGGCGTCGAAAGGCCTGGCGCTGGCACCGGTCAGCGCGCTGGTGCTGCCGCCGGCAAAGCAGGAACCCGGAAAATGAGTGATCTGCCGTATCGGCCCAATGTAGGTGCCGTGCTGTTCAACCGCGACGGGCTGATTTTCGTTGCCCGTCGCGCCGACATGCCGAATGCGGAAGGGCCGGCCGGGGGCTGGCAGTTGCCGCAAGGTGGGATCGACGAAGGCGAGGATCCGCGCGTCGCCGTCTTCCGGGAACTGGAAGAGGAGATCGGCACCGCGAAAGCCGAGGTGATCGGCGAGCACCCGGACTGGCTGACCTACGACCTGCCACCGGCGTTGCGGGGAGTTGCCTGGCGCGGGAAGTATCGCGGCCAGCGTCAGAAATGGTTCGCCATGCGGTTTACCGGCGAGGACAGCGATATCCGCCTCGACCTCGACCCGCATCCGGAATTCGACGCCTGGCGCTGGGTTCCGCTGTCGGAACTGCCCTCGCTGGCGGTGCCGTTCAAGCGCGCGATCTACGACGCGCTGGCCGAGTCGTTCGCGCGCTTCGCAAAGTCGTAAAGTGCGCTCGTCTGAGGTTGAAGCAACCTCAGATGTGGATCGCCCTCTTGCACAATGAGGTCAGGCCGCCTTGCGGAACGTGGGCGGCAGGCCCGCCTTCGGAACCTGGCCATGCAGCGGCTCCGCCGGCAGGCCGGCGTGCAGCACGTTCCGGGACTCCATCAGGGCCCCGATATCGATGCCGGTGCGGAAGCCCATGCTTTCCAGCATGAACACCAGGTCTTCGGTCACCACGTTGCCGGACGCGCCGGGCGCGTAAGGACAGCCGCCCAGGCCCGCCAGGCAGGAATCGAAGGCGCGAATGCCGACCTCCAGCCCGGCCACCGCATTGGCAATGCCCAGGCCGCAGGTGTCATGCAGATGCAGGCCATACAGCACCGGACCGATGGCCTCCCGCGTCGCCTTCACCACCTCCTTGACTTGGGCCGGGTAGGCGTAACCCACCGTATCGGCCAGCATGATCTGGTCCACGCCGGCGTCGGCCAGGCCTTTGCACAGGGCGACCGTCTTGGCCGTTGGCACCACCCCGTCAATCGAGCACCCGAAGGCGGTCGACGCCCCCGCCACCACCGGCACCTTGCGCGGCTGCGCCTTCAGCCAGTCCATGATTTCCCGCATCATCTCGATCGACTGCGCCGGCGTGCGATTGAGGTTGGCCTGGCTGTGTCCGTCGCTGACCGAGACCGGGATCGAAATCTTGTGCACACCGGCATGATAGGCGTTCTGCACGCCGCGCAGGTTCGGTGCCAGCGCCTGCACCGTCAGGTTCGGTAGCGCCGCCAGCGTTTTGGCCACGATCTCGGCCGTGTCCGCCAGTTGGGGGATCACCCGCGGCGGAACGAAGCTGCCGACCTCGATCTCCTGGATTCCGGCGGCGGCGAGCGACCTGATCCAGCTCACCTTGTCATCGGTCGTCATGCGGGTCTTGGCAATCTGCAGCCCGTCGCGCGGGCCGACCTCACAGATGGAAACGAACTCGGTCATGGTGCAGGGATCTCCGCGATCAGAATGCTGCCGCTGTGGGATTCGGTGATGACCAGTCCGCGCCCGTCCGGGGAAAGGGCGCAGTTGGTGGTCATGCGACCGGCGTCGGACATGATTCTGTACAAGGGCACGCCGGACGGGTCGATGACCCAGACGCAGCCGTGACCGGGGTTGGCGACATACAGGCGATCCGCTGCGTCCATCGCCAACCCATCCGGGCCCGATGTGCCGGCCGGAATGCGGGCAAAGCATTGCGCCTTGGCCACCACCGCGTCGGGGCGGAGCAGGAACCGCCACACCTCGCAGGACCGGGTCATCGCCACATAAAGATGCGTCTGGGCGGAATTGAGCACGAGGCCATTGGGGCTGGGGCCGGTGTCGATCAACTTGTCGAGCCGCCCATCCTTGTGCAGGCGCCACACCCGGCCGGTCGGATCTTGCAGTCCGGTTTGCCCCTGGTCGGTGAACAGGATCGATTCATCGGCATGCAGCGTCAGGTCGTTCAGGCCCTTGAAGCTCTCGCTCATGACGGTTTGCAGCACGGCGGCCGTCGCGCCGGTATCCGGATTGATCCGCACCAGCCCGTGCCGGTAGTCCGCCGCGAGCAGCAGGCCGTCGGGCTGGACTTTCAGCCCGTTCGGCCAGCCGGGATATTCGGCGACCAGGGTCCAGTCGTCCGCTTCGATCCGGAAGATGCGGCCATACGGGATGTCGACGACGTGCAGGCGACCCTTCGCGTCATAGCAGGGACCTTCCAGGAAGCTGTCGACCGGCGCGCCCGCGCGATTGGCATCGGCCCATTCGGTCCGCTCCAGGCGGCGGAACCGATCGGGCATGCGGGTCAGAACCCGTGTCGGGATCTCTTTGGGCGGGGCGAACCACATGGCAGCGGACCATGGGACGGGGGCGCCCGATTGGCAAGAGTCGGGTGCCTGCTGCTACCATCGCTATCTCATGCGATGATAGGAAACGCCATGCAACACCGGTCCCTCGGCACCATGGGTCCCCGCGTCTCCGCCCTTGGCCTTGGCTGCATGGGCATGTCGGGCATGTATGGCCCGGCGGAACGCAGCGAAAGCATCGCCACGATCCATGCGGCCCTCGATGCCGGCGTCAATCTGCTCGACACCGGCGATTTCTATGGGATGGGCCATAACGAAATGCTGATCGGGGAGGCACTGCGCGGCATCCCCCGAGACCGTTTCATGGTCAGCGTCAAGTTCGGCGCCATGCGCGACCCCGCTGGCGGCTGGAGCGGTTACGACGCCCGTCCGGCGGCGGTGAAGAACTTCCTGTCCTACACGCTCCAGCGCCTCGGCCTGGACCATATCGACATCTATCGCCCCGCTCGGCTCGATACCGCCGTGCCGATCGAGGATACCATCGGCGCCATCGCCGACATGGTGAAGGCCGGCTATGTCCGTCATATCGGGCTGTCCGAAGTGGGCGCCGGAACGATCCGCAAGGCCGCCGCGGTGCATCCGATCTGCGACCTGCAAATCGAGTATTCGCTGATCTCCCGCGGCATTGAGGAGTCGATCCTGCCCGCCTGCCGCGCTCTCGGCATCGGTATCACCGCCTATGGCGTGCTCTCCCGCGGGCTGATCAGCGGCCACTGGCGCAAGGACAATGCCACGCCGGGCGATTTCCGCGTCCACAGCCCGCGGTTCCAGGGCGACAATGCCGACGCCAACCTGGCCCTGGTGGAGGCGCTGCGGGTGATCGCCAACGTCAAGGGCGTCAGCGTGGCGCAGATCGCCATCGCCTGGGTCGCGGCGCAGGGCAACGATATCGTCCCGCTGGTGGGGTCCCGCCGCCGGCCGCAATTGGATGAAGCGGTAGGGGCGCTCGATGTACGATTGACGCCGGCCGACCTGGCCGCCATCGAACAGGCCGTGCCGAAGGGCGCCGCCGCCGGCGAACGCTATGCCGCGACGCAGATGGCGATGCTGGACAGCGAGCGCCCGGGGTAGTCCCTGGGAGGGTCAAGACCGGCCGCGTCAGTCGTCGCGGTGCACCCGCTCCATTTTCTCGTGCCGCTCCTGCGCCTCGATCGACATCGTCGCGATGGGGCGGGCCTCCAGCCGCTTGATGCCGATCGGTTCGTCGGTTTCCTCGCAGTAGCCGTAGGTGCCGACTTCGATCCGCACCAGCGCCTGGTCGATCTTGGAGATCAGCTTGCGGGCCCGGTCCCGGGTTCGCAGCTCCAGCGCCCGATCGGTCTCGACACTGGCGCGGTCAGTAATGTCGGCTTCGTGAATGCCGCCTTCCGAAAGGCTGGCCAGGGTACCGTCGGCTTCTCGAATAAGGTCCGCTCGCCACCGCAGTAATTTTTGGCGGAAATACTCGACCTGGATGGGGTTCATGAACGCCTCATCCTCGGTGGGGCGATAATCAGGGGGCAGAGTCACCATCATGCGCATTTGGTCCTGGTTATCCATTCGCCCGCTGCCCCAGGCCGGATATTGAGGATCCGAAAACCGAGGATGAGGGCGCCCGGCCCATTCCGGGTGGGGAACGCGCGGACGTATAGCGACCTGTCAAGCCGTCGCCAAGGGCGTGCACGCAATCGTCAAGCCAGTGCAATGAAATTGCCACGAACCGGCACCTTATGCCGAATTGAACTGCCGGTCGGCACAATCTGCCTAGTCGAAACCAACCTCGAGGCGCCGAATTCTGCGGTAGGCGCCCTGGCACAAGTGTTGCTGCAACGATCATGTGCCGCCGTCAGGATGAACCGTTGCGCAAAATGCGCCCAAGCGCCGCCCTTTTCCTGGGATTTATCCTCTGCTCGCCGCTACCGGCGTGGGCCGACGTGCGAATCAAGGATATCGCCGATGTCGAGGGCGTTCGCGAAAACCAGCTGATCGGCTACGGTCTGGTGGTGGGCCTGAACGGCACTGGCGACAAGCTGAACAATAATGTGTTCACCCGCGAATCGTTGATCGGCATGCTCGAACGGCTGGGCGTTAACACCCGTGACCAGGTCACCGCCCTTTCCACAAAGAATATTGCCGCCGTCATGGTGACCGCCCAACTGCCCGCCTTCGCCCGTAGCGGCAGCCGTGTCGATGTGTCGGTTTCCGCCCTCGGTGACGCCACCAACCTGACCGGCGGCACCCTGCTGGTGACCCCCTTGCTCGCCGCGGACGGCGAAGTCTACGCGGTTGGTCAGGGGACCTTGTCGACCGGCGCGATTGCCGCGCGTGGTGCAGCCGCCTCCGTGACCCGCGGCGTTCCGACCTCCGGGCGGATCGCCAATGGCGCGACTGTTGAAAAAGAGGTTCCTTACAAACTCGCCAAAAGTAACGGCCTGTGGCTTGGTTTGCGCAATCCGGACCTGACGACCGCGGAACGGATCGCCGCCGTCATCAACAGGACCGCCGGCCGGATCGCCAAGGTGACCGACCCCCGCACGGTGCAGCTCGACCTGGCCAGTCGCGATCCGATCGAAACGTTGGAGATGATCGAGAATCTGCGGGTCGAACCGGACAGCGCCGCGATCGTGGTGATCGATGAGGCGAGCGGCACGATCGTCATGGGGGCCAACGTACGCATCAGTACCGTAGCGATCGCCCAGGGCAACCTGACCATTCGGGTGACCGAAACGCCGGAAATCAGCCAACCGGGGCCGTTTTCACGCAGCGGAACCACCACGACCGTGCCGCGAACCAGCATCGAGATCGACGACCAGCACGACAAGAAGCTGGGAATCCTGACCGCCGGCGTCACCCTGCGCGATCTGGTGGCCAGCCTGAACGCACTGGGCGTCGGTCCGCGGGATCTGATCAGCATCCTGCAATCGATCAAGGCCGCCGGCGCCCTGCAGGCGGACCTGCAGGTGCGCTGATGGCCGATATTCCCACACTGCCGGCAATACCGGTTCCGATCCCGGCCGCGTCACCCGCCTTGTCGCCCTCCGCCGATCCCGCGAGGATCGCTAAATCGGCGCATGATTTTGAGGCGATGGCGATCGGCCAGCTTCTGCAGCCGATGTTCGATACCGTGGACACCGCGCACGATCCCTTCGGCGGCGGTCCCGGCGAAGAAGCCTGGAAGCCAATGATGGTGCAGGAATTCGCCAGGCAGATCGCCAATCATGGCGGTCTGGGTCTGGCCAAGCCGGTCTACGACGCGATGCTGCGGATGCAGGAGGCCAAGACGAAATGAGTGAAGCGTGTTGGGAGGCCGCCCAGCGGCTAGTCGATATATTGTCGCGCGAGAATGAGGCGTTGAAGCGGGTCGACTACCCCGCGGCGGTTGCACTTGTGCCGGACAAGGAGGCTGCGTTGGCCGATTTGACGACATTCGTGACGCCGACGATCAAGCTTGGAACGCTTGGGCAGCGACTGGCTGGGCTGGCGGCTGAGAATCAGGTGCTGCTGGAGCGTGCCATCGAGGTGCAGACCCGCATCGTTCGGATCGTCGCTCGTGCCGCCGCGCCGCCCGTGGGTAAAACGCATTATAACGGCCGCGGTGCGCGGGTGCCCTCGGCCAGATCAGCCGCGCTGGCGCTGTCTACCGGCGCATGATGGACCTATAAGCCGAGTCATACGCCAGCGCGTCGCTTTGCCCGAATGGACGGTCCTGGCGGCGTTTGAGCGCGGATGTATGCGCCGCGTCTTAAGCATCGCGCGCGCTTACCGATGCCAGCAGGCCATTAACGGATTGGTAAGCTTTTC
>DATARX010000063.1:0-2483 GCA_036263955.1 Rhodopila sp.
TCCTCCGCGCCATCGACCACCACCACGCGCCAGCCGCCCTCCGCCGGTGTCAGCGACATGAAGCCGTTGATCTTGCGCACGTCCTCCACTGCGATCTGCGTCTTCATCCGCTTGGTCTTCTCGTTGAAGACACGTTCCACCGTCAGCAGGTCGGCGTGCGAATTGGCCGCCACCCGCCGGAACACCGGATGAGACGCATCCAGTGCCAGCGAGTCCTCCGACGCCTGCCCAGCCTGCCCCCCCCCGGCCGGCAGCCCCCCAGCCTGCCCCCGCTCAACCTGCCCCCGGCCAGCCAGCAAACGACGGGCGAAACGATAGGCCAGCGTGGCCTTGCCGACCCCCTCCGGCCCGGTGATCAGCCACGCATGGTGCATCCGCCCGGCGCGAATCGCCTCCAGGACGGTGGCCTCGGCGTCTTCATGGCCAAGCAGCAGCGGGTTCGCACGGGGATCGGGGGCGGACATGCGTCGTGTTATAGCTGAGGTTTTCGTCCGGTGTCATAGCCGTGAAGGCCGGGCGACCGCCGCCCCGGCAGCGCGAACCACCTCGCGCAACAAATCGCCGTTTGTGATAAATCAAAATACTCGCGCGCGGTGCAAATCATGATGATACTCAGCCAGGGAGATCTCAGCATGGAACCGACCGAAGCAATCTACGGGCGCCGCGCCACCCGCGCATTCACCCAGTCGCCCGTGGCGAAACCGGTGCTGGAACAACTCGTCGCCGCGATCCAGGCGCCAAGCGCGACAAACGAGCAATCGTGGGACTTTACCGTTATTCGCAACGCTGCGCTGCTTGACCGCATATCGGACGCGTCCAAGGCATACGCGCTGGCCGCCATGGCCCCCGGCGCCCTGCCGCCGCACCTGGGCGAACGGCTGGAAGATCCTGAATTTCATATCTTTTACCATGCACCCGCGCTGATCGTGATAGCTGCCCGATCCGGGGCGTGGGCGGTCGAGGACGCCACCCTGGTGGCTGAAAACCTGATGCTGGCAGCGCATGGCCGCGGCCTCGGCACCTGCTGGATCGGCCTTGCGCAGCGCTGGCTGGAAACCGGCGATGGAAAACGCTTGATCGAGGTACCCGACGATTTTCAGCCGGTCGCCCCGATCATCGTCGGATACGCCGCAACGCCGATGCCGTCGGCCCCACGCAAGCCGGCGCATCTGCGCTGGATCGACTGACCGTTCTGCCACCGGTCGGCCCCGCGACATGATCCTGCCCGGCCCGCGCGAATGGCTGTTTTCCGCCAAGGCTTTCGCCGCGGCGATGCTGGCCTTCTGGATTGCCTGCGCGCTCGACCTTTCGCGGCCTACCTGGGCGATCTTCACCGTCTACGTCCTGATGCAACCGATCTCCGGCGCCGTCCGCTCGAAGGCGGCCTACCGCATGATCGGCACGATCGGCGGCGCGGTCCTGGCCCTTCTGCTCGCGTCCTGGCTGGCCAATCGTCCGCTGGCCCTGTTCCTCGCCCTCGGCTTCGTGGCCATCGCCGGCTATTTCGTCGCGCTGATGGACCGCATGCCGCGCAGCTACGGCTTCCTGATGGCCGGCATCACCGCCGCCGTCATCGGCATGCCGGACACGTTCGATCCGCTGACGATCTTCGACACCGCCATGATACGCACCGAGGAAGTGCTGCTCGGCATTGTGTGCGCGGTGGCCGTCGACAGTGCCATAGCGCCGCATCCGGCCGGCGAGGCACTGAATGCCCGCGTCGCCGCCTGGCTTGCCGATGCGCGAACCTACCTGCTGGACGCGCTGCAGGCGGGCGCGCCAAGCCATGACACCGCCGACTTCGCGCGCCTGGCCAAGCTCGCCGCCGACGCCTCGCACCTCGATGCGCTGGCAAGTCATGTCGGCTACGACAGCGTGCCCGTCCGCCCGAACAAGCGTGTCGTCCGGCTGCTGCACACGCGCATGCTCCTGATGATTCGCCTGATGTTCGCGGCGCGGGACTGGGCCACGGCCGTGCGCGCCAACGAACGGGAGACCGAACCGGTGGCGCACGCCATGGCCGCCCTGCGCGATTGGTTTGCGGCAACGCCCGCCGCGACCCCCGCGCAGACAGCGGCTGCGGCCGCGGCGATCAACCGCCTGGAGGCCGAACCCGGCACGGCGGCCGACCCCGCGGCCACGCTGATCGCGGCTCTGGGCGAGATGCTTCGCAATCTGATGTCAGCCAGCAGCGACTGTCTGGCGCTGCAGCGCGCCGTGGCCCAGGGTTCGGCGTTACCGGACGCGCTGCGCCGTGCCGCGCGGCGGGAGACGCTCTCCATTCCCTATCGCGATCCACTCCGCACGCTGCTGGTGGTGCTTCCCTCGATGGTCGGCTTCCTGCTGGTGGTCGGCTACTGGAGCGCGACCGCATGGGACCAGGGACCCACGGCCGCACTCATGGCCCTGGTTGCCGGCGCCTTCGTCAGTTCGGCGGAGCAGCCGGCCGAACGCACGCTTCTGGTGGCGGTGGTCGTAGCCGT
>DATARX010000137.1:0-2948 GCA_036263955.1 Rhodopila sp.
GCCGCGCGTACCGCGAGCACCGTCGCCGCCAGGATCTCCTGCGGATAGATCACCATCTTGATGCCGATCGCCGCCAGCACGTCGTCCGCCGGCTTGAAGTGTTTCCCCGCCGGATTGGTGACCGCGATCGCCGGCTTGCCCTGGCAGGCCTCGACCGAGGCTCGCATCTCATCCTCCGACATCGGGGAATCGAGGAAGAAGATATCCGCGCCCTCCGCCACGAAATCCTTCAAACGCGCCAAGGCTTCCTCGAACCCGCGCGAGGATCGGGCGTCGGTCCGGGCCAGCAGCAAAACGCCTTCATCCCGAGCCGCCTGCACCGCCACGCGGCACCGCAGCCGCGCCTCCTCACGATCCACGACCAACTTTGCCCCCTTGTTGCCGAGCTGGCGAGGCCATTGCTTGTCCTCGATGAGCACTGCCGCGGCGCCGGCCTGGGCGTAGCCGCGGATCGTCTTTTGCACCGCGAGCGCGTTGCCGTAGCCGGTATCGCCGTCCGACAGCCACAATACCTTCGGGGCAGCCGCGATCATTGCTTCCACCGCGTCGCGCATCTCGGGGAATGTCAGAAGGTCCATGTCCGGCATGGCCAGGCGTGTGGCGTGGATCGAGGAGCCCGACGCGAAGCCGATGCGGAACCCGGCCTCCTCGACCAGCCTGGCGCCCAGGCCGTCGCCGCATCCCGGCACGACCTGCAAACCCGGCTCATTCAGTAACGCCTTCATGGCGGCAGCTTGCGAACGCATCCTGTTCCCTCTCGTTGGAGAGGGAACAGGCTAGACTAGGTTCCCGGGTCGATCCACCCGATATGCCCGTCGTCGCGGCGGTAGACCACGTTCAGCACCCCGTTCGCACTGTTGCGGAACATCATCACCGACTGGTCCGCAAGGTCCATCCGCATCACCGCCTCGCCCACCGACAGGACGGCGATTTCGGTCTGCGTTTCCGCCACCACGGTCGCATAGGCCTCATCCAGACTGCGTCCGTCGGTGACCTGGACCTCTGTGCCGTTCATCTCCTCGCGGAGAATGTATTGCCGAGCGGCTTCGGGACGCTCCCGATTTGCCATGTCGCGGTGGTGGTCGTTGACCCGTCGGCGATAGCGCCGCAGCCGCTTGGCGATATGCTCAGCGGCATCATCGAAGGCGGTGTTGGCATCAGCTGCCTCGCCTTCACCACGCAACTGAAGTCCTCGTCCCGCATGCACATTTATATCGCATGTGAAAAAACTTCGTGCTCGGCCAAAGGTCACGTGCGCTTCCAGCGCATGGTCGAAATATTTGCCAGCGATCGTGTCCATCTGGGTGGACACTCGTGTGCGCAGTGCATCCGACAAATCGACTTGTTTGCCGGCAACCGTGATCTGCATCGTGCTCTCCCGACCAGTTCGACAGGCCGTCCGGGACGATGTGTTGACCGGCGCCCCGGCGGCTAAGGTATTGGGCACCTTAAAGCGCGCGGTGTCCACTGCGGAAAATCCCCTATCGTCCGGCACGGGACGCGGGCGGATCATTCATGCGGGAACGGCTTTTTCCCGCCGCCGTTGCACGGAGTTCGGGATGCGCAGGGCCTCCCGATACTTCGCCACGGTGCGTCGGGCTATTTCAACCCCCTCCCGGCGCAGCATCGCGACGATCGCGTCGTCGGAGAGAATATCCACGGGCGCTTCCATTTCGATCAGGCCACGAATGCGATGGCGCACCGCTTCGGCGCTGTGGGAGTCGCCGCCATCCGTGCCGTGAATGGCGGTGGTGAAGAAGTATTTCAGTTCGAACGTGCCACGTGGCGTGGCGATATACTTGTTCGCCGTAACGCGGCTGACGGTGCTCTCGTGCAGTTCCACCGCCTCGGCGATATCGCGAAGAATAAGCGGGCGGAGATGCGCGACGCCCAGCCTTAAAAAGCCGTCCTGCTGGCGGATGATTTCCGCCGCCACCTTCAGGATGGTTTGTGCCCGTTGCTGCAGCGAGCGTACCAGCCAGTTGGCATTCGCCAGACGCTCCGTCAGGAACACCTTTTCGTCTTTTTTCGCCTGCGGGGCGACCTTGGCATAAAATCGTTCGTTTACCAGGACCCGCGGCATCGTCTCCGGGTTCAGTTCGATGATCCAGCTTGTGTCCGGCAATTACCGCATCAGCAGGTCGGGCACGACAAGCTGCGGCGGCGTGGTGTCCCAGGTTGCACCCGGTTTCGGGTCGAGCGCCCTGATCTCCGCGATCATGTCCGTCAGGTCTTCGGCGTCCACGCCGCATAGCGCCATCAACCGCCGGTTTTCCCGCTTGGCCAGCAGTTCCAGGTTTTCCAGCAAAGTCTGCATCGCTGGGTCGAGCCGGTTGCGCTCCGCCAGTTGTGCCGCGAGGCATTCCTTCAGGTCGCGGGCGAACAGGCCCACCGGGTCGAACCGCATCATCCGCGTGCGAACCGCTTCAACCCGTTCCACCGGCAATCCCATCGCGTGCGCGATCGCCACCGGTTCGGCGGTCAGCCGTCCGGCCGGGCAGAGCAGGGCGATTAGATGCGCGCCGATCATCCGATCGACCGGATCGGAGAAATTCAGCCGCAACTGCTCGCCCAGATGATCCCGCAGTGACCGTTCGTCGCCGGCGAAATCGTCGATGCCGCGGTCGTCGCCCTCAAAACTATGGTTGCCGCCGCCGCCATCCATGCGGCCGACGAGCGGCGTGCCGTCACCGGCACCACCAGGATCGTACGTTTCCGCATGCGCGGCATCCAACGGGGCGCCGGCGTCGTTCGGCAATGTGTCGGTCCGCGCGGCCTCGGCGGCATCCATCACGGCTTCGGAGCGCGGCGCGATCTGGTCCAGCGCCGCCCGCTCCCCCACGGGCGGTTCAGGCGCTTCATCGCGTTCCAGGAGCGGATTGCGCTCCATCTCCTCCTCGACGAAGGCGTTGACCTCGATATTGGAGAATTGCAGCAGCTTGATCGCC
>DATARX010000177.1:0-6674 GCA_036263955.1 Rhodopila sp.
GCCAGGAACTGCATCGGTGCCGGGTCCGACGCGGTGGCAGCGACGACGATGGAGTACTGCAGCGCGCCGTTTTCTTCCAGCGTGCGCACCAATTGCGCGACGGTGGAGCGCTTCTGGCCAATCGCGACGTAGATGCAGAAGAGCTTCTTCTTCTCGTCGGTGCCGGCGTTGATGCCCTTCTGGTTGATGATGGTGTCGATGATCACCGCGGTCTTGCCGGTCTGCCGGTCGCCGATGATCAGTTCGCGCTGGCCGCGGCCGATCGGGATCAGCGCATCGATCGCCTTCAGGCCGGTCTGCATCGGCTCGTGCACCGACTTGCGCGGGATGATGCCGGGGGCCTTGACCTCGACGCGCATCATTTTCGCGTCGGCGATCGGGCCTTTGCCGTCGATCGGGTTGCCCAGGCCGTCCACCACGCGGCCCAGCAGGCCGGGGCCGACCGGGACTTCGACGATGGAGCCGGTGCGCGAGACGGTGTCGCCTTCGCGGATCTGCTTGTCGTCGCCGAAGATCACGACGCCGACATTGTCGGTTTCCAGGTTCAGCGCCATGCCGCGCAGGCCGGCGCCGGGGAATTCGACCATCTCGCCGGCCATCACGTTCTGCAGACCGAACACGCGGGCGATACCGTCACCCACCGACAGGACCTGGCCTGTTTCGGCGACATTGGCTTCGGTATCGAACGCGGCGATCTGCTTCTTCAGGATCTCCGAGATCTCTGCTGGGCGGATCTCCATATTAGGCGGCTCCCTTCATGGCGTACTGCAGGCGTTGCAGCCGGGATTTCAAACTGGTGTCGTAAAGGCGGGCCCCGACGCGGACGACGAGGCCGCCGAGCAGGTCGGGATCAACTTTTTCGTTGATGTTGACGTTGCCGTAGCCGGCCTCGATCAGGCGGGCACGCAGCTGCTGGCGCTGCACGTCGTTCAGCGGGTGCGCCGAGGCGACGTGGGCGGTGATGATGCCGCGACGGTCCGCCACCAGGGCGGCGAAGGCGCCAACGATCTCGCGCAGCACCCGCAGCCGGCGATTGACCGAGATGACGCCGACGAAGTCGCGGATTTCCTTGCCGAAGCCTTCCTGCGTCAGCACCGCCTGGGCGGCCGCGGTCGCGGTCTTGACGTCGATCAGCGGGGATCCCAGCAAGCGGCGGAAGTCGCTGCTGCTGTCGATCAGGCGGCCGAGATCTTCCATTTGCGACACGACCGTGTCCAGCACATGGTTTTCGTCGGCCAGCGCATACAGCGCCGCGGCGTAGCGATCGGCGAGACCGCCGCCGGAAGAGATGGTCGTAGCCTCAGAAGCCACGTTGGTTTCCATATGTTGGGCCGAACCCCGGGAGGGGTGCGGGTGTTGGCACGGGACAAGCGTCGGGACCGGCCGGCCGAACCGGCGCCGGGCGTCTAGCATGGGGTATGGGGCCGCGCAACACGCCGGGGACCTCATTGTGACGATTTGTCCATTTCGGGCCAGGTGTGTCGCGTGCGGGGAACAGGGGTTAACGGTCCGAAACGGCGTGGACGTGCCGGGATCTTGGCTCGTGGCCCCAATCGGTGCGCAGGATCAACCGATTCCAGGGCCGGTCAACCCGGGATCTCAGCCGCCCCGAACTGGAACGGGTCCGTATAATAGGGGAATTCTCGATCGCGACGTCCGCGTAATTTGATTTTCCAGGCAAGAGCGCTGACAGGCTGATGTCACTGAGAAGGCAATGTTACGTCCACCGAACTTATTCGAGGCAAGCGAGTTTAGGGGAATCGCCCGGGCTGGTCAGACGAAAGCGCCACGGTGAGGTCGGTTGTGCCGAACTCGTCGCCGGTGAATAACAGAAACGCCTTGCGGGTGTAGTCGCCACGGCCGCGGAATCGACCACGATCATCCTTCGTCACCGGCCGCGGCATCCCATTTCTGTCGGCTGACCGGTCGCGTGTCGTAGGCGACGCGCAGCCGACTGCGCGGACATCCGCCCTCGTCGAGTCCATGGTCTGGCGCTTTCCTGCCGGTTTCCTTGACCGCCCACCCAACCCGCGCCAACATTACCAGAAATCCATTAAGGCCACCCCAATGGCGCTCAGCCGGACCACCCGAGTCAACATCCTGATCGGCAACGGCCACTTCCTGTCCCATTTCTACGTCCTTTGCCTGCCGCCCATGTTCCTCGCCTGGCAGAGCGCCTTCCATGTCAGTTTCGCCGAACTCGGCATGACCATCATGCTGATGTCCGGCACCACCGCGATCCTGCAAACCCCCGTCGGCTTCCTGGTGGACCGTCATGGGTCGCGCCCGTTCCTGATCGGCGGCACGCTGCTGATGTCGCTGTCCCTCGCCGCGATGGGCCTGGCCACCGCGTTCTGGCAGATCCTGGCGCTGGCGGCGCTGTCCGGCATCGGCAATTCCGTCATCCACCCCGCCGACTACGCCATCCTTTCAGGCTCCGTCGACAAGGCCCGGATGGGCCGGTCCTTCGCGTTGCACACGTTCAGCGGCAACCTCGGCTTCTCTGCCGGCCCACCGGTCGCGGCGTTCCTGATGGCCGTGATCGGCTGGCGCGGGACGCTCCTCACGGTCGGCCTGCTCGGCATCCCCGTTGTGCTGGCGATCATCCTGCAAAGCCGCATCCTCAACGACCAGGTCCGCACCCCGGCCCACGACACCGTCAGAATGTCCGGCCGGGACCTGCTCACCTCCCGCACCATGATCCTGTTCTTCATGTTCTTCATGCTCGGCGCCATGGCCGGCGGCGGCGTGCAATCCTGGCTGGTGACCGTCCTGCACACCTACAAGGGCATCGACGTGGAGGTCGCCGCCACCGCCCTGACCGCCTACATGCTCGGCTCCACCACCGGCGTGCTGTTCGGCGGCTGGTTCGCCGACACCTTCAAGCACCACGTGCTGCCCTTCGTCACCGGACTGACGATCCTGTCCGCGCTGCTGATGGTCGGCATCGACTGGTTCCCGCTGCCGGTGCTGGCGATCATCGGCATGACCTTCCTGTCCGGCCTCGCCCTGGGCGCCAGCCGCACCCCGCGTGACGTCATGGTGAAGGACGCGGCGCCACCGGGCCAGATCGGCAAGGTGTTCGGCTTCGTCAGCGCGGGCCTGCCGCTGGGCGCCGCGATCACGCCGGTGCCGTTCGGCATTCTGATCGACAAGGGTCATCCCGAACTGGTGCTGGTCCTGGTCGCGGTGGTCCTGCTGCTTAGCCTGTTCTGCGCCGGTTCGGCCCGCGTGTCGGCCCGGGCGGAAGAGGAGTCGCTGGCGCAACCGGCAGAGTAATGCTCGCCCGATAGGCCTGCGAGGTTTCGGCGCCCGGGTGTTCAGTGTCGGGGCGTTCAGTGTCGGGGCATCAGCCCCGGCGCGGCACATTCAGGTTGACCGTGACGTTCTTGCGTTGGGTGAAGCTGTCCAGCATCCCCTCCAGCGAGAACTCCCGCCCGATCCCGCTTTGCTTATAGCCGCCATAGGAATGGCCGGGCTGCTGGCCCAGACCCTGGTTCACCTGCACCCAGCCGGATTCGATCGCATGCGCGGTGCGGAGCGCGCTGCCGATCTCATGCGTCCAGACATACGCGGCGAGGCCGTAATGGCTGTCATTCGCCATCCGGATTGCGTCCGCCTCCTCGCGCCACGGGATGGCCACCAGCACCGGCCCGAAGATTTCCTCGCGCGCCAGCCGCCAGTCGTTGGAGGTATCGGCGAAGACGGTGGGCAGGGCGAAGTACCCATGGCTGAGCGGGCCGTCCGTCGGCGGCAACCCGCCGAACACCAGCCGAGCGTCCTTCCGCTTCAACCCCTCATCGACGTAGCCGCACACTTTGCGAAATTGCTTTTCGTTGATGATGCTGCCGATGTCGCTGGCCTCGTCCAGCGGATCGCCCAGCTTCAGCGCCTGGGTCTTCCTGGTCAGCTTGTCCAGGAAACTGTCGAAGATGTCGGCATGCAGGAACAACCGCGACCCGGCGGTGCAGGACTGGCTCTGCCGGGTGAATCGCATGCCGGAGATGACGCCATCCACCACCCAGTCCTCATCCGCGTCCGGATAGACGATGGACGGGCTTTTGCCGCCGAGTTCCAGCGAAACCGGCACGATTCGCTCCGCCGCGGCCCGCATGATGATTTTGCCCACCTCGGTGGAGCCGGTGAAGGACAGTTTCTGGATGATCGGATTTTCCGCCAGCGGACCGCCGCATTCCTCGCCCAGGCCGGTCAGCACGTTCAGCACGCCCGGCGGCAGGAATTCCTGGCAGACCTCGGCCATCAGCAGCACGCCCAGCGGGGCGTCCTCGGCGGCCTTCAGCACCAGCGTGTTGCCGGCGCACAACGCCGGAGCGATTTTCAGCGCGCCCAGCAGGACCGGCGCATTCCACGGGATGATTGCGCCGACGACACCCAGCGGCTCCCGCCGGGTGTAACTGAGGACGTTGTCGCCAAGCGGGATCGTCTCGCCCTTGAGTTCGCCCGCCAGGCCGCCGAAATAGCGGAAGATGTCGGCGGTCAGCGTGGCCTCCGGGCGCGCCTGGGTGCGCAGCGCGTTGCCGGTTTCTTCCGCGACGATGCGGGCGAGTTCCTCGATCCGCGCTTCCATCGCCTCGGCGATGCGCAGCAGCAGGCGGCCGCGTTGCCGCGGCGGCGTCTTGCTCCACGCCGGAAAAGCCTTCTGCGCAGCGAGCACGGCGCGATCCACGTCTTCCTTGGCGCCGCGGGGAATCGAGGCGATGGGCGTGCGGCGCGCCGGATTTTCGACCATCAGTGCGGCGCCGGATGCGCTGTCGACCCAGGCGCCGCCGATCAGCATGCGGGCATGCCGCGGCTGGCCGGCGGCGGGGCGGGTCTGTTCGGTGACGGACATGGGCAGGGCTCCTGGACGGCGGGTCATGTGTTGTGTTGATATGGCTATAACGGTCGATCCTTGGAGGGTCTAGGTGCTGTCACGGTTCAAGGTCGTCGTGTTATTCCTTCTTGCAACGATTTTGCTGCCGCGCGCCGGCATGGCGGATAGTTTGCGAATCTACGCGGCTGGCAGCCTGGGCGCCGCGTTCAAGGACATGATCAGCGCGTTTCCGGCAGCGCCCGGCGCTGTTGCCGCCCCGGTTTTCGGCGCCTCGGGCTTGTTGCGGGAAAAGATCGAACAGGGCGCGCCGGCGGATATCCTGGCCTCCGCCGATATGACCCAGCCCCGCCGTCTGGCCGAGGGCCATCCAGGGCGCACGGTGATCCTGTTCACACGCAACCGGATCTGCGCGCTGGCGCGTGAAAACCTTGGCCTGAAATCAGGCAATTTCCTCGACCGCCTGCTGGATCCATCGGTGCGGCTGGCGACGTCTACGCCCGGCGCGGACCCAAGCGGCGACTATACCTGGGCGGTGTTTGCCCGGGCGGAAGCGGTTCATCCGGGTGCGCAGGTAATCTTGCAGGCCAAGGCGATGAAGCTGATGGGGGGAGGGGCCCTCACCCCGCCACTGGTTCCCGGACATGGCTCGGTCCAGGGCATCTTCCTTGCCAACCGCGCCGACGTGGTATTCGGCTATTGCAGCGGCTTCGGACCGGCCATGCGGGAAGTTCCCGGGCTGGTTTCCGTGGCGCTGCCGCCCGCGCTTTCGGTCGGCGCGGACTACGGGATGGTCGTGCTTTCGGATAACCCGCTGGCCGATCGCTTCGCGCTGTTCGTGATGTCGGAGCAAGGCCAGGCAATCCTGCAGAAACACGGATTCGACGCGATCGGCATCGCGGCGCCGTAACCGGCAAAAAGTCCGTCGTTATCAACGTTTCGTCTGCGCCGCCGAGGTCCAAGCATCATCGCTATTCCCATTTGTGCATATCGTGTTGCCCATTACGTCCAGGAAAGGCGCGGTCGAACAATCCGGCGGAGATTGCTTTTTCCCGCGGCGAACTAAATACTGCCTGTGATGAATGCGGGTTTTGCATGACAACGAACCAGTCGATCGATGACGTGGCAGTCAGAATTGGCGTCCTGTTCTACGAATCCTCGGTTGAGGTCGACGCCATCATGACCACGGCCGTCGCGTATATCCGCGCCCGCGGCATCACCGTCGGTGGCCTGCTGCAGCGTTTCGGGGAACGGTTGCCGAACGGCAAAAACCGCATGTGGGTTGACGATATCGTTACCGGGCAGTCCATCCGACTCGACCTGCCTCGTGGGGCCCATGCCCGCGCCTGCATCGTCGATCCGGATGCCCTGGCCCAGGCGGCCTGCATGCTGCGGCGGACGATCGAAGCGCGCCCAGGGCTGATCGTTGTCAACCGCTTTGGCCATGCCGAGGCCGATGGCGGTGGCATGCGCGCCGAAATCGCCGACGCCATCTTTTCCGGCGCCACCGTGCTGCTCGCGGCGCGGATTTCCTACCGTGAAGCCCTGGAGGCGTTCCTCGGCGGTCCCCCCACTGTGTTGCCGCTGGAGACCAGTGCGGTCATCGAATGGATCGAACGGGCGGCGGCGTCCGAGCAGGCGGAGAACGCGGGCTCGTAACCGATCGCAGAGCATGAGGCCGCACCGCGACCACGATTCGCCGCGTGAAGCGGATACGGCAGGCGCAACACGACGTATCGCGCCATCCGAGATCGAACATTTCCAGGCGGTGAAACCCGCCTGGAAATGCTTCAATGAACCGTTCGCGTCGGCCCGGCATCGCCGCCATACGCCGCGATCGTCG
>DATARX010000200.1:0-8291 GCA_036263955.1 Rhodopila sp.
CTTCTCCCCATCGACGCCCTCAGCGCCAGGCTGAAAGCCGAACTGAACTCCGGTTCACCCGACATCGACATCATCCAGTGGACCGCCACCTTCGCTGGCTGGCTCGCGCCCCACATGGCCGACCACGCCAAGCTGCTGGCCGACACCGCCAGCAAACACCCCGACTACGACTGGGACGATTTCCTGCCGTCCGTCCGCGACCTCGCCACCTACCACGGCAAGCTGCTCTGTATTCCCTATCGCACAACCACCGGCATCCTGACGTATCAGAAGCAACTGCTCACCGATGCCGGCTTCACCACGCCGCCCGCCGACTGGGACAGTTTCCTGGCCGCCGCGAAAGCCACGACGAAGCCCCCCGAACGCTACGGCCTGGGCATCTGGGGCCGCCAAGGCCCCGCCATGCTGGGCGGCTTCACGCCGTTCCTGCGCGGTAACGGCGGCCGCTACTTCGACCCCGCGACCATGGAGATCGAGATCAACAACGACAAAGCCGTCGAAGCGCTGCAATTCTACGGCGACCTCATGACCAAGTATAAAGTCGTCGTCCCCGACAGCATCACCTGGGAATACGACGAAATCGTCGCCGGCGGCCAGCGCGACCGCTATGCCATGACCATCACCCTGGCCCCCTACGGCACGCTGCTGAATGATCCGAAACTATCCCAGACCGGCGGCCGCTGGGCCTGGGCCGTCGCCCCCGGCCGCCATTCCGCGGCGGAAAGCCGCGTCTCGCTCAACGGCTGGACCCTCGGCGTGCCCGCCGCCGGCAAAAACACCGAATGGGCCTTCGAATTCATCCAGTTCGCAACGAGCAAACAATGGATGCGCCGCTCCCTGGAACGCGGCAACGCCCCGCCGCGAACCTCCGTCCTCACCGACCCAGCGGTACTCGACCGCCTCGGCTGGGCGCCAGTAATGGCCGAGGCGCTCAAGAGCGCCCAACTCGAACCGCGCGAACCGTTCTGGCCATCCATGGAATTGCAGTTGCGCAGCGGCATATCCGCCGTCCTGCTGGGTGAGAAAACCGCGAAAGCGGCGCTGGACGCCGTGGCGACCGACTGGCAGCGCACGCTGCGCAGGGCAGGGGTCAAGCCGACATGAGTTTGACAGGAAAAATCGCCGCGTCTCATAGTTGCAGCGGGAGAAAACCATGACCCTTGGCGCGATCGACTGCGACATCCATCCAGGCGTCCCGGATATCAAGGCGCTGCTGCCTTACATGAACGCGTTCTGGCAGGAATCCTTCGTTGATCGCGGTCTCGACGGCTTCGACATGATGTCCTACCCGCTCAACGCCCCGATCACCTGCCGCCCCGACTGGCGGGTGAAAGGCCAGCGCCCCGCCGCCACCCTGGATGCCATGCGCAGTCAGGCGCTGGATCAATTCGGCATCGGCACCGCCATCTGCAATCCGCTCACCGGCGGCCAGGTCTCGGTCAGTGAGAGCATGGGCGCCGCCATCTGTTCCGCCGTCAACGACTGGATCAGGGAACACTGGCTCGACAAGGAACCGCGCCTGCGCGCCTCCATCGTGGTGCCCGCCCAGGCGCCCCTGTTGGCCGCCGAGGAAATCGATCGTTGCGCCGGCGACCGGCGTTTCGTGCAAGTCCTCATGCCGGTCGCCTGCGAAATGATGCTGGGCCGGTCGTACTACTGGCCGATCTGGGAAGCGGCGTCGCGCCACGGCCTGCCCATCGGCATTCACGCCGGCAGCATGTATCGCTACGCGCCAACCTCCACCGGATGGACCTCGCACGTCCTGCACGACTACGTGGCCCATTCGCAGACGTTCGAGGATCAGCTGCTCAGCCTGATCTCCAACGGTGTATTCAACAAGTTCCCCGATCTGAAATTCGTCCTGCTGGAATCCGGCGTGACCTGGCTGCCCGCCTTCATCTGGCGCGCGATCAAGACCTGGCGCGGCGTGCGGGCCGAGGTCCCCTGGGTCAACCGCTCCCCCGCCGACATCATCCGCGAGAACATCCGCCTGACCATCCAACCCTTCGACGCCCCCGACCGGGACACCGTGGAACGCATCGTCGAACAGATCGATGCCGATCACATGCTGCTGTTCGCCTCCGACTATCCGCACTGGCAGTTCGAGGGCGACGCCATCGTTCCACCCGGCCTGTCCGCCGATCTGCAACGAAAAATGCGCGTGGAAAACCCGCTGGAAACCTATTCCCGCCTGAAGGAGGCCGTGCAATGAACGCACCCGTCGATCTGCGGTCGCATCCCGCCGAAACCCGCCTGGGCATCATCGACTGCGATATCCACCCCTATCCGAAAGCCGGCGCCCTGAACGCCTACCTGCCGGAGCGCTGGCGCAACCATCTCGCCACCTACGGCAAGTTCAACTGCGGTCCGTACGCCGACCGCGGCACCTACCCACGGTTCTCGCCCAACACCTCGCGCCGCGATTCCTGGCCCCCCAACGGCGGCCTGCCCGGATCGGATGTCGATTTCATCCGTAACCAGTTACTCGATCCCTACAACATCGCCTATGGCGTGCTGGAACCCCTGCTGGGCGGGAACACCTCCCGCAACCTCGATGAGGCGGCGGCGCTGTGCGGCGCGATGAACGACTGGCAGGCGCATGACTTCGTCGATCCCGAACCCCGTCTGCGGGCCTCGATCCTGATCCCCTCCGACGACCCGGACGCCTCCGTCAAGGAAATCGAAAAGCGAGCCGGAGACTGGCGATTCGCCCAGATCCAACTCGGTTCCAAAACCTCCGAACCGCTCGGGCGCCGCCGCTACTGGCCGATCTTCGCCGCCGCCCAGGCCAACAACCTGTCCATCGGCCTGCATATCGGCGGCACCCAAAGCAGCGCCCCATCGGCCGGTGGCTGGCCGCAATTCTACGTCGAGGACCACCATGTCCTGGTTCACTCGATGCAGAACCAGGCCGCCAGCATGATCCTCGAAGGCGTCTTCGAAGCCTTCCCCAACCTGAAGGTCGTGCTGATCGAGGGCGGCTTCGCCTGGGCCCCGCAACTCGCCTGGCGACTGGACGCCCACTGGGCGAAAATGCGCGACGAAGTCCCCCACCTGAAACGCAAACCCTCCGAGTACATGCGGACCAATCTCTGGTTCGCCACCCAGCCGGTCGAAGAACCCGAACGTCCCGACGACCTGCGCCAGGTGTTCGAATGGATCGGCTGGGACCGCATGGTCTACTCCAGCGACTATCCGCACTGGGATTTCGACGACCCGCATCTGGCCTTCAAGTTCCAGATGACCGAGGACGAAAAGCGCATGCTGTTCCGCGACAATGCCCTGGATGTCTATACGTTCAGATAGGCGTCGCCTTTTCGCCCCGCGGCCCGCGAACAGATCGCCTCGAACTGGGCCGCCACCCGCGACCACGAGAACCGTTCCTCCATCAGGCGGCGCGCGGCGCCGGCAATCCGCGCCCGCATCGACCGATCCTCCAGCAGCGCCAGGATCGCGCGCGCAAAACCGTCCGCGTCGTCCGCCCGCAGGAAATTCGCCCCATCGGTCACGTCCAGGCCCTCGATCCCCAGCGTGGTGGACACGACCGGCCGCCCCATCGCCATCGCCTCGAACGCCTTGATCCGCGTCCCGCTGCCCACGAACAGCGGAATGACATAGACATTTGCCGCCGCGACGTAGGGACGAATGTCATCCACGAACCCGGTCAGCGTCACATCCACCCCGCGTGTTCGGATCTTCTCTGCCAACGCAGCCGGCGGATTCCGTCCGATGATCACCGCCCGTAGCCGCGGCCGAACCGCCATCAAGCGGGGCCAGACTTCATCCAGCAGAAAATGGATCCCTTCGACATTCGCCGCCCAGCTCATCGTCGCGGTAAACACCAGCGTCCCGCCATCCGTCCCCGGATCGGGTTCGCTCCCCGGTCCGTTCATCGCGAAGAAGTCCAGATCCACGCCCGTATCGATTGCCTCGACCACCGGCAACCCGTACCGCCGCGTCAGCACGTCACGGTCGCGCTCCGACACCGCAACCACCGAGTCGTAACGACGCAAAGCCTTCTGTTCCAACCGATCCATCTTCCGGCTTTGATCGGCCCACACCAGTTTCCGGATGCCGCGTTCCCGCCTGGCATGCCGCTCGAAAATCTCGGCTTCCACATTATGCGTGAACATCACGCCGGCGGCCGCGATCCGCGCCGGCATCAGCACGTCCGCATGCGGAAAATCCACCACCACCACATCCGGCCGCTCCTCCAGCGCCCGCCGCACCACTTCCTGCCCGGCCACCGACCGGTCGGTGGCCGCCGCGACCGGCAACCGGCTCGCCAGCGCCAGCACGCGCCGCACCCGCGACCGCGCCTGCTCCGGCCAAGAAACAAACCGGTCGCACGCCGCCTCGATGTCCGTCGCGTAACGCCCCTGATCCGCCGGCGCGGGAGACACCAGCGTCACTTCGAACGCGCCGCCCTTCATCCCTCGCAGGATATTGCCGGTGCGGATTTTGCCGCCCTGGTCCATCGGAAACAAAAACCGCGGACTGACGAACAGAAGCCTCGGCCGCCTCACCAGCACAGACCCTCATAGGCAATACCGGGAAGCGCCCGAACGTCGGACAACCCCGCCAGGTCGATCACCACGTGCCCCGCCAGCGACGCCAGCAGGCTTGGCCGGTCCTCCGCGGCGACATGGCCGATCACCGCGATCTTCGTCCCGGACAGCGCCGCCTCCGGACTGACCACCATCAATCGCTCCAGATGCGGGATTTCCCGATCGATATACGCCCGGTTCGATCCCATCAATGTCGCGACCTGCACGAACCGGTCGTAAATTCGCAGGTCGTAGCCCTTGCCGAGCAGTTTCTCGGCCAACAATACGAACGGCGATTCCCGTAGATCGTCGGTTCCCTGCTTGAACGCCAACCCGAACAGCGCGACCGGCTGGCGCCCATGACGCGCCACCGCCGCGAACGTGCGGTCGATGATCGCATGGTTCGCCGGCAGCAGATTTTTCAGCATCGGCGCCGCCAGGTTCTTCTGGTCGGCCAACGCCAGAAAACTCCGCACGTCCTTCGGCAGGCATGACCCGCCGAACGCAAACCCCGGCCGCAGGTAGGCCGGCGAGATGTTCAGTACCCGATCCTCGCACAATAGCCGCAACGCTTCCCGCGCATCGACCCCGTACGCGGCCAGAATCGCCCCGGCCTCATTGGCGAAGGTCAGTTTCACCGCATGGAACACGTTGGAAATGTGCTTGACGCTCTCCGCCACGCGGAACGGTGCGACATGCACCGGCGCATCGATCGCGCCATAGATCGCCCGCAGTATTGCGGCATCGTCCCCCGGCGCCGCGCCGATCAGGGTGAACGGCGGCGCGCGGAAATCCCGCACCGAGGAGCCTTCGCGCAAGAACTCGGGATTGCTGTAATACGAGATCCCGTCGCCCAGGCGCCGTCCGCAGGCTTCCTCCAGCAGCGGGATCACCCGATCCTCGGCCGTGCCAGGCGGGACGGTGGAGCGCATGACGACCGCATGTGGTGCGGACTTCGCCCGAATCGCCGAACCGATCGCCTTGATCACCCCGTCGACCGCCCCCAGTGCCACGCTGCCGTCCACCGCGCTTGGTGTCCCGACGGAGATGAACGAGACCTCGGTTTCCGCCACCGCCGCGGCCACGTCGTCCGTCGCGGTCAGCCGCCCCTGCTGCACCGCCCCCGCGATCAGCGTATCGATCGCCTCCTCGACAATGGGGGAACGGCCGGACGCCAGCATCGCGATCTTGTCCGCCGAGACGTCCACGCCGACGACCTCATGTCCCAGTTCGGCGAGGCATCCGCAAGAAACGACGCCGACATAGCCGATACCGAAAACCGAAATTCGCATGCGTTGGCGCCTCTTATCGTGACGATGTAAGCCTTATTGCACAAAACCTCGGGGGAGGGGATTGCTTTGCGCCGAACGGCAATTAGGCTCCGACGCCCACGCCCGGACACTATTGATAATAACGAGGAACGATATGCTCTTTGCGGTAATTCGCCACGACAAGCCGAACAGCCTCGGCCTGCGGCTGTCCGAAAGACCCAGGCACCTGGAGTATCTGGCGACCGTTCTCGACAAGATCATCTACGGCGGGGCGTTGTTGGATGATGAAGGCAAACAGATCGGTTCGATGCTGATCATCGATGTTGCCGACAAGGCGGCGGCCGACGCGTTCGCGGTCGCCGATCCCTATGTCGATGCCGGTCTGTTCGCCAGTACCTCCGTGCGGCAGTTCCGCCAGGTGTTCAAGGACGGTGGCTGGCTGTAGCCGGCGAACGCCAAAGCGGGCGGACCTCCGAACGATCATCGGCGTGACGCCTAAACCGCGACCGTGGGCGCCTCGGACTCGACAAAATACGCCAGCACCTCGGGCAGCCGGCGCGGCACGCTGAACAGATACCCTTGCGCCTCGGTGCATCCCGTTTCGCGAATCAGGTCGAGTTGGTCCAGCGTCTCGATCCCTTCGGCCGTCGTGGTGATGTTGAGCTTGTTGGCCAGCCCCACGATCGAACTGACGATCGCCGCGCAATCCGCGCGCGTCGCCATTTCGCGGACGAAAGACTGATCGATCTTGATTTTGTCGAACGGGAAAGTGCGCAGATAGCTCAACGACGAATAGCCGGTGCCGAAATCGTCCAGTGCGATGCGCAGCCCCAGCGCGTGCAGCCGGAACAGCAGCGCAAGCGTGGATTCATTGTTCTTCAACAAAGTGGTTTCGGTGATTTCCAGTTCCAGCCGGTTCGCCGGCAACCCGGATGCATCCAGCGCCGCGGCCACGGTGTTGACGATATCGCCGCTGTCGAACTGCGCGCCCGACAGGTTCACCGCGACCTTGACGTTGTCGGGCAGCTTCATTGCATCGGCGCAGGCCTTGTTCAGCACCCATCCGCCGATCGACCGGATCAACCCGGTTTCTTCGGCGATCTGAATGAACTGGGCAGGCGAAACCAGGCCGCGAACCGGGTGGTTCCAGCGAATCAGCGCCTCGAACCCGGCGATGCGGTTGCTGCTCAGATCCCACAGCGGCTGATACAGCAGCTCGAATTCCTGGCGGTCCAGGGCAACGCGCAGATCCTCCTCGATCGCCAGCCGCGTCAGCAACTGCCGTTCCATATCCGCCTCGAACAGGCTGCACACGCCGCGTCCCTTGGCTTTCGCCTGATACAGCGCCATGTCGGCGTTTTTCAGCAGCGTGTCGGCGTTCATGTGGCCGTCGCCGGCCAGCGCGATGCCGATGCTGACCCCGACGATGACGGTGTGCCCCTCCAGCGTGTAGGGCGTGCTCAGCGTGCTGATGATCCGCTGCCCCAGCTGCTCCGCGGCGGCCGGCAGGTCCGTCGATTCGAACGCAATGGCGAACTCGTCGCCGCCCAGGCGCGCGACGATATCGGCGCCGCGCAGACAGCTCAGCAGCCGCCGCCCCGCCGCCTCCAGCAGCGCATCGCCGATCGGATGACCCAGCGTATCGTTGACGTGCTTGAAGCGATCGAGATCGAGGTAAAGCAGCGCCAGGTCGGTGTCCCGATGCGCCAGGTTGCTGATCATCTCGTCCAGCCGGATGCGGAACAGGACCCGATTGGGCAGCTTCGTCAACGCATCGTGGTGAGCCGCGAAACGGATATGCTCCTCTGCCCGCCGCTGTTCCGACACGTCCTCATAGGTCGCGACCCAGCCGCCATCCGCGATCGGCCGCTGCGATACCGAGATGGACTGGCCGCCCTCGCCGCTGACCACGAAGGTGCCGGATTGGCGCGCGTCGGCCAGGCCGCGCTGCTTCAGCTGGATGGTCTCGACCATCGCGACCTGGATGCCGCCGGCGTCCCGCATGCGGGCGAAGATATCCTTGGTCGGCAGTCCGGGGGCGAACGCCGAGGGTTCGATCGAGAACAGGTCCAGGAAGCGCTTGTTGTGAACGATCAGCCGCTGGTTGCGGTCCGTCATCAGCAACCCTTGGGACATGTTGTTCAGCGCCGCATCGAACAGCACGTTCTGGATATGCAGCGCCCGGTCGCGTTCCCGCAGCGCCACGTTCTGCAGTTGCACCTCTTCCATTGCGTGGCGGGCCCGTTCGTTGGCCGCCGCCAGGTTGGAAAGAGCCCGCTTCAGGTCGGTGATATCGGTCCGAATGCCGACGGTGCCGCCACCCGGTATCTTCCGTTCGGTGACCAGGGCCCAGCGTGAATTCGGCAATTCACGCTCCATCGGCCCGAAATTCTCGCGATGCCAGGCAACCGTGGCCGCCACGAACGCCTCGATATCGTCCCCCGCCTCGGGGTACTGACCCAGCAGTGCGCCG
>DATARX010000225.1:0-9180 GCA_036263955.1 Rhodopila sp.
ACGGCCCGGCACGAGGGGTTAACAATGAAGACCGAGAACCGGCGAATCACCCGTCTTAACCGCCGCGCGATGCTGCTTGGCGGAACAGCGATCATCGCCGCGACGGACTTGATCCCGCACGCCCGCGCCCAGGGAACCAATCCAACCCAACCGGGGCCGCGATCCGAAACCGACGGCGGCAAGCCGAACATTCTCGTCATCATGGGCGATGACATCGGCCAGACCAACATCAGCGCCTACGGGTTCGGTGTCGTGGGCTACCGGACGCCGCATATCGACCGGATCGCCCACGAGGGCATGATGTTCACCGACTACTATGCCGAGAACAGCTGTACCGCCGGTCGCTCGTCCTTCATCACCGGCCAGACGCCCAAACGCACCGGTCTCTCGAAGGTCGGCATCCCAGGCGCGCCGCTCGGTCTTCAGGCCCGCGACATCACGATCGCCCAGGCGCTCAAGCCGTTGGGGTACGCGACAGGCCAGTTCGGCAAGAATCACCTCGGCGACCGCAACGAGTTCCTGCCCACGGTCCACGGCTTCGATGAGTTCTTCGGCAATCTATATCATTTGAATGCCGAGGAGGAACCCGAACGCCCCTACTGGCCCGCCGACGACAAGCAATACGTCGAAAACAACTCACCGCGCGGCGTGCTGCGCTCGCAGGCGACCGAGGTGGATGATCCGACGGTGCAGCCGCATTGGGGGCGCGTCGGCAAGCAGACGATCGAGGACACCGGCCCGCTCAACCGCAAGCGGATGGAAACGATCGACGACGAGACGACCGCGGCGGCGGTCGACTACATGGGACGACAGGTCCGGGCCAATAAACCGTTCTTTGTCTGGATGAACACCACACGCATGCACGTCTTCACGCATGTGCGCGAGTCGATGCGCGGTCAAAGCGGTATGCGAGGCAACGAATACGCCGACGGCATGATCGAGCACGACGGCGACGTCGGCAAGCTGCTCAAGGCGCTTGATGATCTGGGCATCGCCGACAACACGATCGTCATCTACACCACCGATAACGGCCCGAATCAATTTTCCTGGCCGGATGCGGCAACCACGCCATTCCGCAGCGAAAAGGACACCAACTGGGAAGGCGCATTCCGCGTGCCCGCGATGGTGCGCTGGCCGAACCATATCAAGGCGGGCGAGGTTTCAACGCAGACCTTCTCGGGTCTCGACTGGTTCCCCACGCTGCTCGCCGCCGCGGGCGACGGCACGATCAAGGATCGACTGCTCAAGGGAACGGATATCGCCGGCACGATCTTCAAGGTGCATCTCGACGGTTACGATCAGCTTGATTACCTGACCGGCAAGAACAAAACCGGGCAGCGGATCGACTTTCCCTACTTCGACGATGACGGCGATCTTGTCGCCTTCCGTCACGGCGACTGGAAGGCGGTGTTCATGGAGCAGAAAAAACCTGGCGGCTTTCCGGTTTGGTATGAGCCGCTCACCGCCTATCGCATCCCGAAACTGTTTAACCTGCGGATGGATCCTTACGAACGCGCGGACGTCGTTTCCGACCAATATGACGACTGGCGGGTAAAGAACGCCTATCTGATGGGATGGATGAACCTCAAAGCCGCGGCCTTCCTGCAGACCTTCAGGGACTACCCGCCGAGCCAGGCGCCGGCTAGCTTCACGATCGATCAAGTACAAAAGGATATCGATCGCCAGATCGAACAGCTGAACACGAAGGCAACGACCACGGACTGACCCGCGACCATGCCGAGGAGACTGCCTGACGGCTTTCAACCCGACGGCCCTTGCCGTATGGCGGCCGTTGTCTGCTCGTCATGACAGCCGTCGCAAGCCGATCTACCGCCAGCAAATTACCGGTTCATCATCACCGGTAATGTCGAATGCTCCAGCACGTGCCGGGTCACGCCCCCCAGGATCAACTGCCGCAACCGCGAATGCGAATAAGCCCCCATCGACAACATATCGCAGCCATAGTTGGCAGCCGCCGCCAGCAGCCCGGCCCCCACCGATCCGCCGACCGATTTGAACGTCACGATGTCCGCATGCACCCGATGCAGCGCCAGATAGGCCGCCAGATCGGGCGCGCCGGGGCCACGCCGCTGGTACCCATCGGCCGACAGGATCGCCACCCCCTCCGCCCGCTGCATCCAAGGCAACGCCGCCAGCACCGAGGAGGCCGATTCAGCCGTGCCATTCCACGCCAGGCACACCCGCGTGCCGATCCGCTCCAACGCCGTCTGCGGCGAGATCAGCACCGGCCGGCCCGAATCGAACAGCACCGCATGCAGCGCGTCGGACGACGAAACATCCTCCCCGGCATCCGGATGCGGCACCACCGTCAGGTCGGCAAGGCGCGCCTGCTGCGCGACGATATCCTCCTCCCGCCCGGTCACCGATGCGAAACTGGCGGTGGCATGATCCGATCCAGGATGGGCCTCCTGCACCACGACATCGTGACGTGCCACGAAGCGCTCGAACATTGAACGGACGGCATGCGCCCGGTCGCTGCTCTCCTTCTCGGTCGCCGACATCATTTCCTCGATCATTGCGCCGGACAGGCCCTCGCCCGCCAGCGGCGCGACGTCGCGGCTGTCCACGCGGACATGCAGTGCCGTCACATGGGCGTTCCACGCCCGGGCGATCGTCAGCGCGGTCGCCAGGGCGGCCTCCCCGGCCGCGGTCCCGGTCAGGGGCAGCAGAAGCTTGCGTATGGCCATGGGCTCCTCCTCCAATCGAGTCTTGCGTTTAGAGCAAGGCAGGTTTGCGTTGGCGTTGCAAGCACGATCGATGGAGCGTCAATCTAGGGAAACAGCTTGCTTTGTCCCCACGCTCCATCGGGCAGGCGTCGATAAACGGTCCGATCGTGCAACCGATGCGGCATATCCTGCCAGAATTCGAACCGTTCTGGCAAAACCCGATACCCGGACCAGTAGCTCGGTCGAGGAATGTCATCTGGGTAGCGTCCCTCCATCTCCGCCAGACGCTCTTCCAGAATTGTTCGATTGGCCAACGGACGCGACTGCTGCGATGCCCAGGCACCCAGGCGGGAAACCCGCGCGCGGGTCGCGAAATAGGCATCCGCCTCTGCATCGGTCACCGTTTCGACGACGCCCTCGATCCGGATCTGCCGGCCCAGCGACTTCCAGTGAAACAGCAGCGCGACACGCGGGTTGCCCGCCAGTTCGCCGGCCTTGCGGCTTTCCTTGTTCGTGTAGAACACGAACCCCCGATCATCGACACCCTTGAGCAGGATCGCGCGCGCGGACGGATACCCCTCCGGTGTCGCCGTCGCGACCACCATCGCATTCGGATCGTTGGGCTCCGACTTTTCCGCGTCGGCCATCCAGTCCCGGAACTGGGCAAACGGGGAAGCCGCTAGAGGCGCGCCTGCCGGCATCGGAACCATCCTTGAGATCGTGACATATCGTACGCCGATAACAACACTTTGCGGCGATCCGGCAAGCGCCCATTCGGATTCAGGCAGTCATGCGCCCTGCCCCATTGCAAGTTGCCGCACGAAGCGCGAACACCCTAAGCAGACACGCCTGTTCGGAGACGGCCATGAAAGAAACCCTCCACGCCGACCCCCATGCGGAAATTCGCGACGAGGTCCGCAAGCTGTGCAGCCGCTTCCCCGGCGAGTACTGGCGCAAACTCGATCAGGCACGCGGCTACCCGACGGATTTCGTGCGCGCCCTGACCGAAGGCGGCTATCTCGGCGCCCTGATCCCCGAGGAATACGGCGGCGCCGGCCTGCCGCTGTCCGCCGCCGCGGCGATCCTGGAAACCGTGCAGGCCGAAGGCTGCAGCGGCGCCGCCTGCCATGCCCAGATGTACATCATGGGCACCATCCTGCGTCACGGCACGGATGAGCAGAAGCAGACCTACCTGCCGAAGATCGCCACCGGTGAACTCAGGCTGCAGGCATTCGGCGTCACCGAACCGACCAGCGGCACGGACACGACGTCGCTGCGCACCTTCGCCCGCAAGGAAGGCGATACCTACGTCATCAACGGCCAGAAGGTCTGGACCAGCCGGGCCGAACACTCCGACCTGATGCTGCTGCTGGCGCGGACGACGCCGAAGGACCAGGCCGCCAAACGCACTGACGGTCTTTCGACGTTCATCGTCGACATGCGCAAGGTCCTCGGCAACGGCCTGACGATCCGCCCAATCCGCACGATGATGAACCACAACACCACGGAAGTCTTCTTCGACAACATGGTCATCCCGGCCGAGAACCTGGTCGGCATCGAGGGCCGCGGCTTCCGCTACATCCTGGACGGCATGAACGCCGAACGCCTGCTGATTGCCGCCGAGTGCATCGGCGACGCCAAATGGTTCATCCGCAAGGCAACCGACTACGCTCGGGATCGTAACGTTTTCGGCCGCCCGATCGGCCAGAACCAGGGCATTCAGTTTCCGCTGGCCCGCGCCTACGCGCAAATGCGCGCCGCCGAACTCATGGTGCAGGCCGGTTGCGCGAAGTTCGAAGCCGGCGAAACACCCGGCGAGGAAGCCAACATGGCGAAAATGCTCGGTGCCGATGCGGCCTGGGCCGCCGCCGAGGCCTGCATCCAGACCTTCGGCGGATTCGGCTTCGCCGAAGAATACGACGTCGAACGCAAGTTCCGCGAAACCCGGCTGTACCAGGTCGCGCCGATCAGCACGAACCTGATCCTGTCCTACCTCGCCGAACATGTGCTCGGCTTGCCACGCAGCTATTGAACCTGGTGACCGGTGGCCTGGACCTGAGCGCTCAGGCCACCTGGCGCAGGCAGGGACGGGCGACCCGCGACACGCTGCGCACCCCGACGACCTGACGCAGGTTGCCCTCGACGAGGTGAACCACCTCGGCGGGCATCGCTTCCATGGCGATTTCCACATGTACCGTGTCGCCGGTGCGGTGGGACCACATGCGATCGGGCACCAGGTCGCGCTTGGCGTAGGGCTGCAGCAGCCGCGGCAGCAGCCCTGGCGAGACATCGGCATCAAGCAGAAATCGGACGAAAACGGCGGACGGTTGTTCAGGTGTCGGGTTCGCGGACATCGAAGGATTCTCCAGGCAATTGATCGAAAAAAGCGGGACTAACCCCGGCTGCTAGGCAGCCGGGCCGCTAATTCGAATGCTCTGGATCCCGTTTCGCATGGATTTAATATAGCACTACCGTACCGGCCAGTCCAGTTCGGGCAAGCGTAACAGCGGTACCTGACGCATCGATAATGTGCGATATTGTAGCGTCAGCGGTACATCAACCGACGAAGGCTGATCCGGGTCCGACATACCCGCCATCAGCGACAAAACTGCCTTCGCCGCCGTCGCGGCCGATTTCGTCAGCATCCCCGCCGCCGCCAGCCGATCAAGCGTCGGTGCATAGCCGACGATCCGCGCGTTGCCGCTGCCCATCGGCTGCAGTTGGTCGTCCAGTGCCAGTGTCGCCGTGCCGGTGAGCCCCAACGGGCCCCACCCCAATGCCAGATGCGTAATCGCCAGCGATCCGCCGCCATCACGCCACGCCTCGGCCCACGGGGTGACGTCGCGGGTCGAGGGCAACGGGCCGTTCAACACCCCATCCAGCGACAATGAGGAGATATTGGTGCCCAGCGGCCATTTGATCGCGGCCGGCAGCGCGATCGCCTCGGCGCTGACCGCAAAGGTCGCCGCAGGTTGCGATTGGCCCGACGGCGATTGGCCCGACGGCGATTGGTCCGATGGCGATGGACCGGATCGGGATTGGCCAGATTGGGATTGGCCAGATTGGGACTGGTGGATATCGGCGCCATCCGGGAAGGTGGCATGGGCATTCAGCAAACCCGCTGTCGCGTGCCAGGCCCCCGTCGCCGGCTCGATTCGCAGACTGCTCGCGTGCAGATCGACCGAATAAGATCCGCTCTGCCGCAGCGGCACGGTCACCGTATCCTCCTCCCCGGTCACGACGAGATCCTGCAGTCCGCCGACCTGCACATGGGTTGGACCGGTCATCGAAATCCGCAAATCGGCCGGATTGAGCAGGGATACCGACAGCGTGACGCCACCCGACGCGACATCGAGGTCCCCGGGAATCGCCGGTCCGGTGTGACGCAATGTCAGATTCGGAACGGCAACCGTCGCCGCCCGTGGCCAGCCGCCGATCGACAATGCGCCCGATGAAATCCGCCAGCCCTCGGCGGCCCGAAGGGCGACCCAATTCTCATAGCCCGTGCGCAAGCGTTCGGCCGCGATGCGCCAGTAGGCGACGTCTCCGGCGACGAGAAGCAACGGTATGGCAATGGCGATCGTTCGGTATGTTCGGCGCATCATATTTCTGTTCGGCTGAGCGGCTTCGTTACACACATTTGGGCCGCGGAGCGAATCGCCAAAAAAGCAACCCGCGACCGGAAACACTACAACTATTGGGCGAGTTCGCTACTTTCATCCACAGCCCTCAGATATCACAGAAACCGAATTATAACTTCTGTTTATGCAAGCGTTTTCAGCGCCGTAGAATAGGATTCTTAGACCCGGTTGCAGCTTCGGTTGAGGACCCTGCACAGAGTTTTCCACCGATCTATCCATCAATGTGACCCAGGCGTCTCGTGGTCGATCGCGGTCAGGCCGGCTTCCAGTGCCTGCAGCAATGCCTTCCGCTCGGTTTGTGCCGGGATGGGCCGTCCGATGACGATCCGGATTGTCCCCGGCCGCTTGCGAAAGGCCCGACGCCCCCAGCATCGCCCCGAGTCGGTGGCAACCGGGATCACCGGCAAACCGGTGCGCGCCGCCATCGCCACGATCCCCGACTGCAGGATCACCGGGCTGCCGGGCTCCCTCCGTGTGCCCTCGGGGAAGATCACGATCTGGCGTTCCTCCCGCATTGCTCGGTCCGCCTCCCGCAGCAGCGCGCGCACCGCCGCGCCGCCCGCGCCCCGATCCACCCCGATCATGCCGGCGGCATCGACCAGCGGACCAAACAACGGAATACGGCGCAATTCGTGTTTGAAAACATAGCAGCAGCGCGGCAGCAGGGTCAGCCAGACGAACGTATCGAACGCCGACTGGTGGCGCGGGGCGATCAAAGCCGCGCCGCGCGGGATATGCTCCAGCCCGCGCACCTCCAGCCGGATACCGCAGACGATCCGAGCGGTGACGATCAGGCAGTGGCCCCACACCATCGCCACGTTGAGCACGCGGTCCGGCGCCACGACGCGCACCACCGTCGCCACCAGGGTCATCACCACGGTGACGGTGAAGAACGCCACATTGAACAGGGCGGAACGCAGCAGCATCATCCTCCGGCACTCGCGGCGGCACTCGCGGCGGCGCCCAGCGCGGCATCCGGTTCGCGCCGCGGCAACCAGGCGGACAGGCCGGACGCGGTCAGCAGGTACTTGGTGTACTCGGCTGCCTCCAGTCGCAGGCCGACATGTTTTTCCGCCGCCGTATGCGCGTCACCCAAACCGACGGGCGAGGGAAACAGGCGGACGTCCGGCAGGGCCTGGTGCAACTCGGCCAGCGCGCGGGGCATATGATAGGCGGCGGTCACCACGATCAGCGACGTGATGCGGTTCTGCTCCGCCCAGGCGGCGGTTTCGATGCCGTTGCCCCAGGTTGACGCCGCATAACGCCCCACGGTGATGCGATCGGCCAATGGCGCCGTGTCGATCCCGGCGAGACGCCCGAGGGTCGCCAGGTCGGTGCCGCCGCCGATGCCGCTCAATAGCAGGCGGTCCGCCCGGCCGGTGGCCAGCAGATGCAGTGCCAGTTCGACGCGCCCGGCACCGCCGGTCAGGGCGACGATCCCGTCGGTGTGGTTCGGCGGTGCCGGCGGCGGGCGATGCGTCGTCAGCACGAACCAGAACAGCCCGGCCACCCAAAGCGTGGCGCCCCCGATGACAGCAGTCGATAGCAGGCGCGACAGTATCCGCCAGCGAGTCATGGCAGCCGCCGTAGCCATCGGCGGACCGCCCCATGCGCGGTGGCGTAGCCGATTGCCGCCGCGCCCGCCGGCAGGCATGGCAACGCCAGCCACAGCGCCGGCGGAAGCGCGCCGATGGTTTCCCCCAGGGTGTCGCCCGCGGTGCCGGCGTCCCCGGCGAAGGGGGCGGCCATATGCGCCAGCGCCAGCAGGATCGGCAGCGCCGCGACCGCCCCTCCGGCCGCCCCGACGGCGGCCAGCAGCGTCGCGCGGGCAGCGAACCGGCCAGCGATATAGCGATCGGTCGCGCCCAGTCCGTGCACGATCTCGATCGCTTCACGCCGCGTCGACAGTCCGGCCCTGGTTGCCACCGCGATGACCGCCGCGGCCACCCCGGCGACCAGCAGCAATGCCAGACCGGCGCATGCCTGCAAGCTACGGGCGAGCACCGCCAGCCGGCGGATCCACACGCCATGATCTTCCACCAGCGTGCCCGGCGCCGCCGTGTCCAGGCGCTTGGTCAGCGGCGCGAGGTTGGAGGCGGAATCCGTCAGGCGAACGGCAATCACCGCGGGAATCGGCACTGCCAGCCGCTCCGCGCCCTGCCCTAACCAAGGCCGCAGCAGATCCGCCAGTTCCTGGTCCGACAGCGCATGGGCCGACGCGACGCCGGGTGTGCCGGTCAGCAGCGCCAGCACCGCGGCCAGCCGCGTCTGGCCGGACTGCGCCGACGGACCGGGCTGCGCCGACGGACCGGGCTGCGCCGACGGATCGGTGGCCTGCGGCACCTGCACGGTCAACGATGCGCCGGCGCCTTGCTGCCAGTGTCGCGACAGCGCCGCCGTGCCGAACCAGCCAGCCAGCGCGAGCGCGGCCAGGAACGCCATGGCGGCGACCAGCAGCGGCACCATCCGATCGGACAAGGCGCGCCGCAGCCCGAGTTCATCGAAGCGCGACGGACGCAGCGAGATCACAGGTCCGCCTCACCGCCGACGGCCAGCCGGCCATTGGCGATCCGCAGCGCCGGCGCGGGATGGCGCGCGACCAGCGTTTCGTTGTGCGTGGCCACGATCACCGTTGTGCCGATGCGATTCATCTCCTTGAACAGCAACATCAGCCGTTCGGCCTGGCCGTCATCGAGGTTCCCCGTGGGCTAATCCGCCAGCAGCAGAGCCGGCCTTGTGATCACGGCGCGCGCGATCGCGACCCGCTGCTGCTCGCCGCCGGACAGTTCGGCGGGTCGCGCCTCCAGGTGTCGCGACAGCCCCACCCAGCGCAGCAATTCGCCGACATCCGC
>DATARX010000316.1:0-10429 GCA_036263955.1 Rhodopila sp.
GCCGAGTAGATGGCGACACCCACGATCAGCAGCACGAGCGTGACGGCGAACTGCAGCAGCAACGCCGGCAGGCCTGTTGCAAGGGCGCCGGCGATCGTGGACGTTGTGGTGGCGCTGTTCATGCGGGCTGTCCGTTCATCATGCTGACAATGGAATTGAGGGCAGGCTCAGGGTCGCGGGATTTATGTCGATGCCGGCATGAACTTCGATCCAGGCCTTCCCGTTATCATCGACCGCGACGACCAGGATATATTCGGTGTCCGGGGCCGATGGGCCGGCGCCGGTGCGGACCCCGTACAACATGCTCAGCAGCTTGCGCTGGCTTGTGCCCTGCAGATCCTGGATCGTTTCAGTTTGCTGGTAGGGCTGGATGCGACCGTCGCCGGGGGCCCAGACGCGGCCGTAGGTCTTGCCGTCCTTGGTCTGGAATTGCGGCCAGCCGATCATCCCCTGGAGCGGATCCAGCCAGAAGCCCCACTCATCCCGGCTCGATGGCGTCACTTCGTCGATTTTATTGAAATAGCGGCACTCGTCGGGCTCACCCGATGCGGCCAGATGCAGTTGCAGGAAGGCATCGCGGCCGGGCAAGTACAGCCGGTTCAGCGTGGCGGATCGATCCGAAATCACACCGACCGCCTCGATGCTGACCATTCCGCCTCCCTGCGGCGGGCTGACCTTTGTTGCGCCCGCGGCAAGCAGGAAGGGCGATGGATCCAGCGGGAACGCCATGCCGACGCGGAACCGGGTCTGGGCACTCCCGGTCAGCCCCGGGGCCGCCTGGGACGCGGCCGCCGCCGCTGAGCGCCGGCGCAGGTACCACAATCCCACCAGGCCGGCGACGCCGAGGATGAGGACGGGCACCACGACGCCCAGGCCGCTCGACGTCGCCGCCGCATCGGCCGAGGGGCGTCGGGATGCCTCCTCCAGACCGGCACTGTCGGGCGTTTGGCTGGCCATGCGCCGGTCCAGTTCCGCGAGCTTGCCGGCCAGGGCTGGATCCTGCTGGGCCATCCGGTCGGCTTGCTGACGCCATGCCTGATAGTCCGGGCTGTCGCGGTTATCGCGGAAGAACTGCGTGTGGCCGGGGCTGCTGAGTGAATTCAGCAAGGATAAGAGGAAAATCGCGTCCCACGCTCCGAACCGGGACTGACCGCCGAAGTAAGGCGTGGCGCCGCCGAAGCCGCCGCCGGCGGCGTAGGGGTTCTGCACCGGTGGGCGGCGCGTGGGCGCGAAGTATCCGTTGTCGTCGCCATAGGTTGAGGATCGCCGCCCCCACGGCGATCCGCCCGACCCGCCGGCGCCCGATCCACCGGCGCCCGATCCACCGGCGCCCGCCCCAGGGGCGGCCGATCCAGGGGCGGCCAATCCAGGCACGCCCGCTTGCCGCTGCTGCTGATAGTCCCGGAAGGCCTGGCCGGAATAGCCGCGTGACATCGACCGGTCCCCGCCGGAGTAGGTGGAGGTGCCCGAACCATACGGACGGCTGTAGCCGCTTCCATTGCCTGTGGTGCTTGGTCGTCGGGCGGCGCCGGCCGAACTGCTGCCGGGCCGGGAATAACCGCCGCTGCTGGAGGCTTGTGCCGCGACCGGGGCGCTATAATAGAACGACCCGAGGGTAAAGACCGCGGCCGCGGTGCCGGCCGTGTGGACGTTCGGCTGGAGCAGCCCGACAACAAGCAATAATCGGAATCGGAAGGATGACGCCTTCAATCGCCTGCCTTCGTCTCTGAGCGCGCGGTGACGTTTCCTGCGGATCGAAGGACGTTCTTCAAATAGAATGTTCCCCGTTTGGCTTGAATCACGAATGCGGCGATTTTTAGATTTGGTCTGCTTCTGCTTCTGCTTCTGCTTCTGCTTCTGGTTCTGCTTCTGGTTATGCTGCCGGATCTGCTGCTGGTTCTGCTGAGCCGATTCTTATGCCAGTCGGCGTTGCGGGCGACTCTTGCTATCGGCGACTCTTGCTATCCGTTATGGCGCGAAACGCCCCTGGCGCGCGTGCTCGCTTCCCCGGGCAGGACGGGATATCAATCTTTTTGCCGATTTGTACTACACATCTTCGTCGGCCGACTGAAAAAGAACTTTGCGGGCGGCGCTCACAACAGAGGTAGGCCGCGCTTGAGCTGATTCATCACTGGCACGGTGACGCAACGATGCCTGGGGCACGACAGGCAACGATGCCTGGCGCTTGGTCACGCAACGATGCCTGGCAGGCGCTACCGCTTGCCGGCCAGCGGCACGAGGTGCGACAGGAAAATCTCCGCGCAGGCGCGCCAGGAATACCGTTCCGCGTGCGCCCGGCAGGCGGCCCGGTCGGCGCTCAGGGCCTCCCGCGCGGCGATTTGCAGATCCGTATGCACTGCGCCGATCTTGCCCGCGGCGTTCGCCATCACATCCTTCGGGCCGGTGACCGGAAAGGCCGCGACGGGCGTGCCGCAGGCCAGGGCCTCGAGAATGACCAGCCCGAATGTGTCGGTCAGGCTGGGGAAGACGAACACGTCGGCCCCGGCATAGGCGCGCGCCAGCGCCTCGCCATGGCGCGGGCCGGTGAACGTCACGTTCGGATACTCACGCTGCAGCGATGCCAGTTGCGGCCCGCCGCCGACCACCACCTTCGACCCCGGCAGATCCAGGTCGAGGAAGGCGCCGATATTCTTTTCGACCGCCACCCGGCCGACATAGATGAAGATCGGTCCCGGCAGATGGGCGAACTCGGTCTTCGGGTATGGCTTGAACAGGTCGAGGTCCACGCCGCGGGTCCACGCCCGGATGTTCAGGAACCCCCTGGCCGCCAGTTCGTCGCGCAGCGACTGGGTCGCGACCATGGTGCCCTGGCCGGCGCCGTGAAACCGCCGCATCCAGGCGTAAATCGGCCGCACCGGTATTCCCGTCCGCGCCTGGACGTATTCCGCGAACCGGGTGTGGAACGCGGTGGTGAAGGCAAAACCGTTGCGCTTGGCCCAGCTTCGCGCGGCCATGCCCAGCGGCCCTTCGGTCGCGATATGCATGGCGTCGGGCCTGAAGGCCTCGACCATGCGGATCAATCGCCGCCGCGGCAGCAGCGAGAGCGCGATGTCCGGGTAGGTGGGGCAGGGGAAGGTGCGAAACTGGTCCGGGCCGATCACCTCGACGAGGTGACCCATCGCCTGCAGCTCCAGCACGATGGTGGTCAAGGTGCGGACCACGCCGTTGACCTGGGGCCTCCACGCATCCGTGACGATCAGGATGCGGTGCGAGGCTGCCGGCGGCAGCATGCCGATGCTGTCCGCGAGGGGAAGGGAATCAGGCAGCTTCAGGTACCCGAACCGGGCGCGGCGTGAAGAACGACAGCCGGTTCAGCGCCGCCCAATCGATCAGTTCGAGGCGGCCGTCGTGGTGTTCCACAAGAGCGGTGCAGCTTTCAACCCAGTCGCCATCGTTCAGATACATCACGCCGTTCACCTCGCGCATTTCAGCGTGGTGGATATGGCCGCACACGACGCCGTCGAAACCGCGGCGCTGCGCCTCCGCGGCCAATGCGGTTTCGAATCGGTCGATCGCCTTGACCGCTTCCTTCACCTGGCGCTTCAGCCAGGCCGACAGCGACCAGTAGGGATAGCCCAGCCGCCGGCGGATGGCGTTGAACCAGCGGTTGACGATCAGCGCGGTGGTGTAGGCCCAGTCGCCCAGCAGGGCGAGGAATTTGGCATAGCGCACGACGCTGTCGAATTCATCGCCGTGCATGATCAGCAGGCGCTTGCCGTCGGCGGTGGTGTGCTCCGATTCGCGGCGCATCTTGATGCCGCAGATTTCCAGCCCGATCGGCAGCCAGTTGCGGAACATCTCGTCGTGGTTGCCGGGGATGTAGGTGACTTCGGTGCCGGCGCGGGCGTGGCGCACGATCTGCTTCAGCACATCGTCGTGGTGTTCATCCCAGTACCAGGATTTGCGCAGCCGCCATCCGTCGATGATGTCACCGACAAGGAACAAATGGTGGCAGCTTGACTGGCGGAGGAAGTCTGCCAAGAACTCACTCCGGCAACCACGCGTACCGAGGTGCGTGTCCGAAATGAAAATCGTCCGGTAGGCTGGCGGGACGCCGATGTGGGACATTGCGTTCATTTCGGCCGTTCATTTCCAGTCTTACATCTGGGCGCACCTGATACTGTTCCTGTCGCGTC
This sequence comes from Rhodopila sp., assembly GCA_036263955.1. Taxonomy (GTDB): domain Bacteria; phylum Pseudomonadota; class Alphaproteobacteria; order Acetobacterales; family Acetobacteraceae; genus Rhodopila. The sequence continues at coordinate 4,158 of DATARX010000316.1, forward strand.
GCGGAAGTTAAGATTCTATGACGCAAGCATTGTCTATCGAACAAAGCAAAGATATTAAGATCGTCATTCTACTGTCATGGAAATGACATCGCCGCGTGGCAACCACGGGATTTCGCCCAACCCGGGTCGCCCGATTCACATGATCATCGTCTTCAATCCAGTCGCCGGACGCCGACGCGCCCATTTGCTGTGGCGGGTGCTCGATGTTCTGGTCGCCAACGGGGTCAGGCTGGATCTGGCCGAAACCCATCGCGCGGGACATGCCGAGGCGCTGGCGCGCGATGCCGCGCGGCGTGGCGAGCAGATGGTCGTTGCCGCCGGAGGGGATGGCACGATCGCCGAGGTCGCCAATGGGCTGATGGGTTCGACTGCGCGGCTTGGCGTCATCCCGCTGGGCACCGCGAACGTGCTGGCGCATGAACTTGGGCTGCCGTTCGCCCCGAAATCGGTCGCCGCCGCCCTGGCGTTCGGACGCACCTGCACATTGTGGCCCGGGCAGGCGAATGGCCCCGACGGCGCCAGGCTGTTCGTGCAAATGCTGGGCGTCGGGTTCGATGCCCACGTGGTCCACAATCTGCCGTTCTCGCTGAAGAAGGTGCTGGGCAAAGGGGCCTACGTCCTGCAGTCGATGCGGGAACTTGGGCGCTACGAATTTCCGCCGATCCGGATGCGAATCGACGATGTCGAGACCGAGGCCGCGAGCGTCATCATCAGTAAAGGCCGGCTATATGGCGGGCGCTTTCGGCTGGCGATGGACGCGATGCCGGGTGAGCCCGGCTTTTCGGTGATCCTGTTCGACCAGTCCGGTCCCGGCGCGGCGATGATGTATGGCACCGCCCTGCCGTTGAACCTGCTGGGCCGAGCGCCGGGGGTGCGGCACGTGCGGGCGCGGCGAATTGACTTCCTGCAGAACGATGCCGTGCCGGCGCAAACCGACGGAGACAGCGCCGGCTTTGCCCCGCTTTGGGTGAGCGACGCGCCGGGGCCGATCCAGGTGGTGATGGGGTAGGACGGCGGGGCGTTCGTGGTCGGCATTCTTCGTTGGCGCCACGCCAACGGTTTCGCGTCAACAGGACGCCCGCTGTTGGTGTGTGTTCCTTTAGAACTGCTTCAGCAGGCGGCCGATATAATCCAGTTCCTCGCGCGGGCGTTCCTGATCCGCGCCGCGGCGGCGCAGTTCGTCCTGGATCGCCTGGGTGCGCTGGCGCTCCCGCTCCTCCGGCACCGCGACGTCGGCGTTGTCGGTGGAGTTCCCTTGATTGTAGCGTCCCAACGGATCGCGGCCGCCGGGATCGCGATCCGGTGAGCCTGGCAACGGCCCGTTGCCTCGGCCCTGCCCCTGCTGCCCACCTGGCATCATCATCCCCATCAGGCCTTGCTCGCCGTCCTGGTCGCTGTCGTCGCCCTCTCCGCCCTGACCCTGGCCGGGCTGCTGGCCCATCTTGGCCATCGCCTGGCCCATTTCGCGATTGCCCTTTTGCAGCGCGGCAATCGCCTGCTGCTGGGAGTCGCTGGCCGCCTGATCCTGGCCCTGGTTCAGTTGGGTGGCGGACTCCCGCATCGCCTGATCCGCCTCGCCGAGGCCAGGCGATGCCTCGCCGCTGAGGTCGGTGAACTGCTGCATCAGCTCGCCGAGCGCTTTTCGCAGCGCCTGTTGCATGCGGCTGTCGGCCTCCCGTTCGGCTTCCGGATCGGCGGACGGCGGATTTGCATTGCCGCGCTGCTGCGCGTGATCCAGCAGCCCACCCTCTCGGGCGATCAGGTCCTGCACCACGCTCTGCTGCTGTTTGCCGCGCTGGCGCTTGCCGTTGGCCTGCTTATTGTTGCCGCCCTGAACACGGGCGTTGCGAAGCTGGTCGAGCATTTGTTCAAGTTGTGCCATTTGCTGCTGCGCGTCGGCCATGCGGCCTTCCTTCGCCGCCTGCTCCGCCTGTTCGGCCATGCGCTGCATGTCGCGGTCGGACAACTGCATCGCCTTGGGGTCGAACGGCATGATGGTGTTGTTGCGCTGTGCCTCTTCGAGCAACGCACGCATATGCCGGTCGATCGCTTGCCGCAGTTCTTCCAGCTTCTTCGTCAGGTCCTGGCGGTTTTGGTCGTTTGGCTGCTGTTGCGCCTTGTCCATCGCGTCGCGCGCGGCCTGACGGGCCTGCTCCAGCGAGCGGGCACTCTGTTCGGTCTGCCCTTCCTCCATATGCAGGGCGAGTTCCCACATCATCTGCTGCGCCTCGGGGACGGCGCTGTCCGCGTGGTTGCGGACCAGCGCATAGTAGGCCCCGCTCAGGGCGGCGAACGCGCCGAGATCGCCGTTGAACAGATCCGGTTGCTGCATCAACCCGTCAAGCACCTCCAGGGCATCGCCGCGATCGTTCGGATGCACGCTCAGGGTTTTGCGGGCGGCGATCAGCAGGCGGGCGACCGGATTGTGGAACGGGCGCTCCGCCAGGTCGAAGGTGGCGTCGGCGCTGGAGCCGGCCTGTCCGGTCGCGTCGCGCGCCACCAGCCGGCCGATCACCGGGAGACCCGCCCAGGGATTCGCGGTGAGATCAGGCTGGCTCAGGCCGTGGGCCGTTTTGGACGAGCCGCCGGGCAGTGGGATGGGCACGATCAGCGGTGGTGCATTCGGCCGGTCCCGCAGCCGAAGCTCCGCCTGCAGGCTGGTGACGCCATAATCGTCGGCGGCCTGCCAGGGCAGCCGTGTCTGCTGGCTGGCGCCTTGGCGTCCGGGATTGTCGCCCCAGGCCGCGGTCGGCGGTTGATCGGCGACCACGGTCAGCATCCAGGCCGCGAGCGTGCCACCGTCCCGCTTCACCGTCAGCAAACCGCCACGGGTGAGGTCCCGTTCGGCCTGAAAGCTGCTGGTGTCGAGCGCGGCCAGGGCATCCGAACGGTCGTTCAGCGACAGGGTCGGCTGGGCATTGCCACCGGAGACGTTCACCGTCAGGTGCGACCCGGCGGGGACCGAGATGCTGCCGCCTTCGGCCTTCAGGAAGATCGGCGCGATGCGGGTATAGGCCGGCGGGGTGATCCAGGCCTGGAGTTCGGTCGCCGGCGCACCCGGCGCAACCGGCAGCGATGGTGTCACTGCCGCATACAAACGGGACGGCGCGTCGGTGTTGGCGATCGCGAGACAGGCCAGCACGCCCAACAAAACCGCATGTCGCAATGCGCGTGGATCGCGGCGTGCCATTCCCGGCCGTGGCGCGCCGACCCGCAACCGGCCGATCTGGGCGACCGCTCGGGCCGCATGCGCCTGCCAGAGCGCCAGGCCGATGCTGTCGTCCGTGGCCGGTTTGTCAGTCAATACGGAAAGCGGGCGGTGGATTAGGCCCGATTGCGTTTCCAGCCGGCGATCGGCTGCCGGGTCATCCGGCAGGCGGACCCGCCACAGGCCGCGGACCAGCAATCCGGCGAACGCAAGTCCGAACGTTGCCAGGACGCCGAGGTGGAGCCAGCCTGGCAGCAGCGGCAGGAGATCCAGTAAAGCGAGACAGAGGAAAACGCCAACCACGCCCAGTGGCGGCCAAAGAGCGGGCCAGACCGCTTCGAACAGAATCGCCGCGCGCGCCAGGACGCGGCGGCTGGCAAGGCGGCGCAACGGATGCGCCGGGCCGGTCATGCGGGAAGCCGCTCCTGCTCCCACAGCGCTTCGATCGGCTGGCGGTCGCGGATCACCGACCACTGGCCGCCGTCTACCCAGACCTCGGCCGCCATCGGGCGAGCGTTATAGGTTGAGCTCATGACCGCACCATACGCACCTGTGTCGAGGATCGCTACAGTCGCGTTGGGGGCGAGGGCCGGGAGCACACGGCTTCGTGCGAACGTGTCGCCGCTTTCGCAGACCGGGCCGACAACGGTTGCCGAACGGGCTTCGGCTGTGGCGTCGGTTGGCGAAACCGGGACGATGCCGTGCCAGGCGTCATACATGGCCGGGCGAACCAGGTCGTTCATCGCCGCATCGAGAACGATGAACGGCTCGTGTGGGGTCTGCTTCGTCAGGATGACGGACGCGAGCAGGACGCCGGCGGGTCCGACCAGCCAGCGGCCGGGCTCCATGGCGAGGCGGACGTCGAGATTATGGAAAGCCTGCTTCATGGCGGCGGCGAGACCGGCCGGGGAAGGGGCGGGGTCGTTGCGATAGGGGATGCCGAGGCCGCCGCCGCAATCGACGGTTTCGACGCGCGAGCCGTTCTGGCGCAGGGCGTGGACGAGGTCGGCGATGCGGGCGAAGGCGGCGCGATAGGGGGCGAGGCCGAGGATCTGGCTGCCGATATGGGTGGCGACGCCGACGGGTTGGATGCCGGGCAGGGTGGTCGCATGGGCATACAATGCGACCGCGTCGTCGTATGGAATGCCGAACTTGTCGGTGGCTCGGCCGGTGGTGATCTTGTCGTTCGTGCCGGCGTCGACGTTGGGGTTTACGCGCAATGCCACGCGCGCCAAGCGGCCGGTCGCGGTGGCGAGGGCGGAGAGCATGGTGAGTTCTTCGGCGCTTTCGACGTTGATCTGGCCGATGTCTTCCTGCAGCGCGAGGCGGAGTTCGGGCGCGGATTTGCCGACGCCGGAATAGACGATGCGGCTGGCCGGGATGCCGGCGCGACGGGCTTTCAGGAGCTCCCCGCCGCTGACGACATCCGCCCCGGCGCCTTGTTCGCCGAACAGGGCGAGCACCGCGCGGGAGTCGTTGGCCTTGGCGGCGTAATGGATGTGTATGTCCAGACCGGCGTCTGTCATGGCACCTGTCAGCGCCTGGTAGCGTGCCCGCATGGTGGCGGCGGAATAGACCCAGGTGGGGGTGCCGATCGCGGCGGCGATCGCGTTGAGCGGGACGCCGTCGAGCAGCAGGCCATCCATGACGTCGTATCGCAGCCAGGGACGGGCGGCGATCAGGTCCGCAATGGAGGGATCGGTGGCGGGGTCGTTGGGTGGGGTTGGGGCGGCCATCCGGCCAGTTTATCGCTTGGGGCGGGGAATGGGAACGGAGATGTCGCTCGATCTACGGCAGGGGCTCATTGAATGGGTCCAAAACGGTCAGGCCCAACGGTCGAAAGTGACGAACGTTGCGCGTGAGGACCGTCAGGTCGTGAGCAACCGCCGTTGCCGCCATGGCGATGTTGGCGAAGCCCGGCGCCAGGCCCAGGTTGCGCGCGGAGGCATCCAGGCGGCCGGCCGCTTGGGCGACCGGTATGTCCATGGAGAGCACGCGGCGGCCGTAAAGGTGCAATACTGCCTCCAACCATGCCGCCAGGGATGCGGCGTTCCGCCTAGCGTCTTTGCACGCTGCAAGGGCGATGCCGCGCTCGATTTCGGCGATCGTGACGACGGAGAGAAAAAGCACGTCGGTGTGCGCTTCCAGCCAATCCAGCACGGTTTGATCGCGGGCGGCATTGGCAGGTGCCGTCATCGCGATAACGTTCGTGTCGAGCAGGTAGCCCCTCACGTACGGGCGTCGCGCAACGGCGCCTCGTCGCGCTCCGGCAGGTCGCCAGGTTCCAAGGGCGAGGCGGTGAGCAGGCGTGCGAACGAGGGGATCTGGCTGAGCCGACGCCACTCCTCATACCCGATCAATACGGCAGTCGGCTGGCCGTGCCGGGTAATGACCGCGGCTTCGCCTTGGGCCGCTTCTTCGACCATCGCCGACAGTGACGCCTTGGCCTGTCGAAGCTGAACTTCGCGCATGGTGTTGTCCTTGAGAGGAATGAGACCGCTGTAGTCTGACGCAGCCGGTCCAGCAAGAGAGTCAGCGGCCACGGGGATTTGGGGCCTGTCTGTAGGGTGCTTCCGCAAGAGATAAGGGCCGAGGGCCATTCACTTGCCCGGGCGGCCACCAAACGAAAAACGGCCACCAAAAAGAAAAGGCCACCAAAAAGAAAAGGCCGGTGGCATTGCTGCCACCGGCCCGTCCATTCCGTATCCGCGGACATTACTCCGCGGCGGTGTCTTCGGTCAGGCGTGCGGCGTTCTCGTTCCACAGCGTCCGCTGATCGCGGCCGGCGGCGACGGCGCGGAGGCGGTTCATCACCGCGCCCGTGCCGGCCGGGATCAGGCGGCCGACGATCACGTTCTCCTTGAGACCCATCAGGCTGTCGGTCTTGCCAGCGGTCGCAGCCTCGGTCAGCACCCGCGTGGTTTCCTGGAAGGAGGCCGCGCTGATGAAGCTGTTGGTCTGCAGCGACGCCTTGGTGATGCCCTGGAGCACCGGCATCGCATGCGCCGGACGCTCGTCCTTCATCAGCTTGGCATTGATCTGGTCGAACTCGGAGCGGTCCACC
>DATARX010000328.1:0-5153 GCA_036263955.1 Rhodopila sp.
GTATCGGTCACGGCGGGCACCCCCGGACAACTGAGCAATGATCTAGCAAACGTCGTGCCGCGATAAACGCGAACGGCCAGGAGAAACGCGAACGGCCGCGAGAAACGCGAACGGCCAGGAGAAACGCGAACGGTGAGGAGAAACGAACCCTGGACAACCGCAGACATCATATCGTGGAGAGGGGACCGGACAGCCGCAACGACAGGGCAGCCTGGATCGTCTCAAGGATATGGAACTGGTGCGTCATGTCCTGTCCCACTGGCTTGCGGGCAGTGTCGGCGGTGTCGTCGGCGCGGTGACGCTGGTCGCGACCAACACCGGTTCGCTACGGGATCTGGTGTGGCACACCGACGGGGGATGGCTGGCCTTCGCCCTGCTGATCCTTGAGTTCGCGTTCACCTTCGGTTCGGCTGCGATCGGCCACGGGATCATAAGTATCGGCGACAAGGACGCCCGTTAACTGAACCGCCCCAGGTCGCCGTTGCGCTGTTCCGTCGGCAGGCACAGCGCCGCCAGGGCAGGGGCCACGGCATCGGGATTCGGCAATGCTGACCGGTCCTCGCCGGGAAACGCGTTGGCGCGCATGCGGGTCGCCACCGGCCCCGGATCGAACAGGTTCACCCGAAGCGATGTGGTCGCGACTTCCTGCGCCCAGGTGAGCACCAGATGCTCCATCCCGGCCTTGGTCGCCCCGATCGCGCCCCAATACGCCCTGGGATCCCGGGCTCGGCTTTCCGTGACGAAGACGGCGCGTCCCGCCGGTGACTGGCGCAGCAGGGGATCGGTGGTGCGGATCAGCCGCCAGGTCGCGGACAGGTTCACCGCCACCACGTCGGACCAGTCGTCCGGCAGGATGTGGGACACCGGCGTCAGCCGGCCCAGCGCGCCGGCATTGTGCACCAGGATGTCCAACCGCCCGAAGCGCTGGAACAAGGTCGGCCCGATCGCGTCGATCTGGGCACCTTCGCGCAGGTCCAGGGGCAGGATCGTCGCCTCGCCGCCCAGGGCGCGAATGGCGTCGTCGGTTTCTTCCAGCCCGCCCTGGGTGCGCGCGGTGATCACCACGCGCGCCCCAAGGCGCGCGAGTTCAATCGCCGTCGCCGCGCCGATCCCGCGGCTGGCACCGGTCACCAGGGCAATGGCGCCGTCAGGCAGGCCGGACATCAGTGATTTGCCGCCAGCAGTGTGAGTTGCCGGTCCGCGTTGTCCTGCTGGTCCGGCAAGGCGATCGGATAGTCGCCGGTAAAGCAGGCATCACAATAGTACGGCGCGCCTGGATCGCGCCCGTTCTTGCCAAGCGCCCGGTACAGGCCGTCGATGGAGATGAACGCCAGGCTGTCGGCGCCGATCAGGCTCGCCATCTCCTCCACGCTGTGGCTGGACGCCAGCAGCTTGTTCCGTTCCGGCGTGTCGATCCCATAGAAGCAGGAGTGTGTCGTGGGCGGGGAGGAGATGCGCATATGCACTTCCTTCGCGCCCGCCGCGCGCACCATCTCGACGATTTTCTTGCTCGTGGTGCCGCGCACGATCGAATCATCCACCAGCACGACGCGCTTGCCTTCCAGCACCGGGCGATTGGCCGAGTGCTTCAGCTTCACGCCGAGATGGCGGATGTGGTCGGTCGGCTCGATGAAGGTGCGGCCGACATAGTGGTTGCGGATGATCCCAAGTTCGAACGGGATGCCGCTCTGCAGCGCGTAGCCCATTGCCGCCGGAACGCCGGAATCCGGCACCGGCACGATCACGTCGGCTTCCACCGCTGCCTCGCGCGCCAATTCGGCCCCGATGCGCTTGCGGGCGTTGTAGACCGGCATGCCTTCCATCACGGAGTCCGGCCGGGCGAAGTAGATATATTCGAAGACGCAGAAGCGTTCCTTCTGCCGGTTGAACGGTTTGACGCTGTGTACGCCCTGGTCGTTGATGACGACGATCTCCCCAGGCTCGACGTCGCGGACGAAGTCGGCGCCGACGATGTCCAGCGCGCAGGTCTCGCTGGCCAGGACCCAGCCGCCAGTGCCCCCATTGGACGCATCGTTGCCGATGCGGCCCAGGATCAGCGGCCGCACGCCGAGCGGATCGCGCACGCCCATCAGGGCTTCGTTGGAAAGCGCGACCAGGGAGTAGGCGCCGATCACCTGTTTCAGCGCATCGATCAGCCGGTCCACCACGGTGGAATACAGGCTGATGGCGATCAGGTGGACAAATACCTCGGAGTCCGTGGTGGACTGGAACAGGCAGCCGCGACGGACCAGCGCGCGATGCAGCACGTGGGCGTTGGTCAGGTTGCCGTTATGCGCGACCGCGAAGCCGCCGAATTCAAAATCGGCGTACAGCGGCTGGACGTTGCGCAGGACCGTGTCGCCGGTGGTGGCGTAGCGGTTATGGCCGATGGCGATGCGGCCGGGCAGCTTCTCGATGATCCTGGCGTCGCCGAAATTGTCGCCGACCAGCCCCATGCCGCGATGGGAGTGGAAGCGGGCGCCGTCGAAGGAGGTGATGCCGGTCGCTTCCTGGCCGCGATGCTGCAGCGCGTGCAGCCCCAGCGCGGTGACGGCCGCGGCATCGGGCACGTTCCAGACGCCGAATACCCCGCACTCCTCATGCAGGGAGTCGTCATCCAAATCCCGGCTGGTCAACGCCATCTCTGACAACTCCTATTCCCGCTCTGCGGGCTTTCCGGTTGCGCGTCCTTGCGGATTGGCGCGCATCAAGGCTTCGGCGGTCGCTTGCCGTCCCGCCGGCGGCGGGTCGAGGGCGTGGGGGCGGTAATCCTCGGGCAACTGCTCCCGCACCCACTTCGCGGCCTGGTAAGTCGGCGTCAGTGTCCGCGCATCGAGCACAACGTCTGGCCAGCGCTCAACCGGGAACACCATCTGCCCTATTATATAGGCAACGACGACCACCGCGGCACCCCGAGCCAAGCCGAATACGAGACCCAATGTGCGGTCGACGCCGCCCAGCGCCGAACCGCGGACCAGGCCACCGATCCCACGGGCGATCAGGGTCAGGACGATCAGCGAGACCAGGAAGACGACGATGAAGCTGACCGGGTCGATCCACTCCGGGCTCGGCAGCCAGTTGCGCACCACATCGCGCATCATCGGCAGGCCGAAGAACGCCAGGGCGATGGACCCGACCCAGGCGCCGATGCCCAAAACCTCGCGCACCAGCCCGCGCGCAAACGCCAGCAGGCCGGATACCAGCAGAAACCCGAAGACCACGAGGTCAACCCACGTCATGCCACCGCCATTGGAAAGGACGCCGGGTTATCGTCCCCCTGGCGCTCGTCGCCAAGCGGATCATACATTTTTTCCCGCCGATTCGGGTACGCGACGGTCATCGGTCGCGCCGATGTGGCCGATTTCCTTCGATGGCGGGCGGCCGAGGCGGCGCGCTATGCCGCGAATATGAGGTTCGGCGATCACGGCCGTGGGCGGCGACCTGGCCGATGCGGTTGTGCATCGCCATCAACCCTTGGAGGCCGGGGGCGCGAAGCGGACGACCAAGTCGGCGATGTGACCGATCTCCTCCATCCGCAGCCCCTCCGGTGCGGCGAGCTTGCGATTGCCATGGGCGACGCGGCGCGGAAGGGTGGCGGAGTCAAACCCCAATTTCGCGGCTTCCTTCAACCTGGCCTCGCCCTGGGCGACCTGGCGAACTTCGCCGGACAAGCCGACTTCGCCGAAGTAGACCATGCCGGGGCTGGTGGGCGCTTCGAAAGCGGCGGAGGCGATGGCCGCCGCGACGGCCAGGTCGGCGGCCGGTTCGTTGACCCGCAAGCCGCCGGCGATGTTGAGGTAGACGTCCGTCTGGTTCAGCCGCACGCCGGCGCGGGTTTCCAACACCGCCAGCAACATCGACAGGCGGCTGCTGTCCCAGCCGATCACCGACCGCCGGGGGGATCCGCCCGGGTTGGGGGCGAGCAACGCCTGAACCTCCATCAGCACCGGGCGCGTGCCTTCGAGGCCGGCGAACACCGCGCTGCCGGCGATGTTGCCGCGGCGTTCGGCGAGGAACAGGGCGGAGGGGTTGGGGACTTCGGCGAGGCCGGCCTCGGTCATTTCGAACACCCCGATTTCGTCAGTGGCGCCGAAACGGTTCTTCACCGCGCGCAGGATGCGGAACTGGTGGCCGCGGTCGCCTTCGAAATACAGCACGGCGTCGACCATGTGCTCCAGCACGCGGGGGCCGGCCAGGGCGCCGTCCTTGGTGACGTGGCCGACCAGGATCAGGGCGAACTTTCCTGACTTGGCCAGGCGGATCAGTTCGAAGCTGCAGGCGCGCACCTGGGCGACGGTCCCGGGGGCGCTTTCGATCGCGTCCAGCCACATGGTCTGGATCGAATCGATGACCACCAGCGTGGTGTCCTTGGCCTGTTCCAGGCTGGCGGCGATGTCGCGGACGTTGATGGCCGCGGCGAGTTCGATGGCGGAATCGGCGACGCCCAGGCGGCGGGCGCGCAGGCGGATCTGGTCGATCGATTCCTCGCCGGAGACATAAAGGACGCGGTTACCGGTGCGGGCGAGGCGGGCGGCGGCTTGCAGCAGAAGAGTGGACTTGCCGATGCCGGGGTCGCCGCCGACCAGCACGGCGGAGGCGGGGACGAGGCCGCCGCCGAGGACACGGTCGAGCTCCGGGATGCCGATAACGGCGCGCGGCGGCGGTTCCGCGCTGCCGGCCAGGCCGACGAACGCGACACCGCGGCCCGCGGGCGCCTTGGCGGCAGGACCGGGGCGGGTGACAATGGCTTCCTCCTCGACGGTATTCCATTCGCCGCAGGTCTCGCAGCGGCCAGCCCATTTGGGGGTGACGGCGCCACAGGACTGGCAGACGAAACGGGCGGTGGGTTTAGCCAAGGCGATTCCATATTCCGAGAGGGGAAGCGACTGGTCACGAGGTTTACGCGGCCTTCTCTATTTCGGCCACGCTTTCCATCTCGGCCACGCTTTCCAGGCCGCCGGCGGATTCCCTCCCCACGCGCGTTTGCAATTGTGCGAGCGGGGATGCGAGCAGGTGCACGAACATGCCCTTGTGTCGCGTCGGACCGGTGTGTCGCGTCGGACCGGTGTGTCGCGTCAGACCGGTGTGTCGCGTCAGACCGGTGTGTCGCGTCGGAGCGGGGCGATGATATGCCTGCGGGTTGGGAGTGGCTG
>DATARX010000381.1:0-11918 GCA_036263955.1 Rhodopila sp.
CTGATCGAGTCCGGCACCGTTCAAGCGGCCGACATCCGAGCGATATTCGGCAAGACCGAGGGCAACGGCTGCGTCAACGACTTTACCCGCGCCTATGCCGTCAGCGCGCTGCAGCACGCGCTCGCCGGTCCCCTGGCGTGCACGCCGCAAGAGGTCGGGCATCGCGTGGCGATGGTTATGTCGGGCGGCACCGAGGGCGGTTTGTCACCGCATTTCCTGGTCTTCGCCGCCGCCACGGTGGACGCCCAACCACACCCCGGCCTGGCGATCGGCACCGCCTTCACCCGGGTATTCCGGCCCGAGGAACTCGGCCGGACGGCGCAGATCGAAGCCACGGCCGAGGCCGTCTCGGCGGCGATGGCCCAGGCCGGAATCGCGCGGCCGGAGGACGTCCATTACGTCCAGGTCAAATGTCCCTTGCTGACCGGCGACCGGGTGGCCGAGGCCGCCGCGCGCGGGCAAAGCGTGGCGACCACCGATACATACAAATCAATGGGCTATTCGCGCGGAGCATCCGCCCTGGGTGTCGCGCTGGCATTGGGCGAGATCGCCCGCGACGCGCTGGACGACAGCGTCGTCTGCCACCGGCTCGACCTGTGGTCCGGCCGCGCCAGCACATCCGCCGGCATCGAACTGATGCACAACGAGGTCATCGTCCTGGGCAACAGCGCCGCCTGGGCGAGCGACTCGGTGATCGCTCATCGGGTGATGCGGGATGCGATCGACCTGCCGGCCGCGGTCGGCGCGTTGACCGATGCGGGCCTGAAGCCGGACGGCCAGTTGGACGACGCCGACCGCGCGCGCGTGCTGGCGGTGCTGGCAAAGGCCGATCCGTCGACCACCGGGCGCATCCGCGACGCCCGCCACATCATGCTGGACGACAGCGACATCAACGCCACCCGCCATGCGCGCGCGCTCGTCGGCGGCGTGCTGGCCGGCGTCGTCGGTCGCACCGACCTGTTCGTGTCCGGCGGCGCCGAACACCAAGGCCACGACGGCGGCGGCGTGGTCGCGGTGATTGTCAGGCGGTAGTTGCCTGCCTCGAAGTCCGCCGCATGATGCGGCGGACGGAGGGGATAAGCAGGCCGCTGAAAATAGAAAGCCAGCGTCGAGAGGCGGCTTACCCGCCCTTGTCACGCAATCCGGCCAGCCGCAGCACCATCCCGTCGGGGCTGGTCTGGCTGGGGAAGCGCTCGACCGCCATGGTCCAGCCAGGTTCGGCCGCAGCCAGTTCCTCCTCCACTTTCGCGCCTTTCAGGAACAGGCAAACCCCCTCCGGCGTCAGCAACCGCGCGGCCAGCGGCAGCAGCCGCGGCAGTGGGGCGAGGGCGCGGGCGGTGACCAGCGGCGCCGCCGGCACCGGTGCGTCCTCGATCCTTACGTTGTGCACCGTGGCCGGGGCGCCGGTCTGCAGCACCGCGGTCCGCAGGAAGGACGCCTTCCGGCGATCGGATTCGATCAGGTCGAACGTCACGCCGGTGGCGATCGCCAGAACCAGCCCCGGAAACCCGCCGCCGGAACCAAGATCGACGGCACGCGTGATCCCGGCCGGCATCAACGGGACCAGTTGCAGCGAGTCGGCGATATGCCGCGCCCACACCACCTCGGCGTCTTTCGCCGCGATCAGGTTCAGTGCGGTATTCCACCGCAGCAGCAGGTCTGCAAATGCCCGCAGCCGCGCATCGGAATCGCCGGTCATGCCGCCGCAACCCTGAATGGCCGCCCCGTCCCAACCCCGGTGGGATCGTTCAGAATCAGCGCGAACGTGAAGGCCGACTCCATACAGGCCACCCTCATTTGGTCCGGCCTCACAACGCGTGGACCTCGATGGTGACGTGCGACAGCATCCGGAAATGCCGCAGCCGCTGGTGATAATCGGCCGCCCGGCGGTCATGGCTGGTGCCGATCGTCAGCTCCGCCCCCAGATGGCCGGGACCGAGGCGCCAGACATGCAGGTCGGTCAGGCGGTCGCCGTCGGTTTCGATCTCCTGCCGCAGCCGTTCGGTCAGATGCGGGTCGGGATTCATGTCCATCAGGATGCGTGCGGTGTCACGCACCAGCCCATATCCCCAGCTGGCTATCACCAGGGCGCCGATGATCCCGGCCATCGGGTCCATCCACACCCATCCGAATGCCTGGGCGAGCAGCAGGCCGACAATGACCAGCACGGACACCAGGGCGTCGGCCATCACGTGGACCACGGCCGCGCGCATGTTGTTGTCGCGATGCGCCGATTCATCGGCATGGGCATGCTCCTCGAACCGGACCGAGGCGGTGGCCGCCCCGCTCGTCAGAGCCACCGTGAACGCATGCGGTTCGGGAATCACGTCGACGCTTTGCAGCCCATCACCAAGGGGGGCAAAGGCGAAGAGCTGCCGCGCGCCATCGGGGCGGACAGTCTCCGCGGTCAGCTCGGCGGCGGAGATCGCCCCGTGAACGCGGAAGCGGGGCGGCACGCCGTCCTCATGGATTTCCAGGGTCAGCCTGGTGTCGGCCAGCATCACCACGTGGCGGTCGTCATGCTCATGCCCATGCTCATGACCATTACCGTGCCCATGCCCATGCCCATGCCCGTGCCCATGCCCATGGTGATGATGATGCTCGCCGCCGCTCAACAGCCAGGCGCTGGCGACGTTGACGGCCAGACCCAGGCAGGCGATCGGAATCGCCTGGGAGAACGCGATCGGCACCGGATTGAGCAGGCGATCAATCCCCTCCCATCCGATCAGCAGGGAGATCATCACCAGCACGATCGCGCTGGTGAAGCCAGCGAGGTCTCCCAGCTTGCCGGTGCCGAAGGTGAAGCGCGGATCGTTGGCGTGCCGCCTTGCATAGCCGTAGGCCAGCGCGGCCAGCAGCAACGCGCCGGCATGGGTGACCATGTGCAGCCCGTCCGCCACCAGCGCGATCGAGCCGAACATCACGCCGCCAACGATTTCCAGCACCATCATCGCGCCGCACAGCCAGATGACCCACCAGGTGCGCCGTTCCGCGTGTTCGTGGCCCTCGCCCAGGAAGACATGGTTTTTCGGTTCCATAGGCGTCCTCACTTCAGGTAGGTGCGAACGACTTCGAGCAACTGCTCGACGGCGTCGGTGTTCATCGTGCCGCCGGGATCGACCAGGTGGGTGCGGACGTGGTCTTCCACCACTTCGGACATCAGGCCCGCCATCGCGCCGCGCGCACCGGCGATCAGATGCATGACCTGCTCGCAGCCGGCTTCCCCCTCCAGGGCGCGTTCGATGGCCTCGATCTGTCCGCGCAGGCGGCGAACGCGCGCCAGCAGCTTCTGGGTTTCACGAATGGTGTGCGTCATGGATAGGGGGGTATCCTATTCCCGACGCATCGCGCAACCACCCCCCGACGCAGCGCGCAACCATCACGACGCATCGCGCAACCATCACGACGCATCGCGCGACCACCCTGATGTCGGATAAACGGTCAGCCCGGCGTATAGCCCGTCCCGATATGCCCGCCCGAACCGATGACGCTGGATCCGCCATTGCCGTTCGGCACCATGACTCCGCCGCCGCCCGGCGCACCAAAGGTCTGGTAATACGGCGTGCCGCCGGTGGTCACACCGTACCCGCCCCGCGGCAGTTGGACGACGCGCCCGGCCTCGCTGGCACCGCCGAGGTTGGGTTGGAACAGCGTGTGCGCGGCGTCTGCCACCGGCAACAGCCGAACCTGCGCCTGCGCGACCAGCCCAGGCCCGACCAGCCCGGGCCCGACCAGCCCAGGCCCGACCAGCCCGGGACCGACCGGCCCGGCGCCGCAAAGCATGACCAGTAACGCAACGACCGAGGTGGTTCGCATGACAATTCGCATGACAAAAGGACCTTGCTCTGCGCCGGAACCGCCACGGCCCCGGCCGACCGTTCGCAGGTGGGCAACGCCGGCACGAAACACGCTCACGTTCCTGTGCGTGGCTCGGAGTTAAGTTCGCCTCAATAACGCGGATGCCTCAATAACGCGGATGCCGGCCCGGTCGGGAAGCCGCTGGAGACCGAAAAGTCGCCCGTCCCGCCGCGTGCGCAACCCGAACGCATCCCGGCGGGTTTTGGACGTGTCCACATTGGAGGGATGATCTGCATGCCACTTCCATCCGAAACCGACGTCCTGATCGTCGGGGCCGGGCCAAGCGGACTGGCGCTGGCAGTCTGCCTGGCACGGCACGGAACCAACTTCGTCCTGGTCGACCGGCTGACCGCGCCGCAGGCCAACTCCCGCGCCGCCGCGGTGCATGCACGGACGCTGGAGGTGCTGGAACCCCTCGGCGTCACCGACGCCCTGGTAAAGGCCGGCCGGCAGATCGGCGCGGTCTGCATGCACGACCGGGACGCGTTGCTGCTGCGGATCGAATTCGCCGCGCTCCGCTCCCGCTATCCCTACATCCTGGTACTCCCGCAGAACGAAACCGAGGCGATCCTGACGGACCATCTGGCATCGCTGGGCGGCACGGTGGAGCGCGGGCAGGAGGCGTTGGCGCTGGTCCAGGACGGCGTTCACGCCACCGCCGCGTTGCGCGACGCGACAGGCGCCGCCGCGTCGATCAAAGCCCGCTACGTGGTCGGTGCCGACGGCTACCACAGCCTGGTGCGGCAGGCCTGCGGGATCGGCTTCGCGCCGGGAACCTATGCGGAGTCGTTCATTTTGGCCGACGTCCACATGGACTTTCCGTTGGGAGCGGAGGAGATGCGGCTGTTCCTGGCGTCTGACGGAATGATGCTGGTGGCGCCGTTCACCGGCAGCCGGTTCCGCATCATCGCAACCTGCGAAGCGGCACGGGAACATCCGGACGCGAACGATGTGCAGGCGATCCTGGACAACAGGGGCGCGCGGACCGCGCCGGCTCGGGTCCAGGACGTGATCTGGTCCTCGCGCTTCCGCATCCACCATGGCGTCGCCGCACAGTATCGCGCCGGCTGCGCCCTTCTGGCCGGTGACGCGGCGCATGTGCACAGTCCGGCGGGTGGCCAGGGGATGAATATCGGCATCCAGGATGCGGTCGCCCTGGGTGAGCGGCTTGCCGCGGTGATCGGCGGACACCAGCCGGACTCCTATCTGCAGCGCTATGAGGTGGAACGGCGGCCGGTGGCGCAACGAGTCGTCGCATTGACGGATCGGATGACCCGCATGGGGACGCTGACCAGCCCCGCCGGACAGTTGGTGCGCAACCTTGGTCTGCGGGCGGTGGGTTACCTGCCGCCGATGCGACGGATGATGGCGACCCGCATGGCGGAACTGGACAGTCGCTAAACGTTATTAAAGCAAAACACGCGGCGGTTTGCGCCGGGTATCGCGCAGGCTGTCGCAATCATCGCCGCCCGTTACGGACGACGATCCGCCAGCGAAACAGCCGTTTCATTTGCAATAATGCGGCTGGTGCCGGGTTTATTTTGTAAATTAGGTGTGACGCAAACAGAATATCGAGTGTTTCGTGGTGCCTTTGTGCACCGTGCCTGCTACGACCAGACTTGTCGTCAGATCAGCGGCATCAAAACATGGCGCGGAGTTTCGCATATGTTTGCTTTCCTTTGGGCGATCATCATCGGATTCGTTGCCGGTACGGTCGCCAAACTCATTATGCCGGGCCGGGATTTTGGCGGATTCATTGTCACAATCCTGCTCGGGATCGGCGGTTCGGTGGTGGCAACGTGGCTCGGCCGAACCCTGGGGTGGTATCAAGGCGACCAGAGCGCGCGGTTCATCGGCTCGATCGTTGGTGCCGTGATCATTCTGGCGATCTATCGCTTCGTCGTCCGGAACCGAGGCCCGGTCGCAGGCCAAGGGTGAGACGATCGCCACGAAGTCTCATCACAACGGGAGACGGATACACATGAGCGGATTTTTGGGTCAGATATTGCAAGGCATCATGGGCAGCGGCCAGCAAGGTCAGGCTTCACCGTTCGCCGGTATCCTGCAGCAAGTGCTGTCGGTGCGGGACGGCGACAATCAGGGCGTCGCGGCGATCGTCTCGAAATTCCAGTCCGCCGGCCTTGGCCAATATGTTCAGTCCTGGGTAGGAACAGGCCAGAACGTCCCGGTTTCGGCCGATCAGGTCGGTCAGGTTTTTTCGCCGGAGCAAATCGACGGCTGGGCGAAGCAGGCCGGCACCACACCAGATGCGCTGCGCGGCGTTCTGGCCGAAGCGCTGCCCCACGTCATCGATCATGTCACCCCGGGCGGCACCGTCCCCGATCAGACACCTGACCTGAGCGGACTGGTCGGTCGCCTGTTCGGCGGAACGCCCACAACCCGCACGGTCTAGTGTCCCGCCCCCTCCGTCCGTCCGCCGCATCGTGCCGCGCACGTGGAGGATACGTGCCGCGCACGTAGAGAATACGTGCCGCGCACGCAAAGGATAGGTGCGGCGCACGTAGAAGATAAGCAGGCCACTGAAAACAAAAAATAGGGCCCTGTCGCAGGGAAGCGTGAGAACCTGGGCCGCGCCCGCGATGCCGCCATCCCGGCGACCTCTTTGCCGCGACACTATGCTCGGGCATGATCCCCTCAGGCGAAGGGATGTTTCGATGGCCGACCTTGACTTGGTGCCCTTGTGGGAAGCGCATTGCCGTTACGAGTTTGAAACGCGCGACGTCGATGCGACGATGGCGACGATGGTCGCCGAACCGTATGTGAACCATATCCCGACGATGTTGGGCGGGGTAGGGTATGACGCGCTCAAGCGCTTCTATGCTAACCACTTCATCGGGGCCAACCCACCTGATTTTGCGATGACACCGGTTAGCCGCACCGTCGGCACCGACCGAATCGTCGATGAGTTCGTGGTCAGATTCACCCACACCACGCAGGTAGACTGGATGCTGCCCGGCGTCGCCCCGACCGGACGGCGGGTCGAGATCCCCATGGTGGCGATCGTACAATTCCAGGGGGATAAACTGGCGCACGAGCACATTTACTGGGATCAGGCATCCGTCCTGGTTCAGGTCGGCCTGCTGGATCCCGTCGGCCTTCCGGTAACCGGCGCCGAACAGGCCCACAAGGTCTTGGACAAGACGTTGCCCAGTAACCGGTTGCTGAAAGACGGTTAGCAGGCGTGTAAACGCCTGAACGGCGCCGAATCAGGCGTAAACATCGGCAAGTAAACGCGCCAATTGACCGGAAGAAAAGTTCCGGACCGCTGCCGCGATCCGATCCGATCGCGATCCGCGACCGCCGCCAGCCTACCTTGTATTGGCCGCGACTGGCCGACGGCACGAGCAGCAAACCGTCCCCCCAAAAAAATCCCGGCGTCGATCCCGCCATTAATAGACGTCTGATTTATTTTTTTCTCACTTTTTCGTGACAAGTTGAAGCCGATCTGCAACAGTGTATTAGGATGTTTTTTACTGCTCCACCTGACGGGGGCTGCCCATGGCCGAGCTATTGCGTGATAACGTGTATCGGGCGATCCGCCATGCGATTCTAACATGTGATTTCCCGCCCGGGCAGGAATTGCGGGAACAGATCCTTGCGGAAAAGTACCGTGTCAGTCGATCGCCAATTCGGGACTCCCTACTGCGGCTTGAGCAGGAAAAACTTGTAACGGTGCTGCCTCGGCAGGGATATCGGGTCAACCCAATCTCAATTCGTGATGTCAAGGATCTGTGCGGGTTGCGCTTACTCACCGCGCCGGCTTGCGCCGCGGGGGCGTCCCGGGCGGACGATGGGGCGCTACGCAGCTTGGACCGGTTCCGTAACGCCATCGCCAACGACGTGCAGGAACTGGCGTTCATGGATTACAACCGGGACTTTCACAGCGCGGTAGCGGGACTGGCGGACAATGCTCGGATCGCTGCTCTCGAAAACAGCCTCGTGGAAGAATTCGATCGGCTGGTGCTGGTCAATCTCCAGACCTATCAAAGAAGTTGGATTTCTTTGGCGCTCGCTGAACACGGTGCGATTATCGATGCCATCCAAGCCCATGACAGCGATACGGCCTATCGGCTTGTTTACGAACACATCCTTGGTGCCCAAGCACGCATCATGGCCGCCATGGGCGCGGAGAGCGCGCGACAAAAACAACAGCCGATCGTCACGGGCGAAGAGAGCACGTGATCGTAAGCAATGCGGGCACCCGGTCGGATCAGCCCGGCGCGAAAACACACTCTTATCCTATGGACCGTTCCAACACTCGCGGCAATCCGCGCACCGGCGGTCGGAGCGCGAATTGCATCGACCACGCAGCGCCGGCTGGTATGAACAGCCCGATCAGCGTCCGGCGGAGCGCAGCTTTTCGCGGACAGCCGGAACCCGCAGGAATCGCTGGCCGGTCCGATCAGGCTCGATCGCGACCGCCGTGAGGATGCCGGTAAAGTAGGCTCCGGTGTCGACCCCAATGCGGCCCGGCCCGCGACTCGGGCGACCATCCGTCGGTGTGTGGCCGTGGATGACGGTGAACGGCAGTCCATGGGGCTTTTTCAAAAACCGCCCTCGGATTGTCAGAAGCTTGGCAGTCGCCTGCCGTTGCAGCGGGATGCCCGGCTCAACGCCCGCATGAACAAAGAGGTAGTCTCCCACGATATGGGTGAATGGAAGTTCGGCGAGAAAGCGCAGATGCGCCGGACCGATCAATTCCCGCGCGCGCTCCGGGGTCGCCTGTTTGCGCGTGCCTCCGTACGACGCCAAGGTCGCCGATCCGCCCATTTTCAACCAGCGCTGGAACGTGATTTCGCAGTCGCCGGTCAGGGCTTCCAGCATCATCTGCTCATGGTTGCCGCGCAAAACAATCCAACGGTCGCCCGGTCGCGTCGGCCCGGCCATCAAGCGGTCGAGTACCTGCCGCGTCTTGGCCCCCCGGTTCACGACATCCCCGAGGAACACGACCAGCGCCGGCTGTCCGCAAGCAGCGGAATCAGCCTCGATCTGAACCAGAAGATGCGCAAGCAGGTCGCTCATTCCATGAACGTCGCCCACGCCATAGACCAACGGCCGAAGGTCGGTTTGACACCGTTCTGTTAGCTTGCCCGCATCCGCTGCCATTTGCCCCTCGGTAATCAGGCCGTGAGGCGAGTGCGAATTCCCCATATGTCAAATCGGATCGTTTGAAATCATTGGCCGTGAGCCCCTTTGACGCCCTCGATCGAACCTTCATCCGGGACCATCACGAGGTCGCGTCAGCAACGGATGCGGATTAAGTCACAATCCATCCCGATTCGGCGAGAGTCATCGCACTGGCTTTGTGTACTGGCCGCGCGAGGCATGACCGGCGCGACCGCCTTTCTGCCTCGGACGTCATCGGATTTATCGATCGATCAGTCCGATTTTTTCCATTTCATTCGGTCGATGTCCTGCCCTATTTGGTGCACTGCAACATCAATGATGATGAGCAGGAGTGACGAATGGCGCTAATTAACACCGCAGTGAAACCATTTAAGGCGACGGCGTATAAAAACGGCAAGTTCATCGAGGTGACCGAGGCCAATTTCAAGGGCCAGTGGTCGGTGGTCTTCTTCTATCCGGCGGACTTCACCTTCGTCTGCCCGACGGAACTCGAGGACCTGCAGAATGCTTACGGCGAGTTCCAAAGCCGCGGTGTTGAGATCTACAGCGTCTCGACCGACACGCATTTCTCGCATAAGGCCTGGCACGACACCTCGCCCGCGATCGGCAAGATCGAATACACCATGGTGGGCGATCCCACGCAGCAGATCAGCCGCAACTTCGAGGTGCTGATCGAGGACGCGGGTCTCGCGGACCGCGGCACGTTCGTTGTCGATCCGAATGGCACGATCCAGGTGGTTGAAATCACCGCCGGCGGCATCGGCCGCGATGCGACCGAGCTGCTGCGGAAGATCAAGGCCGCGCAATACGTTCACACCCACCCGGGCGAAGTCTGCCCCGCGGCGTGGAAAGAGGGCGAGCACACGCTGGCTCCGTCGCTGGACCTGGTCGGAAAGATCTGACGGCATATTTCCCGGCCTGGCCGCGGCCAGGCCGGGGTTTCTGATTCGCCAAACGACGTGGAGCCGCCTTGATGCTTGACCCCGCCATGAAGTCCCAGTTGTCCGGCTATTTCGCCCGGATCACCCAGCCGATCGAACTGGTTGCGTCACTCGACGCCAGCCCGAAATCCGCTGAGCTGGGCGCGCTGCTGAACGAGATCGCGTCCCTCTCGGACAAGATCACGGTCAGGGAAGCCGCCAACGAGAGGACGCCATCCTTCCAGGTCAGCCGCATCGGCACGGACATCCGCGTTTGTTTTGCTGGCATTCCAATGGGGCACGAGTTCAACTCGCTTGTGCTGGCGCTGCTGCAGGTCGGCGGCTATCCGCCGAAGGAACCGCCCGAGGTCATCGAGCAGATCAGTGCACTCGACGGCGATTACCAGTTCGAGACGTATTTCTCGCTCTCCTGCCAGAACTGCCCGGATGTGGTTCAGGCGCTGAACCTGATGAGCGTTTTGAATCCATGCATCCGGCACACGGCAATCGACGGCGCGCTGTTCCAGCGGGAAGTCGCGGACCGCGAGATCATGGCGGTGCCGACCGTGTTTTTGAACGGGAAACCGTTTGGTCAGGGGCGCATGCTCATCGAGCAGGTCCTCGCCAGGCTGGACACCGCGTCGGTGGACCGGCAGGCGGAAAAGATAAGCGCCAAGAGCCCGTTCGACGTCCTCGTTGTCGGTGGCGGCCCGGCCGGTGCGGCGGCGGCCGTCTATACCGCGCGCAAGGGGATCCGTACTGGTGTCGCATCGGAACGTTTCGGTGGCCAGGTGCTGGATACCATGGCGATCGAGAATTTCATCTCGGTTCCCGAAACCGAAGGCCCGAAGATGGCGGCCGCGCTGGAGCAGCACGTCAAATCCTATGACGTCGACATCATGAATCTGCAGACGGCGGTTGGCCTCGTTCCAGCGGCGGGCGCCGGCGGGCTGCACGAGGTCAAGCTGGCCAATGGTGCCTCCGTGCGCGCCAAAACCGTCATCCTCGCCCCCGGCGCACGCTGGCGCCAGATGAACGTGCCGGGTGAGGCGGAGTATCGCAACAAGGGGGTCGCCTACTGCCCGCACTGCGATGGCCCGCTGTTCAAGGGCAAGCGCGTGGCGGTGGTCGGTGGCGGCAACTCGGGCGTCGAGGCAGCGATCGACCTCGCCGGTATCGTTGCGACTGTAACCTTGATCGAGTTCGATAGCCAGTTGCGTGCCGACGCGGTGTTGCAGGCGAAGCTGCGCTCGCTGCCGAACGTGACGGTGCTGACATCGGCCCAGACGACGGAGGTCATCGGCGATGCCGGCAAGGTCATCGGCCTGGCCTATAAGAACCGTGAGACAGGCGGCGCCCATCGGCTTGATCTGGACGGCGTCTTCGTGCAGATCGGCTTGGTGCCGAATACCGAGTGGCTGAAGGGCACCATCGCCCTGAGTCCGCGCGGCGAGATCGAAGTCGACGCACGCGGTGCGACGTCCGTCCCGGGTGTCTTCGCCGCGGGCGATGCGACGACGGTGCCTTACAAGCAAATCGTTATCGCCATGGGCGAGGGGGCCAGAGCGGCGCTGTCCGCGTTCGACTACCTGATCCGGCTGGCACCGGCGGAGCTTGCGCAGGCGGCATAGAACATCTTCCTTTCGATCGGCCGGCGACGGGACCGCGGCGTGAAAGCACGCGGCGATATCGCACCGTCGGCCGCCGCCCACGACTCGCGTCGCCCACGACTCGCGACGATCGGGACCTCGGCCAACGATGTCAGCAACGACGACCACGGCTGCGCCAGGTCGAGAGTCCGAACCCCTGTGCCCCCGGGTCGGCTCTCCCGCAAGCGTCGGCCCCACCAGGGCAATCGGCGGGTCGCCCAACTGGCCGATGGCAACAAGGGCGTCCGCATGACGTTGGCCAAGGCGCATCTGTAAATACAGATCCATTGGAAAACGCGCTACACAACACGGTCCATGTGGCCGAATGCGCGCCACACGCCGT
>DATARX010000388.1:0-3125 GCA_036263955.1 Rhodopila sp.
GGCGAAGGACGGGTCGGTCAGGGTTTCCTGATAGCCTGTCATGCCGGTACTGAAGCAGACCTCTCCGACCGGACAGGCAGATCGGGGGCTGGCCGACTGGGGGCTTGCCGACTGGGGGCTGGCCGACTGGGGGCTGGCCGATTGGGTATGGGCGCCGAAACCGCTGCCCCAGAACAGGGTGCCGTCCGCCAGCACGAGGACGGCGGTGGCACCGGCGGGGACAGTGTCGGTTGCATGCTGCATGGTTGCACTCGCGTGTTCGTGGGGGACGGGCTGCAGGTCGGCCATGGTGAGGCCGGTGGCCGCGATCACGGCCGGCCAATGGCGCGATGGGATCGCTCGGCTCTGGCGCCATTTGCGCACCGCCTCGGTTCCCACGCCGGTTAATCGAGCGGCAGCGTCAGCCCCACCCATGCGTTCTATGATATGATCGACAGAGATCGGCATAGCGGACACTGTATGGGAGAAAATTTCCCACCGCAACCAACGCCGATCTTACTGGGAGGTTTTTTCCGGAGGGAGCGGCCCATGTATAAAACCAAACCGACACTGACCGGCGGATGCCAATGTGGCGCGGTGCGCTATGCCCTGTTCGAAACGCCGGAATCGACCGTCTGCCATTGCCGCATGTGCCAGAAGGCGGTCGGCGGATTATTCGCAGCGCTTTGCAAAGTTCCCACTGCCCGCTTCGCCTGGACCCGGGGCGAGCCGGCCAGCTTCCGCAGTTCCTCGGTCGCCGAACGGCATTTCTGCGCGGCTTGCGGCACGCCGTTGACGTTCCATTACCTCGAGGGCGATGCGATCGAGGTCACGACCGGCAGCCTGGACGACGCCGCCGCGGTGCCGCCGACGATCAATTTCGGGGTGGAGGCGCGGCTGCCCTGGATCGACCTGTTGATGCCCGGGCGGCTGCGGGATACCCCGACGGTCGAGACCAGCAGCGCGACACGCGTGGTCGTCAGCCGCCAGCATCCGGATCACGATACGCCATCCGGCTGACGGCGCCGCACCACCTATAGTATAAGGCTCGTTTGTCGCGCAGGAGCGCCGCCATGACACTGAGGACGCAGTTCACCGACCAGATGAAGGCTTCGATGAAGGCCGGCGATTCCGCCCGGACCTCCACGCTGCGCATGATCATGGCGAAGCTGAAGGACACCGATATCGCGTCGCGCCCCAAGGGGATCGAGCAGATTCCGGATGAGGAGATCGTCGCCATGCTGCGCGGCATGGTGAAGTCGCGGCGCGAGTCGGTGGAGCTTTACAGCAAGGGCAATCGTCCCGAACTGGCGGCGAAGGAAGAGGCCGAGATCGCGGTGATCGAGACCTTCCTGCCATCGCAGATGGACGAAGCGGCGATGGAAAAGGCGGTCGCCGCCGCGGTGAGCGAAACCGGCGCCGCCAGCATCAAGGACATGGGCAAGGTCATGGCTGCACTGAAGGCGAAGCATGCCGCCAGCCTGGACATGGCCAAGGCGGGTCCGATGGTCAAAGCGCGGCTCGGCGGCTGACGACGGAACAGTTGCACGATGGCGCTGCCGTCCAGCTTCACCGACGAACTTCGCATCCGCATCCCCGTCCCGGCCCTGATCGGCCGGCGCGTGCGCCTGGCGCGGTCCGGCAAGATGTGGAAAGGCTGTTGTCCGTTCCATGGCGAGAAGTCGCCAAGCTTCTACGTCTATGACGATCACTACCACTGCTTCGGCTGCGGTGCGCATGGGGATGCGATCAGCTTCGTCATGCAAAGCCAGGGCCTGTCATTCATGGAAGCGGTGGGGCAACTGGCGGCCGAGGCCGGGCTGGAGGTGCCGAAATCCTCGCCGGAAGCCGCCGAGGCCGAACGCAGGCGGCTGGATGTGGTTGGCGTGCTGGAGGCCGTGCAGGCGCACTATCAACGACGCCTGGCTTTGCCCGAAGGGCGCATGGCGCGGGATTACCTGCTGGGCCGCGGCCTGACGGAACCGACCATCGCCCGCTTCGGCCTGGGCTGGGCCGGCGAGCGCGGCGGGCTGACGGCAGAACTGTCGCGGCAAGGGATCGATCTCGAACAGCTTGCTGACGCGGGATTGATTCGCCGCGATGAGGAAACCGGTCGCACTTTCGAACTGTTCTCGCAGCGGGTGATGTTTCCGATCAGGGACCGCCGCGGCAGGATTATCAGCTTCGGCGGCCGCATTCTGGGTACGGGGCAGCCAAAATACGTCAATGGGCCGGAAACGTCGGTGTTCTCCAAGCGCCGCAACCTCTATGGCCTGGACCTGGCTCGGGATGGGGTGCGCAACGGCGGGACGCTGATCGTGGTTGAAGGGTATATGGACGTCATCGCCACTGCGCAGGCCGGCTTTACCGCCGCGGTCGCGCCCCTGGGCACGGCCCTGACCAATGAACAGCTTGAAGACCTATGGCGGGTTTCGCCTTGCCCGGTGCTATGCTTCGATGGCGACGCGGCTGGATCGCGCGCGGCGTCCCGGGTGATGGAACTGGCGCTGCCGATGCTGACGCCGGAACGGTCGCTGAAATTCGCCACGCTGCCGACCGGCGAGGACCCCGACAGCCTGGTGCGCAAGGGCGGGGCGCCGGCGTTCGAGGCGGTGCTGGCGGCGGCGCTGTCGCCTTCCGACGCACTGTACGACATGGTGCGCAATGAGGTTGGAGACGCGACGCCGGAGAAGCGGGCCGCGTTTCGCACGCGGCTGATCGAGGCATCCGGCCGGATCGGCGACAAGTCACTGGGCGCGGAATACCGGCGGGTGCTGCTGGACAGGTTCTTCGCCAGCCGGTCGCGCCCGCAGAAGAGTCCGGGCGGCAAATGGGACAAGCGGACTGGTGCCGCCCCCAGTCTGCGGCCACCGCGGCCAATCCTGCTGCAGGACAACACGACAACGGAGCGGGCGCGGATTTTGACCGCGATCCTGCTGCGGCATCCGTTTTTGTTGAACGATGTTGGCCA
Source organism: Rhodopila sp. (assembly GCA_036263955.1). GTDB lineage: Bacteria > Pseudomonadota > Alphaproteobacteria > Acetobacterales > Acetobacteraceae > Rhodopila. The sequence goes on from DATARX010000388.1 coordinate 2,951, forward strand.
CGCATACGCTGGTCTATCGATGGGCGCTGCACTGGTGCGCCTGCGAAATGCTATCGAAGATTGGGCGGAAAGCGCCGAAACCCTTGACTCTGCTGGTCTGATGGACCACCTCACGAAATCTGGATTTGAGCACGACGTTCAGCACGTCCTTGCTGCGACGCCGATGCCCCTGCCG
>DATARX010000425.1:0-6503 GCA_036263955.1 Rhodopila sp.
TCGACCGCTTGGCCGCCGCCGCCCCCCGAGCGCTGTCCTGGTGCCCGACCTGCCAGGTGCAACTGACCGAGATCGCCGCCCCCACCCGCCCGGACTCGCCGCTCGACATGGCACCGTTCGTGAAGTTCCTGGCCGAACGACTGGACACCCTGCGCCCGCTGCTGCGACATCGCGTCGAAAAACGTGTCGGCCTGCACGAGCACCCAGGCAACCCCGGCGTCCCCGAAGCCGCCCAAGCCATCCTGCGCGCCATCCCCGGCCTCGATTTCGTCGATCTGGAACAGCCCCGCGTCGGTTACATGTGCAACAAACTGACCCCGCTGCCAGCCTTCAAGCAGGACGTGCATCGCAACCAGTTGCAGGCTGCCGCCGATGCCGGAGTCACGACGCTTGCCGGTATCTACCACGCCTGCCACCGCGAACTCTGCAGCCACGAACGCGACTGGCCGTTCGAGGTGGCGAATTTCCTGGAACTGGTCGGTGAGAGCATGGGGCTGCAACGCCCCGACCTGTTCAAGCGCCTGAAGATCATGCAGGACGTCGACGTCATCCTGTCCGAGACGGCCCCGCTGATCGAAACCAACGGCCTGGACCTGGACGAGGCCAGGGATGTCATCCTGCGCGATATGCTGGGTGAGCAGCCGCTGCCGCTGGGCCGCGACCGGATCTGATCCAAGCGCGCCCTGTCTTATGCATCAACGACCCAGTGACCGACGGACCCATCGTCCCGTCGCATGCCGTCCCGTGTGGAAAGCGCCCTTATCGAAAAGGGCACCCCCGGGTTTCGAAGCGCCGGCACGGCAACGCTCCGCCGCCCTCAGCGGCCCTCGTTCTGTCTTCGCATTAGAATGACGAAAGAATGATCGCACTCGATTCGGGAACTGGCGCACCTGCCGGAACTGACATTGCGAAGCTGGGGCGATTCGGGCGGCGGCGCTCCGATACGTTACGCCGCCGCCCGCTATCAACCGGCCTTAAAACACCGGCAGGTTCGGCAGCGGCTTATGGAACCACTTCTCATACAGCGCATTCAGTTCGCCGTTATTCTTGGTGAAATAAACGAACGTATTGACCCACTGGTGCAGGTTCCACTGATCCTTTCGCATGGTGATGCCGTTCGGCTGCTGCAACAGGATGAACTTGCGCTCGATATTGCCCTCGGGGTGGTTCTTATAGAAATCATCCCCCGTCAGCCCGGTCTCCGCGATCGCATCCACCTGCCCCGTCAACAACGCCTGATACGTGCTGGGATCGTCATCGAAACGGGATATCTTCACCGCCGACCCCAGCGTCTTCGACAGAATCACATCCTGCACCGTACCCCGCGGCACACCGACCCGCAGGCCCTTCAGATCGTCCATGGTCGCGATCTTCTTGTCCTTGCCGGCGAATACGACATTTTCGATCGCACTGTACGGAATCGAAAACATCACCTGCTTCGCGCGTTCCGGCGTCACCCCGAACGTGGCGACGATCAGATCAACTTTGTTGGTCAGAAGGAACGGAATCCGGTTCGGGCTGGTCAGCGGCACCAGATTGACCTTCACGCCGAGGTACGTGCCCATCAGCTTGGCGACATCGATGTCGTAGCCGTCAGGCTCCTGCTTGTCGTTCAACACGCCATAGGGTGGCAGATCAACCAGCACGCCGATGTTGATGCTGCCGCGACTCAGGATTTCGTCGATCGTCTGCGCGGCCGCCGGCCGGTGTGTCGCAAGTCCAGCCAGCAGCACCGTCGCTGCCAGCATTCGAGTCAGCCATTTCATTTCTCGGTTTCCTCTTAACGTGAAGTTGCAGCGGCCAACCGCCGTTCAAGCCGGCGGCTGGTCACGGTCAACGGCCAGCACAGCGCAAAATAGATCGCTGAAACGATGCCGAAGATCAGGAATGGACGGAACGTCGCGTTATTCAACATCTGCCCGGCCCGCGTCACCTCCACGAAGCCGATGATGGCCGCGAGCGAGGTGCTCTTGATCAGGTTCACCAGAAACCCGACCGTGGGCGGAATGGCGATGCGCAACGCTTGCGGCAGGACCACCCGCACCATGCGGGGCAGGTAGTGCAGACCAAGCGCCTTGGCAGCCTCGATCTGGCCGTTCGGCACGGCCTGGATGGCGCCGCGCCAGATTTCGCCCAGGAAGGCTCCGGCATTCAGGCTGAACCCCAGGATTGCCGACAGCCACGCGCCCAGCGGCATGCCGATCATATCGCCGCCGAAAAACACCAGGAACAGTTGCAGCAGCAACGGCGTCCCCTGGAAAACCCGGATGTAACCGATGGCAATCCAGCGCAGCACGGCACTGCCGGACGTGCGCATCAACGCGATCGCCAGCCCGACGATACCGCCCCCAACCGCGGCATAGACCGACAGCAGGATCGTCCAGCGCGCGGCCAGCAACAGGAATTCGTAGTCGCCGACATTGAGTTGCCTCATCGGCGTCCCTCCCGCGGCGCACCGAACGCCAGCCGCTCGAGGGCCGAGAAGGTGCCGGAAAACAACATCGACAGACAGAAATAGATGCCGGTCGCGACAATAAACGCCTCGAACGGACGAAACGTGCGCGCCTGGATATCCTGCGTCGCCGCCGTCAATTCATCGGCCGAAATCACCGAACAGACCGAGGAATTCAGCATCAGCAGAATGAACTGGCTGCCCAGCGGCGGGACAACGACTCGGAGCGCCTGCGGCAGGATCACCAGGCGGAAGGTCCGAAACCGGCTCAGCCCCAGCGCCGCCGCCGCCTCGGTCTGGCCGCGGCCGATGCTTTCGATCCCGGCACGGATGATCTCGATCGTGTAGGCGCTGCCGTTCAGTACCAAGGCGATCAGCGCGCCGGTATTGGCATCCAGCCGCACTCCGAACGTCGGCAACCCGAAGAAGATCATGAACAGTTGCACCAGAAACGGCGTGTTCCGGATCACTTCCACATACGCCGCCACAATCGCACGCAGCCACGCGGGGCCGGAGGTCCGGGCAAAAGCCCCCGCGACCGCGACGATCAGACTCAAGACCATGGACAAGGCTGACAGGCGTAGCGTCAGCAGCGTGCCGGTAATGAGCTCGTCACGCGCCGCCCATATGTCTCCGAAATGAAACACATAGTCCAAGATAACGTTCCCATCCCCTTTTACCGAATGATTAAGGGGTTTGCAGGCGCAGCGCCAGACGGCTGAGACCGGATTGGCTATCGGATGCGCTGCATCGCCCCGGCCATCAGCTCGATCTGCCGGGCAATCCGCCCCAGGGCATCGATGCCGGCGTCGTCCGGCCGCAGCGGCAAAACCGTATCGCCCGCCCCCAGCCTGCGCATCGAGACGGCGATCCAATCCCGCCAGGTCCGCAACGTTTCCCGCGGTACGCGCTCGGCCAGAACGGTGTCGAACTGCACCGTCGCCAGCCGTCCGGCGCAACGGCGCAAGGCCGCATCGACCACCATCGCCGCCTCCAGCGAGTCGCGGCTCTTGGTCCCCGGCTCCAGCAATGCGCGGGTGATCAGCGCCTCCAGCGCGTTGCTGGAAACATCGGCCGCACGCCGCGCCTGATCCAACTGGGCAGCCGTCATCTCTCCCAACAGGGTCGAAAAGATCACCTCGGCATAGGCACCATGCGTGGCGATCGCGTCCTTCACCTCGGCCGCAACCAGATCCGGCTCCCGGCTCGGCCATAACAGGAAATTCGCACCGACCGCGATCAGCCCGCCGATCGTCGTCAGTGCCGCACGCGCCGCCGCGATGGTCCACCCACCGGTGTCGGGTGAGCCGGTTTCCACCAGCAACACCACCAGCGGCGTCAGTGCCATCATGAACAGGCCGAAACTGACCGCCCGGATCGCGAACGCGGACACCGACAACGCGAACATCGCCGCCGCCATGCTGATCGGCGTGGTCGCCAGCAGCCCGAACGCCGCCGCGATCGCGCCGCCCAGCGCAGTGCCGACAATCCGCTCGACCGCGCGGGTATAGGTCAGCGAGTAATACGGCTGCATTGTCGCCACCACGGTGATGGTCAGCCAGTGGTCGTATGGGGTGAACCAGACCATCGTGACCGCCAGCGGCAGCGCGGCGGTCACCGCCGTGCGCAACGCGTGCCGCAGCGCCGGCGATGTCCAGTTCAGGTTGGCGCGCAACGGGCGGATGATTTGCGGCCACACCGGTAATCGTCGACCCAGCGCGTCGACACCCGGCGACAGGTTCGCCGGCACCGCCAGGGTATTGGCGATACGCAGCCGCTCCATGATCAGATCGAGGACAGGACGCAGCGGCGAGCCCACCGGCAGTCCGCCCAGGTCCCCGGCGAGCCCGTCGATCGCGCGATCGACCCGCTGATGCACGTCCGGGTCATCCGTCACCATCGCCCGACCCAGGATCAGCAGGACCGGGCGCATGCGCCGCAGGATGCGTTCGATGATCCCGCGGCCCGCCGGATTGCCGTGTTCCAGCAGATCGCTCAGGCCGATCAGGCCGCCAAAGATCTGATCGGCGGTTTCCAGCCGAATGACCGCCTGCGCGGCGCGATTGCTGGCGGCGCCACGCGCCCGCAGCGTATCCATCACCGCCGTGCGCGCGGTCTCTATCGCCTCCCGCGTGGCTCCGCGATGGATCCGGGCATGCGCTTCCCAGGCGGAGTCGGCCAGGCCGGGGGTGGTGACCAGGATCCGCAGGTCTTTCACCAGTTCCGACAGTTGCCGGTAGCTTTCGGCGACGGCGCGTCGCGCAGGGAGGAAAGGATAGATCCGCCACAGCACCATCGTCAGCAGGATCGCCCACACCGCCCCGCCGATGAACGCGACCGCCAGGATTCCAGCCTCGTTCACCGAGGGAATGCCGCGATCCAGCGACAGGATCTGCACCGTGGCCAGCAGCGCGCCGAGTTGTTGCGCGGCCTGGCCGTGAATGCGCGCGAAGGAGGAACAGAACAGTCCGAACACGCCCAGCGGGATGGCGACACCCGGCCCGAAATCACGCAACAAGCCAAATCCTGCCGTGACCGCGGCGCCGAGCAGGGCAAAACTCAAAAGGATCGGAACGCGGCGGCGGATCGGGCCGCCGGGGTCGCAGATGCAGGTCAGCAGTGCCGCCAGCGCCGCTTCCCTTAGCGGAGCGAACGTCAAATACTCATTCAGCGCGATGATGACGGCAACCGACAGGCCCGCGCGCATACCCTCCGCGAGACTGACCGCGCGGATGTTCACGACGATCGGCAGGCGCGCGAGCGCGGGTGCCCTGGACAGGAAGGCCGGCGGCATGGGGCGTTATTGCCGCTTCGCCTGGAAAAAGTCCCGCAGCAATGTCGCGGCGGCGGTTTCCCGCACGCCGCCGACGATTTCCGGCCGGTGATGGCAGGACGGCGCATCGAAGACCCGGGCGCCGTGATCGACTCCGCCGCCCTTCGGGTCGTAGGCGCCGAAGGTCAGGCGCCGGATGCGAAACAGGCTGATGGCATGCGCGCACATCGGGCAGGGTTCGAGGGTGACGACCAGGTCGCAATCGGGCAGCCGCGGGCTGTCGCGCAGAGCGGCGGCGGCCCGCAAGGCCAGGATTTCCGCGTGTGCCGACGGATCGTTGGTTTCCTCCGTGCGATTGCCGGCGCGCGCCAGGATGGCGCCGTCGGGGCCGATCACGACGGCGCCGACGGGGATTTCTCCGCGCTTCGCCGCGGCTTGGGCTTCGTTCAAGGCTTGCTGCATCGGGTCGGCCATCATATTCGGCATTATAGTTGGTTGCTTGCGTCGCGGGGGAATTGTATAGCGTGCGCCGCGTGGTTGGCCGGCGTAGCTCAGGGGTAGAGCAACTGATTCGTAATCAGTAGGTCCACAGTTCGATTCTGTGCGCCGGCACCATGTGAAATCACTTAGTTATCTTGTTGCCACCCGTCGCGTTGCGCCATGCTCCGCGGGCCGGGCTTCGATGGCTTCACGCAGGCATGGACACACGGGATAGCGTTGGACGCGAGGCCGCCAGGGTCGGGTTGACACCGCTGCAATAAGTGCGGCGCCGTGAACGGCTCATCCATGCCTGCCCATCACGATGGCCTGGATCGGGCGGAACCATCTCTAGCAGCGAGCCCGCACGGCCGCCCCCCCATTGCCGCCGCAGCAAGCAGTGCACCAAACAGCAGGCGATGTAGTCGGTGATCAAGGTTTAGAACCATCGCCAGGACGGCGTGGGTCAGCGGCCCTTCATCGGCCACGTCGTTGTTGTAGGTCCAAATGGGAGTCCAAAATCCGCGCAATTGAGGTACATTATGGTGGACGTCAGATCGCAACGGCTTAAATTACCCGGTATACTGCGACCGACCGACAGAAATTTGGCCCTCACTATGGTCCGATTAGCTTACTTCCAAGCTGTGGGTCGGTGGTTCGAATCCACCAGGGCGCGCCAGCCTCCTACCATCGGGGGTCCACCGGGGGTCCAAAGGCTTCACGTGAGACGCCAACCGCCGGCCAATAGCGTGCGATGTGAAGCCATCGATGTTCTTTGCCTATCCTCGTCGCACCCCTACC
>DATARX010000507.1:0-2183 GCA_036263955.1 Rhodopila sp.
ATGGCCGCGCGGCACCTGCTGGATGCCGTCCTCACCGCCGGTGAACGGCGCTTCCAGGCAGAAAAAATACACCATCTGCGCCAGCGCCAGGGTGATCATGGCGAAGTAGATGCCGGAGCGGCGGATCGCCAGGTAGCCCAGCACCAGGCCCAAAGCCGCGCCGGTCAGGCCGCCGAAGAGGATGGCGATGGAGGCATCGACATGCCACACCTTCATCGTCCAGGCCGCCACGTAGCTGCCCATGCCGAAGAACGCCGCCTGGCCGAACGACAGCAGCCCGACATAGCCGATCATCAGGTTGAACGCACAGGCGAACAGCGCCGCCGTGAGTACCCGCATCAGGAACACCGGATACAGCACGAAGGGGCTGACCACGATCAGCACCACCATCACCACGAAGGCGATGGATTGTGCCCGCGAAAATCCGAACATCTCAGGCGGCCTTTCCAAAGAGGCCGCGTGGCCTGACCAGCAGAACGATCACCATCACCAGGAACACCACGGTCGCCGAAGCCTGCGGATAGAACACCTTGGTCAGGCCCTCGATCACGCCGAGGCCGAAGCCGGTCAGGATCGAGCCCATGATCGAGCCCATGCCGCCGATCACCACGACGGCGAACACGGTGTTGATGAAGTTGCTGCCCATGTTCGGGTTCACCGAGTAGATCGGCGCCGCCAGCACCCCGGCGAAGGCCGCAAGGGCGACACCCCCGCCATAGGTCAGGGTGATCAGGCGCGGCACATCGACGCCAAACGCCTGCACCAGCGGGGCGTTCTCGGTCGCCGCCCGCAGCGTGGCGCCCAGCGAGGTCTTCTCGATGATCGCCCAGGTCGAGATGCAGACCACCAGCGCCGCCAAAACCACCCAGCCGCGATAGTTCGGCATGTACATGAAACCGAGGTTGGTGGCGCCCTGCAGGATGTCGGGGATGCGGTATGGCATGCCGGAGCTGCCATAGGCGTTGCGGAACAGGCCCTCGATCACAAGCGACAGGCCGAAGGTCAGCAGCAGGCCGTAGAGGTGGTCCAGCTTGTACAGCCGGCTGATGATGGTCTTTTCCAGGATGATGCCGAAGATGCCGACCAGGATCGGCGACAGGATCAGCGCCGGGAAGTAGCCGATGCCCAAATAGTTCAGCAGCATCCACGACGCGAATGCGCCCATCATGAACAATGCCCCATGGGCGAAGTTGATGATGTTGAGCATGCCGGAGATCACCGCCAGCCCCAGCGACAGCATCGCGTAGAAGGCGCCGTTGATCAGCCCGAGCAGAAGCTGTCCGAACAACAGCGGGCCGGGAATGCCGAAGATCGTGATCATGGTTGTTTCCCGGCCACGCCGTTTCCTTTCGTTCTCAGGCCTTGACGAAAGAGCAATGACCTTCGGCCAGCGGCCGGAACGCCTCATTGCCCGGGGTAGTCGCGACCAGCTTGTAATAGTCCCACGGGCCCTTGCTCTCGGACGGCTTCTTCACCTCGAACAGGTAGGACGGCACCAGATTGCGCCCATCCTCGCGGATCTTGCTCTTGCCGAAGCAGTCATCCTCGACCGGCATCGCCTTCATCCGGTTGACCGTGGCGACGCCGTCCTTCTTCGCCTCGGCCACACCCATCTCATGCGCCACCTTCAGGTAGTGCAGGGTGGCCGAGTAGCAGCCGGCCTGTTCCATGTTCGGATAATTGGTCGGCGTCTTCGGCAGCACCCGCTTGGTGAACGCGCGCGTCTTGTCGTTCAGGTCCCAGTAGAAGCTTTCGGTCAGGTTCAGGCCATGCGCGACGTCCAGGCCGAGCGCATGGATGTCGTTGATGAACATCAGCAGCCCGGCGATCTTCATCGAGTTGTTCAGGCCGAATTCGTTCGCCTGCTTGATGGAGTTCACCGTGTCGGCGCCGGCATTGGCCAGCCCCAGTACCTTCGCGCCGCTGGACTGCGCCTGCACCAGGAACGATGAGAAATCGGTGGTGCCCGGGAACGGATACAGCGCCGACCCCAGCACCTTGCCGCCGGCGGCGTTGATCAGCGCGCTGGTGTCCGACTGCAGCTGCTTGCCGAAGGCATAGTCGGCGGTCATGAAGTACCAGGTATCGCCGCCGGCCTTCACCATCGCCCCGCCGGTCGACCGCGCCAGCATATAGGTGTCGTAGGTCCAGTGGATGAAATTGGGCGAGCACGATGCGCCGGT
>DATARX010000527.1:0-9752 GCA_036263955.1 Rhodopila sp.
GTTCGCGAACAGACCATTAACGAGTGCGAGGACACGATCCGCCGCTACGAGGGCGTGATCGGCGATTTGCGAGCGGCGCTGCAGCAGCGTGAACAAACGACCGCCGACATGATGCCTGCCGGGGCGGATCCGGGCGACGCGGGGGGCGACCGATTCCTGGAGATCTCACCGAAGCGTGGCACGCCGGACATCGCGGATCGCAGGCTTTCCCCGACGGAGGCAGACCGCTGGCTCGACGCGTGGCGGCAGGTCGCGGCGAAATACGCCGATGTGGTGTTAAGCAAGGGGCAGACCTTGATCGAGCCCTATCTGGTGGAAAGAATCATCCACGACCGGATCGGACGGGTGATCATCGGCACCGTTGAGGGGCGCAACTGGTACGACAACAACAACACCATCGAACTGCCGCATCTGCTGCGCCTCGGGATGATCCGCGAGGGCGACACGGTGTTCGACTGCGGCGCGAACCAGGGGGTCAACGCGCTGTTCTATGCGCGCGCGGTCGGCGCCACCGGCAGGGTCCTGGCTTTCGATCCGTTTGCCCTGAATATCGACATCGGCCACTTCAATGCACGTTTGAATGACGCCGGCAATATCGACTTCATCCAGGCGGGGTTGTCCGACCAGGCGGGGCGCGCGGTGGTCTCGCTGGCGGAGCAAAGCACCGGTTTGGTCAACGAGACCGCGGCGGACGCGGTGCCGATCAACCTTGTTCCACTCGACATGTTCGCGGCGTTGCGGCCATCCTTCCTGAAGATCGACGTCGAAGGCGCCGAGGTGAACGCGCTTGAGGGTGCCCGTGACGTAGTGGCACAGGAACCGGCGATCTATATCGAAGTGCACCCCCATTATTTGCCGCGGTTCGATCGTTCCCCAATGGATATATTCAAGCATATCAGCCTGGACCGCTATACCTGCTACATTGATCATCCGAATGTACCGCTGTTCGCCGAATATCGCGGCGAGTTCGAGATGACGGAGGGATGCGCCCTGTATTGCGTGCCGAAGTCCCGCCCCTCCCTTACCCGGCACTTCGGTTCATCTCGTCAGTCCGGCCGCCAGCCGTAGCTGTCGAAGGCGAATCCGCGCTTACGTTCATCCAGGCCTTCACGGCCCGCTTCGATCGACGTCAGGGTTTCGTCGACTTCAACCTCCAGCCGGACAAAGTCGCGCAGCGGGCGGGCATCTATCGTCAGAAGGTCGGCGTAGCCTTCCGCGGACCTGAACTGATGGTCGGCGGGGTGGCCGTCGACTCTGACGCGGATCTGGTCGCGCTGACGCTGGGCGGCATAGCCTCGTATCCATATCAGTAACGATACGCGGAGGCCAGGCGGGACGGGCATGTAGAGGGTCAGGCAGGTGGCTGGTCCGCTCCAGACCGCGCAGGCCGGCGTTCCGGGGGCGTCACGTCCGTGAAACCCCGACCCGATGATCGGCAGGCGGACAGAAAAGCTCGTGGCCCCGTCCCGCCAGGTGCCGCGCTGCTGCCCGAGCACCCGGGCAGCGTGGCGGGATTCGAAGGCTTCGGTGTCGTACGCTTCGCCGGCCTGGCGGTGGCGCTGATCGAACAGCGCACACGCTCGGGCGTAGAGGATGCGGTCAGCGCCGGTCAGTGTTTGAAGAATCCCGGATGCTTCTTCAACCTCGGGATCGGGCCCCTGCTTCGTTCGGGACCGATTCAGGTGCCGGATCGCCCGCGCCGGCGGCAGGCCGGCGGTGGCACAGAGCGCATTTCGGGAGATATCCGATTTTTCGGTCAGGCCGATGAGATCGTAGTCGTTCTCCAGGCTGGAGAGGGCAACGTCGAGCAGTGCATCGGCATCCGAAAACAGTGCCGCCCGGCCAAGCCGCACGGCGGCCAGGGCTCGGGTCATGTAATTGTCCAGCATCCAGCGACCCTCTTGCCGCGCATAGTATGCCAGATGGTCGCACAGGCGCAGACGATTGCTATCGGCGATGAGGTTGCGATAGGCGGATGTCATCCGGTCAGTGACGTCAGGCTTGTGGCGCCGCCAGTCGGAGACTTGTGAAACCACCCGCTGGACCGGATCTCGCAGGACGGTGAAGCAAAGGGTGCCGGCGGGAACATACCGGCGGAGCGGCGTATGGGTGTGAACAACGTCACTCCAATTGAATACCGCCCGTAACAAAGACGTGTCGCTGTCGGCTTCGGCCACGGTTCGTGCGGCGCCCACGCCTTCCATGAGCCAGGACCCGATCCAGCCGGACTGACACCGTCGATCACCGAAGGTGAGGGTATCAAGCCAGTGATTGAAGGTGGATCCGCCGGTTTTCTTCAGGTGGTAATAGTAAAGCCCCCGATGATCTGCTTTCAGCACGCTCGTTGCCCTTGCTTATGGGGTTCGATATCGGCGGTCAGGATCGTCCGACGGCAGCAGGCGCCAGCCATAACCATCGAACGAAAACCCGCGCTTGCGTTCGTCGTAACCCTCGCTACCGGCTTCGACCGAGGTCAGTGTTTGGTCTATTTCTATTTCCAGCCGCACAAAACCCCTTTCCGTGCGGCTGTCGATCGTCAGGAGGTCAGCGTACCCGTCAGCTTGCACCAGGTTGTGTGGTGCCGGCTGGCCATCCACCCTGACCCGTATCTGGTGGCGCTGGCGCTCCGCGGCATATCCACGGATCCACACCAGTAATGATAAATCGACGTTGGGCGGGGTTGGCATGTAGAGTGTCAGGCAGGTTGCCGGACCGCTCCATACCGCGCAGGTCGGTTTACCGGCATCATCGCGGCCGTGAAATCCCGATCCCATGATCGGCAGGCGTACGGAAAAGAACGTTGCGCCATCACGATGCGTCCCCGACAGGCGATGCAGCACGGAGGATGCCGCGCCGGTCTCGAATGCCTGCATATCGTAAGTTTCGCCAATGGCACGGTGACGATCTTCAAACAATGCGCTGGCGCGTTCGTAGACGATGCGATCGAAGCGCGTGAGGCTGTGGAGGATCCCGCTCGCTTCGGCGATCGCCGGGTCGTGGTCCTGGGACCCCCGCGAGCAATTGAGGCGGCGAATTTCCCCGGCGGGCGGCCAACCGGCCATGGCACAAATGGCGTTGCGGCTGATGTCCAGGTATTCCGTAAGCCCGATCACATCGTAGTCATTCTCCAGGCTGGACAGCGCGGCGTCCAGGAGTGTCCCGGCGTCCTCTACCAGTACGACCGACGGACCAAGGCGGCCAACTGCCAATGATCGGGTCATGTGGTTGTCCAGCAGCAGGCGCCCTTCGTTGTGCCCGTAACGTTCCAGGTAGTTTCGCAGCGGCAGGCGGTTGGTATCCGCGATCAGGTCACGAAACGAGCCGGTCGTCTCGGCCCAATCGGCGGGCGTGAGGCGGCGGTAGTCGGTAACCTGGGACACCAGGCGCTGCACGGGATCTCGCAGGACGGTCATGCAAAGCGTGCCGGCGGGCGCGAACGGGCGCAGTGGCTTGTGGCTTTGGATCACGTCGCTCCAATAGAACAGGGCCCGCAAAACCTCAGGGTCGCCCGAAGGTGGCTGATCGTTGAGTTCGATTTGCCAGTGCCCAAATAACGCAGGCCCGACCCAGGCGGGATCAAACACCCGTTCGTCCGCGGTGACGGTATCAAGCCACGGGCTCAGGGTCGAGCCCGCGGTCTTTTTCAGATGATAAAAATAGAGCCCACGGTACTGTCTCGACAGCATCTTCGTCGCCTCGCTTGTTCCGGGCTGGACGTGGCCAGGTAGACCCTGTGCCTAATCGATATGATCGCGGATGCCGTGATACAGCAGTTGCAGCAGACACCAGGCGGCGAACCCGATCAACGCGGTTTCCAGGAGGATCCGCCAGCGCACCGGATACAGCGTGTCCTGGGGCAGCCCCGGCCGGACGAACGCCGCCAGGTAGACCCCCTGCTCATTGGCAATGTTGCGCGCCTCCTGCAACGCGATCAGCGCGCGCTCATAGACCTTGGCGGCGATGTCTTCACTGACCTTCAGCACGCTGTAGTCCGACAGCACCGAAGCCAGTGACGCATCGCCGCCGGGTCGGGCGAGGCGGCCGTTCACGCCCTGGAGCAGGGTTTCCATCGCCGCGATCCGGTTGCCCAGCAGGCGCATCGGCATCGCGTCGCGCGACACGCCGGCGGCGAGTTGCGCATTAAACGCGGTCTTCGCTTCGATCAGATGCTGTTCCACGATCCCACCCACGTTGGTGCTTGATGTCGCTTCCATTTCCGGGAACAGCACGGCGTGCCCGTTGCGATAGACCGCCAGCGCGACCTGCGCCGCCTGCAGCTTCGCCTCGCTGGCGGCGGCCTCTCGCGTGGCATAATCCAACGCGTCGGCGTGCGAGCGATCATTGATATCATTGATCAGTTTTTCCGCCAGTCCGAGTGCCCTTGTCGCGACAAGCTGCGCGTCAACCGGGCGGAAGGCGCGCACTTCGACCGAAACGATACCGGTTGTCATGTCGAAGAACGGATCGACCATGCGCCGCCAGTAGCGCAGACGCTCCTCCACCGGCGCGTCGCGGCGCAGGTGGGCCAGGAAGTCCTTGTCGTCGGCGGCATAGATCGCATCCAGATCGACCCCGGTGGCGGTGATATCATCGATGATCTGGCGGCTTTTCAAATACTGGATGACGATCTGCGAGTCGTTGATCACCGCCAGGGCGACACCCCCGCCGTTGACCGGTGTCGTGGTCGCGTCCGAGCGCAGCGGCGCCTGGTGACGGACGCTGAAGCGGAATTCCGTTACGTACTGATCGTCGGCGTAGCCATAGAGGTAAACGCCGACCACGGCGACCGGCAGCAAAACCGCCGCCAGCAACGACAGCAGCCGCCAGTGCCGCCGCCGGCGGCGCCAGTACATCAGCGGCGCGACCACCGATAGATCCGGTCTCTCGAGCGGATAGCCCGAGGCGGCAACACGTGTGCTCATACGGTCTCCATGGCGCGGACAGGATTGTTGCGCACGATATGATCATGCTGGCGAATGGCGTCTTCGAGCGAGTCGAACAGAGTAAGGCGGCCATCGGCGAGGACTGCCCCGGTGTCGCAATAGGATCGCATCGTTTCGTAATCGTGGGTCACCATGATGACGTCGGCCCGCGTCATCCGTTCGCGGAAGGCATCGAGACAGCGGACGCGGAAACGCGCATCGCCGACCGCGGTGACCTCATCGATCAAATAGACGTCGAACTGAATCGCCAGGCATGCGCCAAATGCCAGTCGAGCCCGCATGCCAGAGGAATAGCTGCCGATCGGCATCCGGAAATAGCTGCCGAGCTCAGCGAAATCTTCCACATAGGCGGCAGCGTCGCGTTCGTTCACACCATAGAGGCGAGCGAGGAAAATGACGTTTTCCCGCCCGCTCAGATGCGGGTGCAACGTGCCGCTGAAGCCCAGCGGGAAGCTGACGGAACGGCCGCCGCGGGTGATGCGGCCGGCGTCGGGCGGTTCGGTGCCGGCGAGCAGGCGAATCAGTGTCGATTTGCCCGCTCCGTTCGCGCCCAGCACGCCCAGGCAGCGGCCTTCAGGCAGTCGAACGCTGACATCGTCCAGAACGATGCGGCGTCCGTGCATGGCGCGATACGCCTTGTGGACGTGATCCAGGACGATCATGTCTGCACCACCATTTTGCCGCGCAGCGACCGTTCCATCGCGAAGCCGATTCCAATCGTGGCAATGGCGCACAGCAACAGGTAATTGACGTCAAGCCAGTGCGGTTCGTATTGCGCGAAGAAGCCGCTGCGGAACAGGTCGATGCCTTGCAGTATTGGATTCCATACCAGCCACGCACGCACCCAGTCGGGCATGGCGAGGGGAGAGAAATAGATGCCGGACGCGAAGTACAGCAGCCGGACCATGGCATCGTAGAAGGCCCTGTAGGATGGAAATAGATCAGAGACCACCATGCCGATCGCCCCTACCCCGATCGCGAGCACCCAGAGCAACAGGACCGCGACGGCGCAGGTCAGCAGGTCGGCCGGCAGTGCCTGTTGCCCCAACAGGCCGCTGGTCGCGAAAATCACGATGCCGACGCATAGTTCCGTCGCCAGCTGGCGCACCGCCTGGGCGACCATGACATCGGTCCGCTTCACGATCGGCAGCAGCAGCAACACGTTGTTGGCTTCGGCCGCGCCCATCACGTCATAGGAAACGTGGGAATACATCAGATAGGGGATCAGGCCGGTGACATAGAACAAAAACAGGTTGTCCCCGACCGGCGGCGGCGCGCTGTTCAGTTCGAAGAACATCGTGCCCAACGTCAGCAAATGCGCGATCGGCTCCAGGATCGCCCAGAGATAGCCCAGCCGCATGTGACCGAACCGGGTGCGGATATCGCGGAGCATGATGGCGTAGGCCACCCGCCACCGAATGGCGATTGCGTCGCCCAGGGTGGGTTCGGGCCTCGGCACGACGTGCCGTCGGGGCGGGAGCGTCCAGCGCGCCGCGTCGGCCACCGGCGAAGCGGCGATCGGCTGGTGACACTGCCGCGCGATGAACGCCAGGTTGTCCAGGCAGTCCTTATCGTCGGGCGCGAGGGCGGCGGCCCGTTCCGCGGCCTGAAGCGCTTCGCCCAGGCGATCCAGCGCGGCGAGGATGCCGCTGCGGGCACGCCAGGCCAGCGCGTTCCGCGGGTCCTGGTCCAGGGCGACGGCAAGCTCGTCCAGGGCCGCGTCGAATTGCGCCCGCGTGGACAGCAGGGACGCCAGGCAGACGCGATATTCGATATTGGTCGGATCGGCGGCGACGGCGTGACGGGCCGCCTCGGTCGCGCGTTCGGGATCCCCCGCCTGTTGCAACACCGACGCCAATAGGCGCCATCCCTGGGCCGTGGCGGCCGGCGACACCACGTGGACGGACAGGTGCTCCGCGGCCTCCCGCCAGCGGCGTTCCGCCGCCAGCAGGTTGCCGAGGTGAAACCGAAGTTCGGCCGCTTCGGGGTCGAGGGCGACGGCCTGCCGGCCGGCATTGATCGCGGCGCCGCGCTCCCCAATCGCATCGAGCAGACCGCTGAGGAATCGCACCGCCCGAACGCTGCCGGGATCAACGGAAACCGCGCCCTGGGCCAACGCCTTCGCCCGCTTTGCATCGCCGGCCTGGAATTGCATCTGGGCCGCGTGCAGCAGCAACCCGACATTGGCCGGATCCGCTTCCGCCGCGGCGAGCGCGGCCGAAGCCAGTTCCCTTGCGTCCGGCGAGCCGGTCAATACGGTGCCCCCAGGTTATGCGGCACCGCGCCGATACTGCTGACGCCGGTCAGCAACTGGAACACCTTGGCAGCCTCGGCGATCGGCGCATTGCTGACATACAGCAGGTCGTCGGGCAGCACCGGGAACTGTTCCGCAACGAAGAATCCATTCGGATCACGCAGGTTCAACCGGTAGATGACCTGGGTGGCGTCCCGGCCCGCCACGAGGCGCCGCGTAAGATCACCCGGCTGGCGACGGTAGATGAACACGGCAGCGGGGTCGGCTCGGCTGTCGGTTAGGCCTTCAAGACGAGCCAGCGTATGCGCGAGGCTGATGTCATCGGCGTCGTAGGCCTGCTCACCGGGCCGGTTCACGGCACCGAACGCGTAGAAGTAGCTGGCCCGCGGGCGGACCAGGACGCGGTCGCCAGGCGCGAGGTCGGTTTCCAGCGCCCGCGTATCGACCAGGTTCGACAAGGTCCGGGTGAGCGACAGACCGCCCCGGGTGATGCGCACGAGGGCCTGGCGATTGGGGGTATTCGGGCCGCCCGCCATCGCCAGGACATCCAGCAATCCGCTGGCGCCCGGCACCACCGGATAACGGCCGGGCCTGGCCACCTCGCCCTGGACGACGACGGCGTTGGTCAGGTCCTCGGTAACCAGGACCGCCACCTGGGCGCCGGGCGATGTCGCGGCCAGCCGTCCGCCGATGTCGCGTTCGAGTTGGGCCGGGGTATGGCCGCCCGCCCGCAGCCGGCCGACATAGGGGACGCCGATGGTCCCGTCGATTCCCACCCGGGTGGTGGTTTCCAGGCCGGACTTGTCGGCGCTCAGTGACGTGCCGTTCGGATTCGGCTCCCAGATCGCGACGCGCAGCAGGTCGCCGGGCCCGATCAGGCCGGGGCTGCGGCCCGGCGGCAGGCTTGCCGGCGCTTCGACACGCTGGTCCGCGACGAAGGCGCTGACAGCCCGCGCGGCGGCGGGATTGAGGTCCACCAGCGCATAAGGGCCAGCGCCTTGCTCAATGGCGCTGGTGCGCGGCCCGCTATCGGGCACCGCCGAACACGCGGTTACAGCCAGGCCGAGGGCGATCGTGCCCAGCAAGCCGCGCCAGGGGTTCCGCAATCCGATCATCCGACGGTCTCCGCTGTTTGCGCTTCCGGCTCCAGTTGCTTGCCGCGTTGCACCCGCCGGATCCCCGAGGGCGACCGGCTCGCCTGCAGATACACGGCAGTATTGGTGTGGGCATTGAAGGTCAGCTGGCGGTTCGGGCCCGGCGCGGGCACGGCGGCGCGGATCAGGTCGGCAAGTTCGGCGAAATTGCCGATGTCGAAGAAATCGATCTGGTTGGGGTGGTAGCGGGCGAACTGCAGAAAGGCCAAAGTTCGGGACGCCAGGACGCGGCAGCCCATTTCCAGAGCCATCGCGATCGGGCCGGAGCTCGACTGTCCCACTTCCAGATACGGCAGCACCACGACGTCGCACAGGGCCATGGCCGCCAGGAAGCTCTCATCGTTGTGCACGCCCAGGAAGTGCACGCGGTGATGCAGGTCCTCCGGGTGGCGGGTCAGCAGATCCTTCGATACCGCATCGAGATTGAGCGTCAGCGGCGCGGCTTTTTCGCTGACGGTATCAAGCAGGCTCTGGCCGATATGGCTTTCATTGAACAAGGTCTGGATGTACGGATCGAGCGCGAGTTCACGCTTGATCGACTGCGGATGAATACCGCCGAAAATCAGCAGATGATGGTCATCGGGCAAATAATGAAGCGCACGCAGCGCGGTTTCGAAACCTTTGTAGGGTGACAGGAAACCGAAAGAACCGATCAGCTTCGTGTCCGGCGCCAGCGTGGTCAGTACCGGAAACCTGTCGCGCGTCGCGCTCGCCCTCAGGCGTTCGGCTTCCTTCACATCAACATAACTCAACGGGTGGTGGCTGACATTTCGAATACGAAAGACGTCATGAAGAAGTCTGGCATCCCGCTTGGTATGGACGATCGCGGTGACCCGATGGCTTCGCTGCCATGCGTGCAAAAATCGGTAGATGCGGCTGGCGAGATCGCGATTTCGGCGGAACGCGCTGACAGTCCTGATCGCGCGATCGACGCGGCCGGTGATGAGGTTTCGGCCGATCGCCTGCCAGTCCAGCGGCTCATGGCCAAGAATCGTATGAAACGTAACGGATACCGCGGGCGCCGCCTTCACCAGCATCTTGAACCGCCGCACGATCTGGTTCGTCGTTCGTCCGAGCGTGCCGTATTCAAGCTGAATGTTGACGCTGTCGAATTCACCCAGCCGGGCGGCGATTTCCTTGATGTGGCGATCGGCGAGGCGCTGCACGCGAGCATGCGGGCTGCGCAGGAAATACTGGTCGAGGTCGAAAACCGTAACCTGCGCGTGGGGTCGCAAGTTCCGCTCCAGGGCGCGCGTGTACCCGGCGATGCCGCACATTTCGTCATACGTGCTGATGATGGCGAGGCGAAGCGGGCCGGATCGCGGCGGGGTTACTCCATCGAACAAAGGAGACCTCCTGTCTCTGGCAACACCGGCGCTGTTCAGTGAATGGACATACGGG